>CAYFTL010000030.1:0-337 GCA_964346145.1 uncultured Oscillospiraceae bacterium | reverse complement strand
ATAATTATTGCTACTTCAATATTTTTTTCCATTTTTCCCTCCCAAAAAATAAATTCGTGTGGTTGGGCAATTTTATCCTTTGATCGATCCGATCATAACGCCTTTGACAAAATAACGCTGCACAAACGGATAGACCGCCAGAATGGGGCCGCAGCTGACGATGATCAGCGCATATTTCAACTGGTTACCCAGCGCGCTTTGTGCCGGAATCTGTTCGGGGTCTATCCCTTGCACCTCGGAAAAGTTTACTTGGTTGGATACCAAGATTTCGCGCAAAATAATCTGTAGCGGGTAACGCTCCCTATCGGTCAAGTAAATCAGTGCGTTGAAATAGCTG
>CAYFTL010000029.1:0-25199 GCA_964346145.1 uncultured Oscillospiraceae bacterium | reverse complement strand
AATGTTTTCCAGCTTAAGGGTAGCATGGGACTTGTCGGCAGAATACAGGGTGATCGTGCCCACGCCAAAGATTTTTTGCCATAGACTGCGGGTCTGCTTAATGTCCATGATTCGGTAGAGCAAAATTTCATCGGTCTCGGTGTTCAACAACCCTTTGTTGAGCACCAACCGGTCTGGGGTAATGATGTATTTGGTAAACGTAATGGGCATGCCTAAAATACGCTTTCTATCCTGCCACACGGGGTCATGAGGGTTTAGCGCTTGCTTTTCTTCCATAGTACGTACCTCCTTTATTCAGGTTTCCTGCCGACACTTATTATACCATATTATTATACAACTCTTTATAGATTTTTAAACCCGAAGCCAGTTCTTGTTTTATTTTAATCTACCATAAAATATATGATCCGAAGGATGCGCAAGTGTGCCGCAGATCAAGCCCTTAATAAAAAGCCACACGACCCATGTGGCCGTGTGGCTAAAAAAATTGGTTAGCGGGCATCCTTCTCTACTTCGATGGTAGTGATAGCCTTGTCATTTACATTGTAAGAAATGGTGACGCCGTTGAACGAACTGTCGCCGTAGGTATAGTATACGAAGGAGGAACTTTCCTCGGTTTTGGATTCCACTTCGGCGTAAGCAGCGGTAAACTCTTCCAAGGTGCTCTCTCGCGTGATGCCGCCGGGCAGCTCGATGGCCACATCGGGATCAAAGGCGCTGCTCTTTAGCGAGGTCACCAAGCAGTTTGTCGGATATACAGCCTTGTCCGAATCGTTGTACACGCTGAATCGGCCCACTTGGTTATTGGCGCTGCGCATCTCGATGAAGGTAGTGCTCTTGGCCGAAACCGCCTCATCGGCACCTTCGGTAATGACCCAGCCGTTTTCCTCGAAGGCCTTTACCGGGGCGGGCAGCCGATACAGCGCGCCGTCGTATTCAACAACAAAGCTTAAAAGGTCGGTGCCCAATTCGGTGGGTGCCTGGTAGGCGGTCACGCTCTCGGGCGCTTCATCGCTCACTTCGCTGACCACCGGTTCTGTCGGCACAAAATTGCGTATCTCTATCTTTTCCAGAACTTTGCTTTCTTTGTAAACGTACAGTTCGATGGTGGAGTAGGTATCGGTTTTGTAGGTCATTTTTTCGTATAAATCGCCATCGTAAGAATCGGAGAGCTGGCCGTAGGCACTAACGACGTCCTCTTTGGTGGCTTTGCCCAGTTCAATGCCCTTGGGCAGAACCGCGCTGCCTCCGTTTTCCAGAATATCCTTGGAAATGTCTAGGCCGCCCACGTGCCCTTCGGTCGCTTTGACAACGTTCTGACTAAAGTTGATGAAGGAAGCGCTAATCTCCACATCGCCGTTTTTCAGCTTCATGCCAAATATGTACTGGTTGGGCTTAATTTCCTCATCAGCCTCTTCGGCATACGCCCAGCCGTTGGCTTCAAAATCGGCTAGGGTGCCGGGCAACGCATAGACTGCACCGTTAAGCTGAATTTGAAAGCTGTACAGATCGTCGCTAAGGGCGGCAGCAGCGGCTGCGTTTCCCTCGGTCGCGACTTCAGCCACCGCTTCGGTTGCGGCAGGTTTTTCCGCTTCGGCAAAAACTGCACCGGCCGTTAGCAGGCAGAGCACCAGCACCAGTGCGGCCACGCGTGAATATTTAGACATACGATAAAACACCTCTTTTTCTCAATAATCGAAATTATTATATAGCAATGATGTTAAAAGCATATAAACTTGATGGGTTATGTTTGCAACGCGTGCTTCATCATGCAATAAAACATGCAAAACATGTGTTTTTTGTGAACATATCATAAATAAAGTCGGAAAAATGTGCCAGATTAACAGGATTATGGTATTCTAAAGTCGGTGGCCTGTCGCCACATTGAGGAGGAAATTATGAACACCAAATTCAAAAGAACCTGTCTATTTGTTTTGGCGTTGTGTATATTGATTATGCCAAGCTGTGGGCACACGGAGCCCGCCCCAACGCCAACCGCCGGTCCTAAAACCGATCCGGTCACCCAGGCGCCCCCCGCGGCAAACGGCGGTGTTGGCGCTGCCGACCAAGCCGAAGATCAAGAGTCCCAAAGCGTTGAAAGCGGTGCGCTGCGGGTGTTGCTCACACAACTCAAAGAGCCTGCCGCGCTGGGCATAACCTTAGAAGGAAGCTACAGCGTGGAAGGCGATTCGGGCTTTCGCTTTGCCGACGGAAGCCAGATTTCGGTGGCGCTTGAAGGAGAAAACTTGCTGCTCACCAGCGGCGGCTTGACCATCAACATGGGCAAAAGCGTGTCCTTTACCCGCCATGAATCGGATGTCGACGGTGGAATATGGATTCACGAAGCCGGCAAAAACCTGTTTGTGGGCGATCTACAGCTGAACGCAGCCAATGGAAAAATCGAACCCATATTGCACATCGATGTGGAAGAGTACCTGTACGGCGTAGTGCCCTACGAAATGTCGGACTCCTTCCCGCTGGAAGCGCTCAAAGCCCAGGCGGTGGCCGCCAGAACCTATGCGCTGGATCGCCGCAGCAAGGCTTTCTCCAAAAGCTACGACGTGGTGGATTCCACCGCCGACCAGGTGTATAAAGGCTACAATCCGGACTATGAAAACGCCATCGCCGCCGTGGACGAAACCGCCGGCGTGGTGGGCATGTACAACGGCAATTTTGCCCAGTGCTATTTTACCGCCAGCAACGGCGGACAAAGTGAACTGGCCACCGATATCTGGGGCGGCGAGGGCGATTTTGGGTATCTACAGATGGTGGACGATCCCTACGATATAGAAAACCCGTCCAGCGAGGTGCGCAGATTGACCGTGCCCGTAGATGGCGAGCAAATGGACAAAAATCTATCCGCTCTTTTAAAAAGCAAAATGGGCGATCAACTAAAAGCCCAAGGACTCAGCACAGAACCCAGGGATATACAAATCCTTTCGGTGGACGATATCAAGGGCCATTCGCCGCTTCACCAAAGCCAGGGATGCAAAATGTACACCCAAATGCGCTTTGCCTTGACCGTAAAGGCGCTTCCCCTGCCCACGCCGGCACCTACCCTGCAACCCACCCCGGAAGCAACCCAGCAGGCTAGCCTGAGCACGCCTTCCGCGGCTCTACAGGCCGAAAATGTGGGCGTCAAAATGCTTTCTGCCGATGCTCAACCCGCCGGCACACCGCAGCCCACCGACACGCCGCAGCCCACCCCTGCTCCGGTAAATATTCAGGTCACCGTGGATCTGTCGGTGTACGACGAACTCAAACCCGGCTTCGGCCTTAAGATAAACGCCAGCGATTACGAGCTGATGAGCGTAGAAAAAATATTTGTGCCAGCGCAAGTCGCGCAGACAAAGGCTGATATTCAAGATACGGAAAGCGCGCAAGCCCAACCGGGCGAAGCCCTAGCGGCAACCGAAGCGCCGACTTCCACCCCCAAACCCCAACTGCAAGCCTACGAAATCGTTGCGCGGCGTTTCGGCCACGGTGTAGGCATGAGCCAGCGCGGCGCCCAGCAAATGGCCTCCGCCCACGGCTGGGACTACGAGCAAATTTTGAATTTTTATTATCCGGGCATGACGCTGGAACACAAACTGATGGAAACTCAACCCCTGCCGCCTCTTGACCAGATCAGCAAAAACGTGGGGCGCGCGCGTCCCCAGCCCACGCCCCAACCGACGCCCCAGCCGCTTCCTGAGCTTCAGGAGGGCGAACAATATGCCAAGGTGGCTTTGGCAAGCAAAGGTTCCACGCTCAACGTGCGCGAGCAACCTTCCACCTCGGCAGCGATTCGCGGCGTGCTGCTCAACGGCCAGCGGGTCATCATAACCGGACAAATCGAAGATGGCTGGTATCAAATCAAAACGGTGGAGCTACAGGGTTATGTGTCCAGCGAGTTTTTGCAGCTGGAAGACTAACCACCGGCGACAACCACAAAGGACACAGGAAGAGGAAACAAACATACATGTTGCTATCGGCAGAACATATCGATAAAAACTATGGCCTCAATCCGTTGCTGGAAAATGCCAGCCTGTATGTGGAGGACGAGGCCAAAATCGGCATCATCGGCATAAACGGCACAGGCAAGAGCACGCTGCTGCGCATTTTAGCCGGATTGGAAGAGCCGGATAATGGGCAGGTGGTTCGCGCAAACGGACTCCGAGTGGGCTTTCTGGAGCAAAATCCGGCGATGGATGAAAGCATAAGCGCCCTTGAGTACGTGGTAAAGGGGGCAAACGCCCGCCACTTTGAAGCCCAGACCGTGCTCAACCGCTTAAAAATTTTAGACCACGATCAGCCGATCGGGCAGCTGTCGGGCGGCCAGCGCAAACGCGTGGCGCTGGCTGCCGTGTTGGTCCACCCGGCAGATCTTTATATTTTGGACGAGCCGACCAACCACCTGGACAGCGATATGGTGGAATGGTTGGAGGAATTTTTGCGCGCGTTTCGCGGCGGAATCATCATGGTCACCCACGATCGGTTTTTTCTTGAAAACGTGGCCAACGCCATCGTAGAACTGGACAACGCCACCCTCACCAGCTATCCGGCCAACTATTCCCGATACCTGGAAATGAAGGCCGAGCGGCAAGCCATGGAACAAAGCAGCGACAACCGCAGACGCGTATTGCTCAAAAAGGAATTGGAATGGGCACAGCGGGGCGCCAGAGCGCGCACTACCAAGGCCAAAGGCAGACTACAAAAAATCGAACAGCTCAAGGAAAGCAGCCTGCCCTCAGAAGGCGCCAAGGTTCAAATGAGCGCAGCCAGCAGCCGCCTGGGCAAGCAAATTATCGAAATTGAAGCTATGTCCAAAGCGTTTGACGGGCGCGCCATAGTCAAAGATTTCAGCTACAACCTGCTGCGGGACGACCGAATCGGCCTGGTGGGCGGCAACGGTACCGGCAAGAGCACGCTGCTCAACCTGATCGCCGGCATCCTAGAGCCAGACGAGGGAACCATCGTCCGGGGCAGCACGGTTAAAATCGGTTATTTTGCCCAGCACACCCAAGGGATCGACGGAGACATCACCGCCCTTGAATACGTCAGCCGGGTTGCTCCCGCATTAAAAACCCCAAAAGGGCAAATCAGCGCTAGCCAAATGCTGGAACAGTTTTTGTTCCCCCCTGCGCTTCAGCGCACCCCCATTCACCGATTTTCCGGCGGAGAAAAGCGTCGGCTGTTTCTGCTGCGCGAGCTGATGGGCGCACCAAACGTGCTCTTGTTGGACGAACCCACCAACGATTTGGACATTCAAACGTTGACCATATTAGAGGATTATTTGGACGATTTTGAGGGCGCGGTCGTTGCCGCCAGCCACGATCGCTACTTCCTGGATCGCATAGCAAACCAAATCTTTGAAACCCAAGAAGACGGGCATGTTTGCCGCTATATGGGCGGCTACACCGATTATCTGTTAGAGCGCAAGGATCAGGAAGAACAAGCGTCCGCCGCGCAAGCCGATAAAGGCAAGGCCGAATCCGAAGCGATGCGCACCCGCCGCAAGCTAAAGTTCAGCTTCAAGGAACAGCGGGACTATGAAACCATTGAAGAACGCATTGCCCAAGCCGAGCAGGACGTTCAAAACATAGAAGCACAAATGGCCCAACACAGCAGCGATTATGTGGAACTGGAACGCCTGGGGCAACAGCTGAGCCGGGCAAATGCCCGTTTGGATGAGCTTACCGAGCGCTGGCTGTATTTGGAGGATCTCGCTGAGCAAATCGCCCGGCAAGAATAGCTTCTATAAATAATATAAAATCACCTGGAAGCACAACGAGGAGCGATGGAACTGATGCACGCTGCACAGCACAAAAACCTGCGCGCAATCTTTTTTGCATTGTCGCTGTTTGCGACAATGTTGTGTGCGCTGTGCGTTCCCGCCGTTGCCGATGAAATCAATCCGGTAGAGCTGTACACCAACAGCTGGGAAACGGTCGCGCTAAGCCCCGATAATGATGTCGCTTACTACCGATTCGTTCCCCAGGAAACCGGAGAGTATATCTTCAAAAGCTTTTATGAACAAAGCCTCCCGCAAAACCTGATCGCCAGCTTATATATAGAAGAAACCAGCGAACAGGTGGGTGAGGACCGCTCCACAGAGGGCGGCTTTCAAATCACCCAAAGGTTGGTCGAAGGTACGCCCTATCTGCTGACTGTGACCAGCGCATCCGATCTTCAAGGGCAAATCGGCTTTGTGGTAGGGGTTATGAAAAACAGTTACGGCCGCAACAGCAACAACCCCATCATGCTGGCCGCCGGCAATGTGGAATATATAAAAACGATTGCCGCGCCGCGGGATGTCCACTGGTACTCCTTCGTTGCCGAAACCGATGGCGAATATGCCATCAAAACCGAAGGAGTTGACGGAAGCGAGCTGGACACCCAGGGCTACCTGCTCAACGCCCAGGGAGAGCAAATCGCCTTTAACGACGACATGGAATTTCAAAAGAACGCCAACTTTTACATCCGTCAACCCCTAAAGGCCGGACAACAATATTTTGTACGCGTCAACGCGTTTTCGAACACAATGGGCAGCTATAAGCTGGTGATTGTGGTGCCGCAGCAAGGCACAGACCAGCTCAAGGCAAAGCTGGAGCAAAAGTCCGTAGACCTCTTTGTCGGCCAACAGCAACAGCTGCGCTGGAGTATTACCCCTGCCCAGCAAACGCCCGACATCGTGTTCGTCAGCTCTGCGCCCGAGGTGATCAAGGTTGATCCTCAGGGCCAGATCACCGCGCTTAAACAAGGGCAGGCATCCGTTTATCTGTTTCTAAACGGCGCATTGCACGCCGAGTGTACCGTCACCGTAAACAAGGCCCAGATTCAAAATTTGTATTTTGATCCTTCGGATTTGGAAATAAGTTTGGGCACCAAGGTGCTTTTGGAACCCGTGGTTTTCCCCGCCGGAAGCGAGGATCAGCTGGTTTATACTTCCCGGGATGAGAGCGTGGCCACCGTGGATCCGTTGGGCGCATTAGCCGCGCACAAGGAAGGCAGTACCGTGATCGTGGTTTCCACCCGGGACGGAGGCCTAAGCGCCGAATTAAACCTTACCGTAACGCCACCCAAGGCCAAGTACCGGGCGCTCTTGGTTAGCGAACGCCTGTATTCCGACGGGCGCGCCCGCATCGGCGCCATCAACACGGCTCAAGGTTTGTCCGACATGTTCCAGCAGGCCGACATGGACGGAGAACAGTACGAAATCGCCATCAAGCTGGACGTGACCAAAGAGCAGCTTTTCGCAGCCATAAACCAAACCTTCCTCGAAGCTTCGGACAGCGATGTGTCGGTCTTTTACATCAACACCCACGGCGGCGTAGAAGGCGGCCAGCCTTATTTTGAGCTACACAGCGGAGAGCGGATTTCTCCGGCAGAGTTGGAACAACAAACGCACAATGTGCGCGGCAAGATTGTGCTTATACTCGACTACTGCCAAAGCGGAGCCTTTATCGATGGACAGACGGTATTTCAAAACGAAAAGTACATCGTTATGACCTCCTCTTCCGCCACCGAAGATTCTTATCGAATTGGTTCGGAAAAAACTCAAACCGAAGCTTCCATGGCGACAGCCTTCGGGCGTAGCCTAAGCGAGGGTGCCGGGTGGGATCTGATTGCCGACGGCAAGACCTCCTTGAAAGCCGACGCCAACGGCGACGGCAAGCTCACCGTACAAGAGCTCAACGACTATGCAGCAATCCGCGTTCAAAATTTCCTAAGCAGCAGCGGCGTCGAACCCACACCCGTTCAAACGCCTATGCTCCGCGCCCAATCGGCAGATCTTATCCTCTTTCAAGAATAAAAAGCCTGGGCAATCCCTCTAACCAATTAAAAAACCGTTACATAACTAGATAAACCAAAACAAAATCCCAATGCCTTTATTGGGATTTTGTTATATAATGAACAGTGGGGCTATCTCTCTGGTCAAAACACAGCGTTTGGTATAGTATATTTGTATTGATCATCATTCCATAGAAGGAGCACTACATTCATGAACCAATCTAAGCGTGCACAAGTCGGACTTACCGAGGGCGTCATTTGGAAACAACTGCTTAGCTTTTTCTTTCCCATCGCGTTCGGTACTTTTTTTCAGCAGCTGTACAATACGGTGGACGCCATGGTGGTGGGCCAGTTTTGTGGCGCGCAAGCGCTGGCAGCTGTGGGCGGAGCAACCAGCACGCTGATTAACCTGATCATAGGCTTGTTTGTGGGCATCGCTTCGGGAACCACCGTCGTGGTATCCCAATACTGCGGCGCAAAGGATGCCGAGGGAACCAGCGCCGCCGTGCACACCGGCGTGGCGCTCAGCCTGGCCGCCGGCCTATTTTTAACCGTGTTTGGTTACCTCATTTCTCCCGGAATTTTGGAAAAAATGCACACACCAGCCGACGTGCTGGGTGATGCGATTGCCTACATCCGCATCTATTTTTTGGGCATTATCTCCTCCCTTTTGTACAACGTGGGCAGCGGCATACTGCGCGCCGGCGGAGATTCCAAGCGCCCTCTGTATTTTTTGATTGTAGGCTGTGTGGTTAACATCGTGCTGGATTTGTTGTTTGTGGCTGTGTTAGGCTGGGGCGTTGCCGGCGCCGCCATTGCCACCGTGCTTTCCCAGGTCGCCAGCGTCGTGCTCACGCTATGGGTTCTGATGCGCACCGACGAAAGCTATAAGTTAGACATCAAAAAAATTCGCTTTCATAAATCGGCTTTGGTGGAAACCGTCCGCATCGGCCTGCCCGCAGGGCTCCAATCGATCATGTACTCCTCGGCAAACCTGGTCATTCAATCTTCTGTTAACTTTTTTGGCACAGCCACTACAGCAGCATGGGCGGCTTACGGAAAGATCGATTCGTTTTTCTGGATGATCATGAGCGCGTTTGGCGTATCTATAACCACCTTTGTCGGGCAAAACTTTGGGGCGCTCAAACTGGATCGCATCAAGCATGGCGTGCGCGTGTGCTTGGCCATAGCTTTTGGCGCGTCGATCGGCATCAGCTTGTTGCTCATTGGATTGGGTGAATATATCTTCGGTTGGTTTACCAACGACCAGGATGCCATGACCCCGGAAGTCATCGCCCAGGGCATGAGCATGATGCACACCTTAACTCCCTTCTTCTTTACCTATGTGTGCGTAGAAATCTTGGCCGGCACCATGCGCGGCGTGGGCGAAGCGCTGGTACCCATGATCTTAACCGCGCTGGGCGTCGTAGTGCTGCGCATCGTTTGGGTGCTGTTTATTGCACCCAATATCATGGATTCGGTCAACGTTATGCTGCTGGGGTATCCGATTTCCTGGACGATCACCTCCATCATGCTGATCATATATTACAAAAAAGGCAAGTGGTTTGAACGCCGCATGGCCACCAGGAGCACCAGTTTCCCCCTCGAAACGTCGGATGCGCCGGAATCTTAATTGCCAATATATTCAAACTCCCTTCGAAAAATTCGAAGGGAGTTTCTGTTTTTTGTAAGCGTATGCCCCCAATCATGCATACCGGTCTGTATACAAATTCTTGGCCATTTCGGTATATCTCTTTATAAACTCAGTCTTGCTCCTGGTGTATGCGTCGCGGTCGTGCTCATACATTTTCCATAGAGACAGCTTGAGCTGCTGATATTCCCGGGCCGCATCGGCATGAGCGTTTAAATAATCTCTAAAATACAGTTCATCGTTATCACCGCGAACTCGCAAATGCAAATAAAAAACACGTTGAGCAAAGCCATCCGGCGTATAGCCCTTGTTCAGCGATGCCCTGTTTTCGCATTGGGACATACAAATATACCCTTGCCGCTGCGCAAGCGCTTGCAACCTATGGACATCCACGTTTGACGGTGTCTCCAGCAGGATGTCCACAATCGGTTTGGCCCATATGTCCGAAATCGCTGTGCTACCAATGTGCTCAATGCGGTGTATATTGGCACGGCCAATCCCCCGTTCCAGCAGTAATTTTTCTTCCTGATACCACTTTGTCCATTCCGCTTTGTGTTCGGTTAATAAAATCGGAAAGAGCTGCCACAGCTCTTCAATCGTCATTTGATCGAGGGCTTTCCCCATACCGTTTCCTCTTTTCATCATAAATTATGTTACAAATCAAAAAAACCATCGCAAATTACATGCGCTTATTGATGCTCTCGACCTCTACTCCAAGTGAACTTATATTTCCGTTGAGCTATAGACATTCGCCCTCCCTTGTATGATAATGTATTTGACTGATCCGTTTCTTTAATATATATGCATGCTCGACCGAAATGCTTAACTACCTTCACTTCAATTGTACCGGTTAACTTCCTATTTTATATTGCCATGTGGCAGCTTTAAAACGCAAAGGAGGACTTACCCCTATGGGCGATGGAATTCATAGCATGGTCTCCCGCGATCAAATAGCACCCGGAGCAAAAAAATATTGGGACTTTTACAACATGGTGCCCGGAGCCGGATTTTATCAGAAGGAATTTGGATTTTATAGTTTGGAAAAATGGCAACGCGAACAAGGGTTGGATTCAAACGCCAACCTAGCCCAGCTTTTCGGCTACGATCCCGCCGGCCGGGTTGATCTTTACGGCTTGGGCTGGTGCGAAGCCGGATTCGAGCCCATATTCGAAGAAAAGGTGGTCGAAGACCGGGGCGATTATGAGGTCGTACAGGATTTCGCCGGCCGCCATTTGTTGTGTTTCAAGGATCGGCGAAGCGGCTTTATGCCCGAATACATCCATCACCCGGTGAGCGATCAAAAAACCTGGGAAGAAAATTGCCTCTGGCGCATGGATCCCAACTCTCCCGAGCGTCAAATTCAAATGGACGAATACATGCCCCAAGCGGTGGAAAAAGCCAGGCAAGGCCTTTTCGTCGGTCAAAGCCTTGTGGGGGGATATATGTACCTGCGCTCGCTGATCGGTCCGGAAGATTTGCTCTATATCTTCTACGATGATCCCGATCTGATCCATAGCTGCATGCAGGCCTGGCTGAACTTGGCCGACAGCGTTATCGCGCGCCACCAACAGCACGTAACCCTGGACGAAATTTTCATCGCCGAAGATATTTGCTACAACCACGGTCCGCTGATTTCGCCTGACATGATCCGGGCGTTCTTGTTCCCCTATTACCAGCAGCTTTTATCCAACGCCCGCAAGCGTCAACTGGACAAGGGCCGCACGCTGCACTTTCAGGTGGACACCGACGGCTTCAGCGATCCGGTTATAGACCTGTACCGGGAAATCGGCCTGAATTTCCTAAGCCCCTTTGAAGTCGCTGCTGGCTGTGATTTAAAAGGCATGGCTCAAAAATACCCCGATTTGCGCATCTCCGGAGGGGTGGATAAGCGAATTCTGGCCCAGGGGCCTAAAGCTATCGACCGCATGATCGACGATATCTTTCCCGTCATGCAGGCGCGGGGTGGATTTTTGCCCACCTGCGACCACGGCGTGCCCGAAGAGGTTTCCCTAGAAAATTATCTGTATTTCCGCAAGCGTTGCCTAGAGTTTGCATAACTTGAAACGCCTGCTGTACCATAATATATTCATACGATACCCTTAAACCCAACTTATACCCGCACGATTTTCTACCCGCGCTTCACGAAAACTCAAGTAAGTGCTCAACAAACAAAGAACCACCGCATCCATTCTTATGGGTGCGCTGGTCCTTCATGTTTAAATATCATCATTTCACGCCCCTTCGTTTCCATTTACCTCTCGGAAATACTCTTTGGGCGACATGTTGGTCTCTTTTTTAAACATCTTATAAAAGCATGAATAGTCCTTAAAGCCACAGCGGTTAAACACATGGGTGGGATAGATGCCGGTTTGCATCAGTTCTTTGCTGCGCTGAATCCGTTTGGACAAAATATATTGGTAAACGGTCTGGTTGGTATGCTGCTTAAATTGCCGGCTCAAGTGGTATTTGTTTAAATAAAACTGTGTGCTTATGGAATCCAACGACAAATCCTCCAACAAATGATTGTTGATATACTGAACCACCGACAAAATACGCTTTTGGGAGCGCAGGGATTGTTCGTCATCCGGCCGATCAAAGCACTGACATAGCAAGATAAGCAAAGTTTCCACCAAGCAACGGTTGAGCTGATACTGGTAGGGCGAAAAACCATAGGCGTTTTCGGCCACACAGTCCACAATTTTGGTGCAAGACGCGAAATCATTATCGCTGATATTGCGATAAATGTTGCCTTTCTCAATAAACTCATCCACCCGACTCTTCAACGAAAACGATTCAAAATCCATCCTTTTTATTGCTTTTTGAGACACATACACCACCAATCGCTCGTAGTAGGTGCCCATTTCATGAAACACGGCGCGATGGGATTTGCCCGGCGGAAATATAATCACATCGTTTTTTTTCATATCGTAACAGGTATCGTCAATGTATACCGAAACATCCCCCGATATAAAAAAATAGAATTCATAAAATTCGTGCGCATGGTACGGATGCTCGGCCGTTTGTTGCGAACTTTTGTGGTAAAGTTCCCAATCCTGCTTGCTGTTCATGGGCAATACGTAGTTCCACTTTGGATTCCCCTGCATGGCTGCATCATCTCCTCCGTTGCCCTTTGCAGTCCTATATTCCGTAGCAATTTTTGCAATATACGAGGCAATAATAGCAATTTACATTGCTCACCAAATTTGTTAAAATTGAGTGATGAGACAGTTCTTTTTTGTCAGTCAATATCATTATAACATATGGTTAAAGGATTAACAAACTGGGAGGCGTTGCTGTGAACGTTGTCGGAAAGCCAGTGATCCCTAAAAGGAGAAACAAGTTTGTCAGAGCCTGGAGCCGGTACAAATATCTGTATTTGATGCTGTTGTTCCCATTGGCTCAGTACATACTCTTTCGCTATGCTCCTTTGACGGGTCTGCAAGTTGCATTTAAAGATTTTAATATTTTTAAGGGCATGTGGGACAGTGATTGGGTAGGTTTTTCGGTATTCGGAGAACTGTTCTCAAACCCCAAATTCTGGCATGCGCTAAAAAATACCCTCGCGCTCAACGGCCTGGATTTGGTGTTTGGATTCCCGATCCCCATCATCCTGGCGATCATGCTCTATGAGATGAACTCCATGACCTTTAAGCGGATAGCGCAAACCATTTTGTATCTGCCCCACTTTCTCTCATGGATCATCATCGGCGGTATCGTCACCCAAATTTTCTCGTCTACCGGATTGGTCAACAACGCCGTCACAGCCCTGGGCGGCGACAAGGTGAACTTTTTAACCAACAAGCTCAACTGGGTTATCATTTATGTGGCCATGGGCATTTGGCAGTCGGCAGGTTGGGGCACCATCGTGTATTTGGCCGCCATTTCGGGCGTTAACCCCGAGTTGTACGAGGCCGCCGAGGTGGATGGCTGCGGCCGGTTGCGCCGCATATGGAACGTCACCCTGCCCTGCATCAGCCCTACCATCATCCTGATGTTGATCCTGCGGTTGGGCCAAATGGTGTCCATCGGCTTTGAACGCCCCTTCGTTATGAGCAACGACATGGTGCTCGACGTATCCGAAGTTATTTCAACTTACGTTTACAAAACCGGTTTGAAAAACGCCCGCTATTCTTACGCCACTGCGGCGGGTATGTTTGGCTCTGTGGCCAACATGATGTTCCTGATCGCCGCCAACACAATCACCAGACGGATAGGGGAGGATGGATTATGGTAGACAATGCACGCCCCAACGCCGCGCCCAAGGTTTCCAGCACGCGCAGGTATTTAGGGTCTTCCATCGTATTTTATGTAATTATTACCATCGCGATGCTGCTGTGCATTTTGCCAATTCTGCACATCGTGGCGCTCTCGCTGAGTGGCAGGGATGCCGTGTTGGCCCGTCAGGTTTCCTTTTTGCCCATCGACTTTGATCTAAATGCCTACAAATCGGTGTTTATGGACAAGAGCATGCAACGTTCGCTAATCTTTTCCATCGTTTTAACCATAGGCTACACTGCGCTGGCCATGGTGGGCAGCATACTGCTGGCCTACCCTCTGAGCAAAAAGCATTTGCCCGGGTACAAGTTCTTGACATTGCTAGTGCTCATACCCATGTACTTTGCCGGGGGCATAATCCCCGAATACCTGTGGATGAAACAGCTTAACCTGATCGACAATCCCTGGTCGCTTGTGCTGCCCATTTTAATCAGCACCTACAACACCATCATCTTGCGCAACTTCTTCTCCAGCATCCCCGACAGCCTGGAAGAGTCGGCCTATCTGGACGGTTGCAACGATGTGGGTGTGCTCATTCGGATCGTACTGCCGCTATCTACGGCGGCTTTGGCCACCATCAGCCTGTTCTATGCGGTCACCCGCTGGAACTCCTTTGCCGACGTGCGCTACTACATCAATTCCAATAACCAGTACTACACGCTGCAAATGAAGCTGTACCAAGTGGTATTTAACAGCACCGACACTGAGGTCAACATGCTGGAAGGCGGGCGCAACGCGGTGCTCTCCGAAACCATACGTTCGGCCGCCATCATTTTCTCCACTGTGCCCATCGTTATCGCCTATCCCTTCTTGCAAAAATATTTTGTACAAGGGGTAATGATCGGTGCCGTGAAGGAATAACCCCCTGATCTTTGTATCTGACCATTTGCAAGGGGCAAATGGATTGAATCAAACAAAACATTGAGGAGGCATACCCA
Organism: uncultured Oscillospiraceae bacterium; assembly: GCA_964346145.1. Classification (GTDB taxonomy): domain Bacteria; phylum Bacillota; class Clostridia; order Christensenellales; family Aristaeellaceae; genus CAYFTL01. Next base: position 10,565 of record CAYFTL010000029.1, on the reverse strand, counting down.
TGAAGAAACTTTTGACTCTGGCTTTGGCCCTCGCGCTAATGCTGACCATGGTCCCCGGCATTTTTGCCGAAGGCACCGAAGAAAAGGCCGAAGTGTTCCGCTACGAAGAACCCATTACCTTAAAGGTTTCGGTGTTTGACCGCGGCGCAACCGGACAGACCCCGGTTGACAACAACTACTGGACCGAATGGATTCAAAAAGAATTTGGCGATCCCCGCAACATCAAGATGGAGTGGGTGGTTATCCCTCGTTCCGAAGAAATCGATAAGCTCAACATCTTAATGGCTTCGGGCGACGCTGCCGACATCAACTTCACCTACACCGAGTCGGTGATCACCAACTTCGTGATGCAAGGCGGACTGCTGGAACTGACCGACCTGATCAACGAGCACGGCCAACAGATCAAGTCCTACCTGGGCGAAGATTTGCTGCAGTACGGCATCTTCGAAGGCGGCCAGTATGCCATCCCGGCCAAGCGCGTTCTGCTGGCCAACCAGGGCATGTTCATCCGCAAAGACTGGGTCGAGAAGCTGGGTATGGAAATGCCCAAAACCAAAGAAGATTTCTACAACCTGTTGGTAGCCTTCCGCGACCAAAATCCGGGCAACGTAGAAAACGTAATCCCCTATGCGGTAAACCGCGACTTGAACTCCCATGCTCCGCTGATGATGTCCTTCATTAAGAACCTGGACGAAAAGACCCTGGCCACCGTTCCGGACATCCTGTGGGACGGCTACGAAGACTATGTGGTCTTCATGAACAAACTGTACAACGAAAAACTGATTTCCCCCGACTTCGCTCTGGACGATTCTGACCTACAATTTGGCGACGTGAGCAGCGGACGTGCCGGCGGCTACACCTACAACAGCGATCACCCCATCCGTGTGTCCCCCGGCATCCTGGCTACCTTGCAAGCCACAGAGCCCGATGCACAGCTGGCTCCGCTCAACTGCTTTGAGTCGGTCACCGATCCCACCAAGTACTACCACACCATGTACGCGCCCAACGGCATCTTCAACTTTATTCCCGTTTACTCCAAAAACCCGGAAGCCGCTGTCATGTACCTGGATTGGCTGACCAACATGGACACCCTGTATTTCCTGCAAAACGGAGAAGAAGGTGTGCACCATGAGCTGAACGAAGACGGCGTGCCCCTCCTGCTGGACGTACAAGACGAGCGCAAGTTCAACTCGATGCAAAACCTCGACTACACCTTGCTCACCAACGGCCAGGAATTCTCCGACGAGTCCATGATCTTGAAGGCTCAGGCCCTCTCCTATCAAGGCTATTCGGATTTGTTCCAGGAAATGTACGACGTGGCCATGACCGACCCGATCACCACCGTTTTCCACTTTGACGTGGTGCTTGAGGCCGACGCCCAGTATGGCACCTCTTTGCGCGAGCTGCGCAGGGAAATGATCACCCGTGCCGCCATGGCTTCGCCCGAAGAGTGCCTGGATGTGTTCCGCACCCTGCGCGACCAGTATATGGCCAACGGTGGTCAGGCAGTTATGGACGAAAAGATCGCCGCATGGGAAAAAATGCACGGCTAAAATTTCCCAAAAAATAAAATAGGCGGTTGTACTGGTCACAAAACAAACTGTCCTTCGGCGACCGCCGGTGAAAATCGGCGGTCGCTTTTATTACGCAATTTTGGTTGAAACGACGGGAGGATTTTTTCACATGATTAAAGTTGCCATCGTGGGCACAGGCAATATATCCCAAGCCCATATCGAATCGTATTTGCAATTCCCCGACCGCTGCAAAATCGTAGCGCTGGTGGACATCGTCATCGACAAGGCCAAGGAAAAGGCCGAGCGTTATAAATTGGATTGCGATGTGTACGACGACCACAAAGACATTCTGGGCAGAGACGATATCGATCTGGTAGACGTATGCACGCCGCCCTATGTCCATGCCGAAATCTCCATCAACTCTTTAAACAGCGGCAAAAACGTGCTGGTAGAAAAGCCCATGGCCGCCTCCCTAGAAGAATGCGATGCAATGCTAGAAGCCGCTAAGCGCAACGGAAAAATGCTGTCCAGCATCGCTCAAAACCGCTTCCGCGACCCCATTTCCAAACTTAAGCAGGTACTGGACAACGGCTTAGCCGGCGAGGTCAAGCACGTGCAGGTGGACTCCTTCTGGTGGCGCGGCCACTGCTATTACGATTTGTGGTGGCGCGGCCTGTGGGAAAAGGAAGGCGGCGGCTGCACGCTGAACCATGCGGTACACCACATTGATATGCTGGCCTGGATGATGGGCTTGCCCGATCAGGTCACCTCGGTGCTATCCAACGTGGCCCACGACAACGCCGAAATCGAAGACCTGTCGGTCGCCATCCTCAAATATCCCCGGGCGCTGGGCACTGTGACCAGCTCGGTAGTGCACCACGGCGAAGAACAGCAGCTGATCTTCCAATGCGACAAGGCGCGCATCTCGGCCCCCTGGAAAACCTACGCCTCCACCTCCAAAGCCAACGGATTCCCGGTTCGCAACGAAGAATTGGAAAAACAGCTTGACGAACTGTACAATTCGTTAGAAAATGTAAAGTATGAAGGACACGCTGGTCAAATCGAGGATGTGTTATCAGCCCTAGAGCAAAACCGGGAACCCAAAATCACCGGACACGACGGCCGCACAACCATCGAACTGATCACCGCCATCTATAAATCGGGTTCCACAAACGCTACCGTATCGCTGCCCATCGCCAAAGACGATGCCTTCTACACCGTCGAGGGCATGCTCAAATCGGTACCCCGATTCTACGAAAAGGCTGCCGCTGTAGAAAATTTGGGCGATGAATCGATCACCATCGGCAGCGACTATTCCAACAAATAATAAAAGGAGGGGTTTCCCATGAAAGGCGATGGAATGAATTACGCCCCCAAAGGCAAGCCGAGTCCGGTAGTTAAACCGGGAGAATTTGTGTTTTCGGCCGTTGCATTGGATCACGGCCACATCTATGGCATGTGCAACGGATTGGTGGAAGCGGGCGCAACGCTAAAATATGTGTACGATCCCGATCCGGCCAAGGTAGAACAGTTTTTAAAGACCTTTCCCCAGGCCACCGCGGCCCAAAGTGAACAGCAAGTGCTGGACGATCCGGAGACCAAGCTAATTGCCTCCGCAGCGATCACCAATGAGCGCTGCGCACTGGGCCTTCGGGTCATGAAAGCCGGCAAGGACTATTTTACCGATAAGGCTCCGCTGACCACTTTGGATCAGCTGGCCGAGGCCAAAGCCACCGTAAAAGCCACCGGCAAAAAATATATGGTGTACTATAGCGAACGCTTGCACGTGGAAGGCGCCATTTATGCCGGCCAGCTCGTTGAGCAAGGCGCTATCGGCAAGGTGCTGCAGGTCATCGGCCTGGGCCCCCACAGGCTCAGCGCCCCCAGCCGCCCCGATTGGTTCTTTAAAAAGGAACAATACGGCGGAATTTTGTGCGACATCGGCAGCCACCAAATCGAACAATTCCTGTTTTATACCGGCGCCAAGGATGCCAAAGTGGTCAACAGCCAAATCGCCAACTACGCCCATCCGGATTACCCCGAACTGGACGACTTTGGCGATGCCAATCTTGTAGGGGACAACGGTTGCACCAACTACTTCCGAGTGGACTGGTTCACCCCCGATGGGTTGCGCACCTGGGGCGATGGCCGCACCCTGATTCTGGGTACCGAAGGCTACATCGAAATCCGCAAATATATCAACGTGGGCACTGACGACACCGAAGGCAACCACGTATTCTTGGTCAACGGCCAAGGTGAACACTACTTTAACGCCACCGGCAAAGTGGGCTATCCCTTCTTTGGCCAGCTGGTGCTGGATTGCATCCACCGTACCGAAAACGCCATGACCCAGGAACACGCCTTTAAGGCCGCCGAGCTATGCGTGCGCGCGCAGCTGCAGGCCACCGTTATCGGAAAATAAATCAACACTTTTTGATGCGCACCGTGCAAATTTAGCCACGGTGCGTATCCGCACCCTTAAAGAATAAAAAACAAGCGAGGAAATTGGCTATGAAAATGACTTTTCGTTGGTTTGGCAGCAATAGCGATTCGGTAACCCTCAAGCAAATCAGGCAAATCCCCAACTGCTCGGGCATCATGGGCCTTCTGGACTACAAAGCCGCAGGCGAAGTGTGGGAAGAGGACGAGATCCGCGCCTACGTGGACGAAGTGCATGCCGCCGGGCTGGAATGCGAAGTGATTGAAAGCGTCAATGTGCACGAAGACATCAAACTGGGCCTGCCCAGCCGCGATGAGTACATCGAAAATTATAAAATCACCATCCGCAACCTAGCCAAATACGGCGTAAAGGTAATCGTTTACAATTTTATGCCGGTGCTCGACTGGCTGCGCACCGATTTGGCCCGGGAAATCCCGGAGGATGGTTCCACCAGCCTGTATTTTGATGAGCAAGAACTGGGCAACATGACCCCCATGGAAATCGTGCGCAAAACCGCCGAAGATAGCCACGGATTCTCTTTGCCCGGCTGGGAACCCGAGCGTCTGGCCGACTTGGAGCGGGTGATGAAACTATACGAGTCCATGGATGTGGAAAAGCTGCTGGCAAACTTCAAATATTTCCTGGATGCCATCATCCCGACCTGTGAAGAGTGCGGCGTGCGCATGGCCTGCCATCCCGACGATCCGGCCTGGCCCATCTTCGGTCTGCCGCGCACCGCTTACAACCAGGAAGGCTTCGACCGCATTATCGCCCTGAACGATAGCCCGGCCAACGCCCTGTGCCTGTGCACCGGCTCCTTGGGCAGCAATGTAGAAAACGATGTGCCCGCCATCATCCGCCATTTCGGCGAGATGGACCGCGTAGCCTGTATCCATATGCGCAACGTCAAGCACCTAGACGGACAAGCGCGCAAGTTCCGCGAATCCAGCCACCTGTCCTCGGACGGTGATCTGGACATGTTCGAAATTGTAAAAGCCTGTTACGACACCTGCCCCGACGCCTACCTGCGCCCCGACCACGGCCGCATGATTTGGGACGAAGTGGCCCGCCCCGGCTACGGCTTGTACGACCGCGCGCTGGGCATCGCCTATTTAAACGGCCTGTGGGAAGCCATCGACAAGACTACCCCAAAGAAAGGGTGATTGGCCGTGCAACTGAACAGAAACGCTTTAAGCGACAACACCGGCTGGAACGCTATCCAGATTAAACTGCCCGAATACGACGTGCGGGCCATGGCCAATCGCACCATTGATCAGCCCATTTGGCTGCACTTTGGCGCCGGAAACATTTTTCGCGCCTACATCGCCGCGCTGCAACAAAAGTTGTTGAATCAAGGGCTGGCCGATCGTGGAATCGTGGCCGCAGAAACCTTCGATTACGAAATTATCGATAAAATCTATGCCCCCCACGATAACCTGACGCTGAGCGTCACCTTGAAGGCCGACGGCAGCACCCAGCGGGAAATCATCGCTTCGGTGGCCGAAGGCATCGGTCTGCGCCCCGGCGGAAACGAAATGGAGCGCTTAGCCCAAATCTTCGCCAACCCCTCGCTGCAAATGGCTTCCTTCACCATCACCGAAAAAGGATACGCCATCGCCGGCGCCGACGGCAGCATCATGCCCATCGTCCAGACCGATATGGCAAACGGGCCCGAAAATGCCCGCCACACCATGTCCATCGTCACCGCGCTGCTGCACAAACGCTACTTAGCAGGCGGTGCACCCATCGCCATGGTCAGCATGGACAACGTCAGCCATAATGGCGAAAAGCTGGCCAACAGCGTGCACGCCATCGCCCAGGCTTGGCAGCAAAACGGCTTTGTAGCGCCCGAATTTTTAGACTATCTAAAGGACGAAAACAAAGTCAGCTTCCCCTGGAGCATGATCGACAAGATTACCCCGCGCCCTTCCGAATTGGTGGAAGACATGCTCGCCAAGGACGGCGTTGAAGCCATGGCGCCCATCGTCACTGCGGGTAACACCTATATCGCGCCCTTCGTCAACGCCGAAGCGCCCGAATATCTGGTCATCGAAGACGCCTTCCCCAATGGCCGCCCCGCGCTTGAAAAAGCGGGCGTGTATTTGACCGACCGTGATACCGTCAACCAGACCGAGCGCATGAAGGTCACCACCTGCCTAAACCCGCTGCACACTGCGCTGGCGGTATACGGCTGCCTGCTGGGCTACAGCCTCATCAGCGCAGAAATGAAGGACGCCGATCTGGTAGCGCTGGTCAACCGCTTGGGCTACGTGGAAGGCCTGCCCGTGGTCACCGACCCCAAGATTTTAAGCCCTCGCACCTTCTTGGACGAGGTCATCACCCAGCGCTTGCCCAACCCTTTTATGCCCGACGCGCCCCAGCGCATCGCTACCGATACCTCCCAAAAGGTGGGCATCCGGTTTGGCGAAACCATTAAAAGCTATGTAGAACAGTCCCGCGACACGGATGAGCTGATCGCCATTCCGCTGGCCATCGCCGGCTGGCTGCGCTATCTGTTGGCCCTTAACGATAACGGACAGCCCATGGAGCTCTCTTCCGATCCGCTGCTGGGCGAGCTTCAGCAACTGCTAAGCGCCATCAAGTTTGGCAATCCCCAAACCGTGGGCGAAAATCTGCAACCCATACTGTCCAATGCTTCCATCTTCGGCATCGATTTGTATCGTGCCCAATTGGGTGCGCGCATCGAAGAAATGTTTAAAGAGTTGATCGCAGGCCCCGGCGCCGTTCGCGCAACGCTTCAAAAATACTTAGGTTAATCGTTTAAAAAAGAGCTTGGATTGAATTCAATCCAAGCTCTTTTTTGTCGCACAATCCCGGCGAAAATCAAAACGCCATCCGCATTTGGGGCGCCGGCACCGCCTCGGGCAGGCCTAGCAACTCCCGCCCCTTTTTAACATAGTATCGGTAATTTTCAATGGGTACGCCGTTGGGAATCCGGTGGTCCAGCGCAAATACTACGCCCCCCTTGGTGGTTTCCGGGGCAATCTTGTATTCCAGTTCCCGAAGCACGTCGGCCTTGCTGCCCCGCAGTGCGTGCTTGTCTATTCCCCCTTTGATGGACAAGCGGTTCCCATATTTTGCCCTAGTCTTCACCATGTCCATGCCCGCAGCCGGCTCAAATGGATACATCGAGTTAACGCCACACTCCAGGAAGGCGTCTATGACGCTGTTCATATTGCCGTCGCTGTCTTGGGAAAACAGCTCGCATCCATTTTGAGAAAGCACATTCCACACCCTTCGGTAATAAGGCTTTATATACTCTAAAATCAGGTTTGGCCCGATTAGCGATCCCGATTTGCCGGCCATGTCCTCGTGCACGCACAAACAATGGATGGGCACAATCTCTATCGCCCGCTCAAACACCTTAAGCGCAGTGTTAGAAATGGTCGAAAGCATATCTTCTATCAATTCCGGCTGCTCATAATAAGCGATGCACAGCTCTTCTTCCCCCATCAGCTGGCGGGGCTCATCAAACCCTCCCGGAATGCTGGCCGTTACCACATATCCCTGGTTCGCCAACGTTTTCACCCTGCGCAGATGCTCGTAATCTATTCGTTCCTCGGAAAACTCATACCAATGCTTAATCTTTTGCCAATCGTCCATATCCTTTACCGGGTAGTCAATCGGCAGCGGAATGGTGGCGCTGCCCTTGCACAACTTGGCGGTGCGGCCGTATCCGTCCATCTCAATCCGGTATTGGTCGTTGTCCTCCACTACTGTGGTGGTCAAATGGTTTAAAACGCTGGTGTTGAGCATCGCGTCCACCTTGGCCACGCTATCCCACCCAAAGGCATGCAGGCTGACCTCCTCCTCGGTCGCGCCCTGGCGCCGCCACTCTTCGTCCAATCCGATCAACGGCCCGAACAGCTCGCAAAACATTTGTTTTCCGGTAAATTCGCCCCGCATGTGTGCCAGGTATTCCTCCCGTTTCCACTCCATCCGTATCCCTCGATTCAAGATTTTTTTGATATGTTATGTATACCATACTCTATCGCCTTATGGAATGGATAAACCTTGAAAAATGGATAAAATTCCGTTATATTGTTTCTGTATAGAATAGCGTTTTATCTAAAAAGGAGCAATGTCCATGCAACCCATCAACCCCAAGGTGGCGCTGGCCGTACACCGGAAGTCCTCTCCACCGTGGGATATTCCCGCCCGAACCATAGACAATCACGAACTGGTGTTGATCCTGGGCGGGCGCGGAACTTGCACAATCCAAGGCAACACCTTTGCGCTTTCCGGGCATGAGCTTTTGTATTTTTATCCGGGACTAAAACACTCCTTGCACATCGACTATCCACCCTATCTGGAGCTTATCGGCATCCATTTCGATTTTCAGGGCGGGCAATCTCCCTTGCCCATTCCCGAATACAGCGTCCTCACCTCCAAAGATAGGCTCTTGCCCCTTTTTTCCGCGCTGCACAAAGTCTGGATCAAAAGAGGCCCACTGTACCAGTGGGAGCAGGATATCATTCTGCAGCAAATCCTGTTTGAGTTGATCGCCAAACGGCCTTGGGAGATAAGCCGCGACAAGCTGGAGCGCATCCGTCAAGCCACCGACTACATTCACAAAAACCCTTACAGCCGCTTCACCTTGGACCAACTGGCCCAGAAGGCCCAACTGAAAAAGTCCTATTTTTCCCAGCTTTTTCAGCAGGTGCACGGCACATCCCCCATCCAGTACGCCACCGCGCTGAAGCTGGAACACGCAAAATCCCTGCTGGTCAGCACCGACCTATCCATCACCGACGTCGCCCATGCCTGCGGTTTTGCCGATGAATATTACTTTAGTCGGGTGTTTAAAAAGCATCACAGCCTCTCTCCCTCCGCCTTTCGCAGGCAGGAGGGCAGGGTGCCGTTATAAATATTGATTCCCCACTCTCCTTTAAGCATACTCGCGCAACCTATTGAGAAAATCTACCGTCTAATTAATACAGTGTTAACATCTCTACTTGTGATTTTTTTCAAAAGAGAGGAAGGTGCTTTCCATGGTCAAGCGATGGACTACTTTTTTGCTTGCGTTCGCGCTGTGCCTGGTTCCCTTTTGCTCCTATGCCCAATCCGGCGTAGATACCGATACGGCCAAGCACAATATTGAAGCCTATCTAAAGCTGCTGCTGAGCTTTCCCAACGAAGAACTATTCGCCTTGTCCGATTCCATTCCGTTGGATGCTGAAAACAGTCCTACATCCCTTCTGTTGATTTTTCCAAATTGGGACGAAGCCAGTCCAGAATACGCCCAATATACTCAGGCCTTCAAAGACCTCTTCAGCCCGTATTGTTCTCAGGAGTCTTTTGATGAAAATTCTCTAAAAATTACTCTGGCTGGCCTACACCTACAAAACCGCTCTTTCATTGAAAGCCAAGCCACCCTACAGGCAGATAAAATTGAAATTATCCCCGATGAGGTCAACCCAAACCGCTATAACTTTACCGCCCATCTGCTGTATTCCAGAGCAAGTGAAACCAAAAACCTTGCCTACCAAGGGCAAGCCGACTGTAATGACGCCGGCCTGATAACCCAATTGCAGCCAGAACACTCCAGCACGATAGACTTGCAACTGTTGCACACCGATTATTTTACTTCACAAGCCATCTTTGATAATATTTCCAACTACATTACCGAAAGCTGGCATATGCCGGATGAGCAGCTGGTTCAGCTGTTTGACCAAATTCTATTGACAACCCAGGATGGTGTCGTTTCCACCCAAGATGTCGAAAGCCCGGAGTATGCCGCCTTTATAGACGCCCTACAAATGCGTTATGCTCGATTTTTTAGCCCAGAAGCCGAAGGGGTTTTGGATAATCTGATTTCCCTGAACAGCTACCATCTGCATCTTGCACGGCAGGGAATCCGCACTTCGGTGAAATCAATCCAAATACAGCTTAGCGATAGAATCGATGAAAAATTCGATTTCACATTTACAATTTCCGTTATAGATCAAGATCAGGAGCGGGAAATTGAAATAGCCGGCGAAGCGCGCTTGGATCAAGACGGCCAAATCAAACATATTTCACTGGATGAAGTCCAAGTGCGCAAAGATCTTTTCAAAACTTCCGACTAAAAATAGATAGATTCGTCCAGCACCCAACCCTGGGTGGCAGTCTCTTCTTGTCGTTTAAACTTTGCTGCCACTGAATATGCTTCCCTTTCTCACCAGAAAAAATATCCACCTTCCAGAATAAACTTTAACCATTTTAAATGTGCAAACGCCGTAAGCAACATCGCTTACGGCGTTTGCATCAAAACAAATCACAGGCTATTTTGGTGCGTATCGACGAATCTTTTAGCCTTCATACCCAACTGCGTTTTGTTCCTATGGGGTATTCCGCTTGATCTTCAGCTTCAAAAAAACAAACCGATCTTCTTTGGCGCATCGTTTATTCCATCGCCCACCATCATCACAATATGCCCTTTTTCCCTGTGTTCTTTCACAATTTGCTCCTTATCTTCCGGCAAAAGCTGCCCATAATAATTTTCTATCCCTAAGCTATGGGATACCTTCTCGGCGGTTCCCTGATTGTCCCCGGTTAACATCATCGGAGTTATATTCTTAACGTTAAGCGTATCGATAAAATGCTTGGAT
>CAYFTL010000028.1:0-25330 GCA_964346145.1 uncultured Oscillospiraceae bacterium | reverse complement strand
GGCGTACTTTTTTTGGATGAATTGCCCGAATACAGGCGAGAAGCGCTGGAAGCTTTGCGTCAGCCTATGGAGGACGGTGTCGTGTGGATTACCAGGGCGAACGCCCAGGCCAGCTATCCGGCAGAGTTTATGCTGGTCTGCTCCATGAACCCCTGCCCCTGCGGCCATTATGGATCGCGCAGCCAAACTTGCCGCTGCACACCCAACGAAATCCGCCGTTACCTAAACCGTATTTCGGGTCCGTTGCTGGACAGAATAGATATCCACATGGAAATCAAATCGATAGAGGCGCGGGAAATCGTTCAGGATCGCTTGGAAGAAAGCTCTGCCGATGTGCGCAGCAGGGTGCAAGCGGCCCGGGATATGCAAAGGGAGCGGTTTGCGGGGCACAACATAGCCTGCAACTCCAGGTTGGACGCGCGCTCCATTCCAACCTTTAGCAATATGAACGATGACGCCCGGGCGTTGCTGGAACAAGCCGCGCAAAACATGAACCTTTCCAACCGCGGATATACTCGAATGCTCAAAGTGGCGCGCACGATCGCCGATCTGGAAGCAAGCGAGCAAATCGCCCAGGAGCACGTTGCCGAAGCGGTTCAGTATCGCGGACTAAACGGAAAGTATTGGGGGTGAGCGTAGTGCACTACACCGACAAGCAACGGTATTGGATTTGGTTGAGCAGCGTTTCCGGCATTGGCAGCAAGCGTTTTTTTGAATTGCTAAACCGTTACCAAAGCCCCAAAGAGGTTTTTTGTGGGGATTTAAAGGGTGCGTTGTTTTTAGGCGAAAAAGTTTTAGGCAACTTAAACAAGGCGCGTTCGTCACAGTATATGGAAACTCTGTTTCGGCGCTTGGATCATTATAGGGTTAACGCAATTACCCCGTTGAGCGAAGAATATCCCAAGCGCCTGCTGGATATTTATGATCCGCCGCCCGTGTTGTACATTAAAGGCAAGCTCAACCTAAATGAAGGAAAGCCTTTCGCCATCGTGGGTTCGCGGCGATGCAGTCGGGAAGGGCAAAAGAGCGCCTTTGAGTTTGCAAAGCAACTGGCAAACAGCGGCGTCACCATCGTTTCCGGTTTGGCTTATGGTATAGACACCTGTGCCCATGAAGGTTGCCTGGAAGGAAAGGGGCGCACCGTAGCGGTATTGGGCAGCGGTGTGGAACGGGCCTATCCCGCCCAAAATCAACTGCTGTACGAAAAAATATTGGACAACGGCGGCTCTATAATCTCCGAATATCTTCCGGGAGTACAGCCATTTTCAGGAAACTTTCCTGCCCGCAACAGAATTATAAGCGGCATGTGCGATGGCGTGCTCATCGTGGAAGCGGGGGATAAGTCGGGCGCCATGATTACGGCCGGCTACGCTGCCGATCAGGGCAAAGAACTCTACGCCATTCCCGGCAGCATCTACGCCCCTCAAAGCGAATCTACCAATCGCTTGATTCGGGATGGCGCTGGAGTGGCATTGTCCCCGCAGGACATCATGGAGGGCATGCGCTGGGGAGAGATATCGCCTGTAGATTTCAAGCCCAAGGCAAAGAACGTAGAGCTCAATGCAGATGAGAGCCTGGTGTTTTCAGCACTGAACGAGGGCGAACGTAGTTATGATGAGTTAACAATGATCACGGCTTTGTCATCGGCGCGCCTTAATTCGCTCTTGACAACTCTAGAATTGAAAGGAATAATAGAGAAAGTACCCGGGAACCTGTATCGGGCACTCTATAAATAGAAGAAATCTGTCACACAGTTCATATAAAGCGCATGGAGGAAACGAATGGCTCAAAAGCAAAAGCTTGTTATTGTGGAATCGCCGGCAAAAGCCCGTTCCATTGGAAAGTTCTTAGGTAGAGGTTACAAAGTGGAGGCATCCAACGGCCACGTGCGGGATTTGCCAAAGTCCCAGCTGGGTGTGGATGTGGAAAATAACTTTGAACCCAAATATATTACGATTCGTGGCCGCGGAGAAATTTTGAGCAAAATCCGTAAGGAGGCAAAAAAGGCCAGCAAAGTTTACCTGGCAACCGACCCGGACAGGGAAGGTGAAGCGATTTCTTGGCATTTAGCCAACGCATTGAACATACCGGAAGATCAGGCTTGCCGGGTGGAGTTTCATGAAATTACCAGCAAAAAAGTAAAAGCGGCGATCAAGGAATCCCGGCCGATCAACATTAATCTGGTCGACGCCCAGCAGGCGCGCCGGGTGCTGGATCGCCTGGTGGGCTATAAGATCAGCCCGCTACTTTGGGCTAAGATTAAAAAAGGATTGAGCGCGGGGCGTGTTCAGTCGGTGGCCACACGCATGATTTGCGACCGGGAGCACGAGATTGACGAATTCGAACCCGAAGAGTACTGGAACCTTTTTGCAACCATGAAGGCCGATAAGGTGGAGTTTAGGACCAGTTTTTCCACCGAAGGCGGCAAAAAAAGGGCACTGCGCAGCGGCAAAGAAACCGAAGAGATTCTTGAACGCGCTAAGAATGCCAAATTTGTAATCGACTCGGTTAAATGGGGCGAACGCAAAAAGAATCCGGCGGCGCCTCTTACAACCTCCAATCTGCAGCAAGAGGCTTCGCGGAAACTGGGCTTTACAACTGCCAAAACCATGCAGATTGCCCAGCAGCTTTATGAAGGTGTAGACATTGCGGGCGAGGGTGTGCAGGGTTTGGTTACCTATATCCGTACCGACTCCACCCGCATTTCGCAAGAGGCTATTGCCGAAGTTCGCGATGCAATTGTGCAGCGCTATGGGGAGGCTTACCTACCGGAACAGCCCAACCAATACCGCAGCCGCAACAGCGCGCAAGATGCCCACGAGGCCATTCGCCCCACCGACATCAACCGCCGTCCGGAGTCGATCAAATCTTCGGTTAGCCGCGATCAGTTTCGGTTGTACAAGTTGATTTACGATCGCTTTGTATCCAGCCAGATGAATCCGTCAAAATACGACACCTTGTCGGCCGATATACTGGGAGATGGGCTGGGATTCCACTTCGGCGGCCAAAAAATGAAATTTCCGGGCTTTGCCGCAGTCTATGAAGAGTGGCAGGACGACGCCCAGGAGGAAAAGGATTCTGCCTTGCCCGACCTAAAGGAGGGCATGGAAGTAAAACTGGTGGACATTGATTCTGAACAGAAGTTTACACAGCCGCCGCCGCGCTATACCGAGGCTTCTTTGGTGCGCGCACTGGAAGAAAAGGGGATTGGTCGCCCGTCTACCTATGCGCCAACGATTTCCACCATACTCGCCAGGGGCTACATTATCCGCGAGGCCAAACGGTTGCATCCAACCGAATTGGGCTTGCTGGTAAATGAAACAATGACCAACCATTTTCCCGACATTGTGGATATTCAGTTCACCGCCGGCATGGAGGAAAAGCTGGATAAGGTGGCCGAAGGCGAGATGGAGTGGCACAAAGTCATTTCCGACTTCTACGGCCCCTTTGAAGAAACGCTGAAAAAGGCTGAAGAGTCCATCGAAAAGATAGAAATTAAGGATCGGGTTTCCGATGTCCAATGCGACCAATGCGGGGCCATGATGGTCTACAAAATGGGGCGCTACGGTCAGTTTTTGGCTTGCCCGAATTTTCCGGAATGCCGCAACACCATGGCGATTTTAAAAGACATCGGAGTGCCCTGTCCGGAATGCGGCGGAAAAATTTTAGAGCGCCTGAGCAAAAAAGGGCGTAAGTTTTATGGATGTGAAAATTATCCCGAGTGTGAATTTGTCAGCTGGGATTTGCCGGTAAAAGAAAAATGCCCGGTATGTGGTGACCGCATGGTGTACAAACGCAACCGCAAAGGGGAGGCTTGGCATCTGTGTGTGAACGAACAGTGCAGGCATAAGGTGATGCTCAGTCAGGATGGTGACCAGGATGGCGAAGAATAACGCTGCCAATATCCCGGTCGTAACCGTGGTGGGTGCGGGTCTGGCGGGCAGCGAAGCTGCTTGGCAGCTTCTTAGGCGGGGTATCCCGGTTCGCTTGATAGAAATGAAACCGAAATCCTTTTCTCCGGCGCACACAAGCCAAGGCTTTGCGGAACTGGTTTGCTCCAATTCTTTAAAAGCAGAACACCTGACCAACGCTTCCGGCGTGCTCAAAGCAGAAATGGCCAAGCTGGGTTCGCTGATTCTGGATTGCGCCCAAAGCGCTAGGGTACCCGCCGGCGGCGCGCTGGCTGTGGACCGGGATATGTTCTCCAATCTGATCACCCTGCGCCTGGAAAGCCATCCGCTGTGCACCGTTGAGCGCGAATTGCAAACGGCTATCCCCGAAGGGCCGGCAATCATTGCTACAGGGCCTTTAACCGATTCTGCATTTGTGCCGGCGATAGAAGCTTTGCCGGGCATGCAAACCTTATATTTTTTTGACGCGGTTGCGCCCATCGTAACCGCCGATTCCATCGATTTTTCCAAAGCGTTTAAAGCTTCGCGCTACGGCAGGGGCGATGATGATTACCTCAATTGTCCGATGAGCGAAGATGAATACAACGCATTTTGGCAAGCGTTAACGACGGCTGAGCTGGCACCGCTCAATGATTTTGAGTCCAAGCATGTGTTTGAAGGCTGCTTGGCGGTGGAGATATTGGCTTCCCGCGGGCAACAGACTTTGGCATACGGCCCCTTAAAACCGGTGGGTATTGTAGACCCCAATACCGGCAAAGAACCCTATGCCGTGGTTCAGCTGCGGCAGGAAAATAAGCAGGCTTCGCTGTATAATTTGGTCGGCTTTCAGACTCGTCTAAAATGGGGCGAACAAAAGCGCGTGTTTTCCATGATTCCCGGCCTCGAAAACGCAGAGTTTGCGCGTTATGGGGTAATGCACCGCAACACCTTCCTGCATTCACCGGGTTTTTTAAATCACAACTTCCAAACGCTCGCCCGGGAAGATCTGTTCTTCGCCGGACAAATGACCGGGGTGGAAGGTTATATGGAGTCTGCCGCATCGGGGTTGATTGCCGGCCTGTCCATGGCGCGGTTGCTGCAAGGCAAGCCGCCGGTGCATTTTTCCACCCAAACCATGCTGGGCGCGCTGGGGCGGCATGTATCCACGCCGTCATCCAACTATCAGCCCATGAACGTAAACTTTGGCATTATCGATCCGTTGGAGGAGCGAGTGCGAGGCAAGCGCAACCGCTATGAGCGCTTGGCTCAGAGGGCGCTTGAAACCATGGACAAAACGATTATAGATTACAAGATATTGGAGGCTTGAATATGGCATTTAAAGGAACTACAATTTGCGCAGTGCGAATAAATGGCCAGTGTGCTGTGGCCGGCGATGGCCAGGTGACCATGGGTGAATCCACCGTCATGAAGAATGGGGCCAAAAAGGTCAAACGCATATACAACGATCAAGTAGTGGTGGGCTTCGCCGGTTCGGTGGCGGATGCCTTTGCGCTCAGCGAGAAGTTTGAAGAAAAACTGGAGCAGTATTCGGGCAATTTGCAGCGTGCAGCGGTAGAGCTCGCCCAGGAATGGCGCATGGACAAGGCGATGCGCCAACTGGAAGC
The DNA here is from genome assembly GCA_964346145.1 of uncultured Oscillospiraceae bacterium. Classification (GTDB taxonomy): domain Bacteria; phylum Bacillota; class Clostridia; order Christensenellales; family Aristaeellaceae; genus CAYFTL01. The sequence continues at coordinate 19,815 of CAYFTL010000028.1, read as the reverse complement.
CATGTTGATTTGCGCAGACAAGGATAATTTGTTGTTGATTTCCGGTACGGGCGAAGTAATTGAACCCGACGACGGCGTGCTGGCCATTGGCTCGGGTGGGAATTTTGCGTTGGCTGCCGCTCGTGCGCTGACCGAAAACACCGATTTGCCTAGCGAAGAGATTGCATTTAAAGCGCTGCAGATCGCGTCTTCCATCTGTGTGTATACCAACGACCACATTATCGTAGAGAAAGTATAAGGAGCGAACGCTATGAGCATATTGACCCCGCGTGAGATTGTTACTGAGCTTGACCGCTACATCATCGGTCAGGACGACGCAAAAAAAGCGGTGGCAGTCGCCCTTCGCAACCGCTACCGAAGGGCTCAGCTTCCCGAAGATATTCGCGAGGAAGTGACGCCCAAAAATATTTTGATGGTGGGTCCCACAGGCGTGGGTAAAACCGAAATTGCTCGCCGTTTGGCCAAATTGGTGGATGCGCCCTTTGTAAAGGTGGAGGCCACCAAATTTACCGAAGTGGGTTATGTCGGCCGCGATGTAGAGTCCATGATCCGGGACCTGGTGGAGGCCTCCATTCGCTTGGTCAAAGAGCACCATGTGGGCAAGGTGAAGGACAAGGCGCAGCAGGCAGCCGAAGACAGGCTGGTGGATTTGATTGTGAAGCCTATTAAAAAGGCGACCAACCCCATCGACCTTTTGCTGGGCACCAAACCCAAAGAGCCTGAAATGCCGCCGGAGGAGCAACAAAAGCTGTCTGGAAAGCGCTCCGAAGTGCGCGAGGCGCTCAGGCGCGGCGAGTTGGAAGATACCTTGGTTGAAGTTGAAGTGGAAGAGAGCATGCCCAGTGCCGAAATTCCGGGCACCGATATGAGCATGAGCGATATGTTGGGTTCCTTTATGCCCAAAAAGACCAAGCTGCGCAAGGTAGAAGTAAAAGAAGCGCGCCGCATCATCGTAGCCGAAGAAGAAGAGAATATGATTGATATGGACGCGGTGTACACCGAAGCCATACGCAAAGCAGAGCAGGATGGCATACTGTTTATCGACGAAATCGACAAGGTGGCGGGCAGGGGCGGCGGTTCCGGTCCGGATGTGTCCAGGGAAGGGGTTCAGCGGGATATCCTGCCCATCGTGGAAGGCTCCACCGTGCCCACCAAATATGGGCCAGTCAAGACCGACCATATGTTGTTTATCGCTGCAGGTGCCTTTCACGTCGCCAAGGTGACCGATCTGATTCCCGAACTTCAAGGCCGCTTTCCGGTGCGCGTCAATTTGACGCCCTTGAGCGTAGAGGATTACCGGCGCATTCTGGTCCAACCCGAAAATGCATTAATTCGCCAGTATCAAGCGCTGCTTAAGGTCGATTCGGTCAATCTGAATTTCGACGATTCGGCTATCGATGAATTGGCTGAATTTGCCTGGCAAGCCAACGAAAACAGCGAGAATATTGGTGCCCGCAGGCTGCACACGGTGCTGGAAGCGCTGCTTTCGGATATCGCTTTCAACGCCGGCGGCGGAGATGCGCCCGCGGTAGATGTGAATGTGGATGCCCAATATGTCAAAAATCAGCTGAAGGGCGAAATCCGGGAAAAAGATTTAAAAAAATATATTCTGTAAAAATCATCGGAAACAATTTCTTTATCAGCGTGGCTTTGTGTTGCTAAAGCCAGGAAATATAATCTGCAATAAAAAAGTCTCCCTGTCGCTAAACGTCAGGGGGATTTTTTTGAAATTAGGAACCATATTCCAAACAAAGCACAAACATTAAAATACACCCCCTGTTGATACAGCCTGCAAGCTGTTTATGAAGGAGGGTGTATTTTATATATTTTTAAAGTTTTTTACAGCGTTTTTTGCCTTAGTCGGCGATCAAGCTTTCGCCGGTCATCTCTGCCGGTTTTTCAAGCCCCATCATGTGCAGCAGAGTGGGGGACAGGTCGGCCAAACGTCCGCCGGTGCGCAACTCGTGTTTGGGCTGATCGGGATCAATCAGGATCAACGGCACCGGGTTGGTGGTGTGGGCGGTAAAAGGTCCGCCGCTTTTTGGATCGATCATCTGGTCGGCGTTGCCGTGGTCGGCCGTGATGATTGCTTTGCCATTTTGTGCTAAAATAGCATCCATCACTTCGCCCACACAATCGTCCACAGTTTTTACTGCCTGCACTGCCGCGTCCATAACGCCGGTGTGGCCTACCATGTCGCAGTTGGCGAAGTTTAGCACCATCAAATCGTATTTGCCGGAGTTGATGCGCTTGACGGCTTCCTCGGTAACCTCCAGCGCGCTCATTTCGGGCTGCAGATCGTAGGTCGCCACCTTGGGCGAAGGAATCAATGCCCTGTCCTCACCCTTATAGGGTTCCTCCTTGCCGCCGTTGAAGAAGAAGGTAACATGGGCGTATTTTTCGGTTTCTGCAATGCGCAGTTGGTTTAATCCCAGCGAAGAAATGTATTCGCCCATCGTGTTTTTCAGAGACTCGGGACGGAATGCAACGACAATATTTTGGAATGTGGCATCGTACATCGTCATGGATACGAATTGTACAGGATGGTATCCGCCTATGCGCTCAAATTCCTTAAAATCGGGTTCTATAAAGGTGCGGGTGAGCTCGCGGGCGCGGTCGGGTCGGAAGTTATAGAAGATGATGCTGTCTCCATCGGCCAACGCTCCCACCGGTTGCCCGTCCTTTTGAATAACGGTGGGCATTACAAACTCGTCGGTTACGCCAGCGTCGTAGGAAGCCTGCATGGCCTCGGCAGCATCCTCGGCGATTTGTCCCAGTCCGTTAATGGCATCGTAAGCTTTAGATACCCGCTCCCAGCGGTTATCCCGGTCCATCGCGTAGTAGCGTCCGCTCACCGATGCAATTTGTCCGCAGCCAATTTCTTCCATTTTGCTTTGTAGCTGAAGGATAAAGTTTTTTCCGCTGGTCGGGGGCACATCGCGCCCATCCATAAAGCAGTGTACGAAGGTCTTGTCGTCCATTCCGTGTTGCTTGGCTAGCTTCAACAGGCCATACAGGTGATCCAAGTGGCTGTGTACACCGCCATCGGAGCACAGGCCCATCAGGTGCAGGTTTTTGCCCTTGGATTTTGCGGCTTCGATGGCTTCGATCAACGCTTGATTTTCAAAGAAATCGCCATCTACGATGGATTTGGTAATCCGGGTGAGCTCCTGGTAAACGATGCGCCCGGCGCCGATGTTGGTGTGACCCACCTCAGAGTTGCCCATTTGGCCGTCGGGCAGGCCTACATCCATGCCCGAAGCGCCGATGGTGGTGTACGAATATTTTTGCGCCAGCGCGTCGATATGAGATGTTCCGGCCTTATAGATGGCGTTTCCTTCGTGTTTGGGGTTGACTCCAAAGCCATCCATAATGATTAATGCGGTGATGCTCATGGTTTACCTCCAATTAGTAGTTGACCACTTTGGCAAAATCTTCGGCGCTCAAGCTGGCGCTGCCGATCAGGCCGCCGTCGATTTCGCTCTGGCTCATCAGGCCGGTAACGTTTTTGGGATTCATGCTGCCGCCGTATTGAATGCGGATTTTTGCGGCGACCTCATCCCCGAACTGATCGCGCACGGCGTCTCGGATCACACCGATGGTCTCGTTGGCTTGCTCGTCGGTGGCGGTTTTGCCGGTGCCAATAGCCCACACGGGCTCGTAAGCGATCACTACATCTCCAGCCTGTTGGGCGGTGAGTCCGTTCAGCGCCATCTGAACCTGGTAGGTAACGATCGCGTTGGTGTAATTGGCCTCGCGCTCATCCAGCATTTCGCCGACACAAACGATGGGGGTAAGCCCAGCTTCCACCGCGGCCGCGGTGCGCAGGTTGACGGTTTTGTCGGTTTCGCCAAAATACTGGCGGCGCTCGCTGTGGCCGATAATGACGTATTCAACGCCGGCTGCCTTGAGCATATCGGCCGACAGTTCGCCGGTATAGGCGCCGCTCTTTGCAAAGTGTACGTTCTGTGCACCCAGGCGGATGTTGGTGCCCTTGATGGCTTCGGCAACGATCAGCAGATTGAGGGCGGGGGGGCACACCACCACATCACACTTTGCATCCTTAACCAACGGAATCAGTTCCCTAACCAGCTCCACAGCTTCGACGGGGGTTTTGTTCATTTTCCAGTTTCCAGCAATAATGGGTCTACGCATAATGATTACAGCCTCCAGATTTTTGATATTGTATAGTTCTTAACAGAACAATCAGGCAACGCAATTTTTCGCATCGCCTGATTTTAAAAGAGTAGGATTACTTATCGTTCAGAGCTTCTACACCCGGCAACACTTTGCCTTCCAGGAACTCCAGCGAAGCGCCGCCGCCGGTGGAAATATGGGTCATCTTGTCGGCAAAGCCCATTTGCTCTACCGCTGCCGCAGAGTCGCCGCCGCCGATAATGGTTATGGCATCGGCTTCGGCTACCGCTTTGGCGATGGCCTTGGTGCCCACTGCAAAGTTGGGCATTTCGAAAACGCCCATAGGGCCGTTCCACACGATGGTCTTGGCCTTTTTGATCTCCTCGGCAAAAATGCTTTGGGTCTCCGGTCCAATATCCAGGCCCTCAAAGTTGTCGGGAATCTCGCGGCTGTGCACGGTAATGCGCATGCAATCGTTGTCGAAAGAATCGCCAGCTTCGTTGTCAACGGGCAGCATAAGTTTAACGCCCTTGGCTTCGGCTTTCTCTAGCAGCTCTTTGGCCAGCGCTACTTTATCCTCTTCCAACAAGCTCTTGCCGATACGGCCGCCCAACGCCTTCTGGAAGGTGTAGGACATGCCGCCACCGATCAGCAACACATCTACTTTCTCAAGCAGGTTGTTGATGACCCCGATTTTGTCCGATACCTTCGCACCGCCCAGGATGGCGACAAAGGGGCGGGCGGGGTCGGAGAGCGCCTTGCCCATCACCGCAAGCTCTTTGCCGATCAGGAATCCGGCCACAGCAGGCAGGTAGTGGGCCACACCTTCGGTAGAAGCGTGGGCGCGGTGAGCGGTACCGAAGGCATCGTTCACATAAATCTCAGCCAAAGCTGCCAACTGTTTGGCGAATTCAGGATCGTTCTTTTCCTCTTCCTTGTGGAAACGCACGTTTTCCAGCAACACCACTTCGCCCGGCTTGATGGCTGCGGCCAAAGCCTTGGCATCGTCGCCGATAACGTCTTTAGCCAGCTTCACGTCAAGGCTCAGCAGTTCGCTCAAACGCTTGGCGACCGGTGCCAGCGAATATTTCATGTTGAATTCGCCCTTGGGACGGCCCAGGTGGGAAGCCAGAATCACGGCGGCACCGTTTTCCAACAAATACTTTATGGTGGGCAGAGCGGCAACGATGCGGGTTTCGTCGGTAATGTTGCCTTCGGCATCCAGCGGGACGTTAAAGTCGCAGCGCACAAGTACCTTTTTTCCATTTACTTGAATGTCTTCAATGGTCTTTTTGCTCATGGGGCACACTCCTTGCTTGCTAATTGCTATCTGTTATCACTGTGTGATGGGTAACCTATACGGTTTGTGGTGTCAGAAATCGAGATTTGTTTTGAGAGCAGCTGCCATCTTCTGTGGCACAGTGCTATCTAATGGTTAAGACAAATCGGCCGAATTCCAACACAATAATTATACTCGAAATCGCCTTGAATAGCAACGCAAACCGGCGATATTGTGAAATTTATACCAAAGTTTACGAAAGCTTTATTTGAAAAGATGGGTTCTGGAAAATAAGCGGGAAATCTCACGGTCAACTATTTTATTATTTAACGCGAAACTGCTATAATGGTTAAAGTGAATTCTAAACAAGGAGACTTGTTATGGCTATTGTAGATTTGAAAGATGTACATTTTCAATATGAAGATGCCCAGGAAGATGCGGTAAAGGGTGTTTCCATGCATATCAATCCCGGCGAATTTGTGGCGGTGCTGGGGCACAACGGCAGCGGAAAATCTACGCTGGCCAAGTTGCTCAATGCGCTGTATTTGCCTAGCGCCGGGGAGGTTATCGTTTGCGGCATGAACACCAAGGATGACAAGCACCTTTGGGACATACGCCAAACCTGTGGCATGGTTTTTCAAAATCCGGACAACCAAATGGTGGCCACCGTCGTGGAGGAGGACGTGGCCTTCGGCCTAGAAAATATAGGCATAGAATCGTCGCTAATCCGCTCTCGGGTGGATAGCGCACTGGAAACTGTGGGCATGGAGCGCTTTGCCGAATCGGCTCCCCATATGCTCTCGGGCGGACAAAAGCAGCGTATCGCCATTGCGGGTGTGCTGGCCATGCGCCCACAGATTATGGTGTTTGATGAATCCACAGCGATGCTGGATCCCTCTGGCCGGCTAGAAGTGCTTAACACGGTGATGCAGCTCAACAAACAGGAAGGCATGACCGTAGTGTGGATCACCCATTTTATGGAAGAGGCGGCGCGCGCCGATCGGGTGATCGTGATGGATCAGGGGCAAATCGCTTTGGAGGGGTCGCCCCGCGAGGTATTTGCCCAATCGGAGAAGATAACCTATCTGGGGTTGGATTTGCCGCCCATGGAAATATTGTCTGAAACGCTGCGCGCTCACGATATTGATCTTCCTTCGGGTATTTTGACTGTAGATGAAATGGTGGTGGAACTGTGCCGATTGAAGTCAGCCAATTAAGCTATACTTACATGCCCGGAACGCCCTTTCAATCCAAGGCGCTTTCCGACATATCCTTTACGATAGGCGACGGAGAATTTGTCGGCATTATCGGGCACACGGGCAGCGGAAAATCCACGCTGGTGCAACACTTAAACGGATTGATCCGCCCGATGCAAGGCGAAGTGCTGGTGGACGGCCTGTCTTTGAGCAACAAAGATACCAACATGCGCGATGTGCGCCAACGGGTGGGGCTGGTTTTTCAGTACCCCGAATATCAACTGTTTGAAGAAACGGTGGAAAAGGACATCGCTTTTGGCCCACGCAACTTAGGGCTGGGCGAAAGTGAGATTAAGCAGCGCGTGCTCGATGCGATCGCTCAAGTGGGGCTAGATGAGGCGGTGCTGGCGCAATCTCCTTTTGAGCTGTCGGGCGGGCAAAAGCGGCGTGTGGCCATCGCAGGTGTGCTGGCTATGAAGCCCAGCGTGCTGGTAATGGATGAGCCCACCGCAGGCCTAGACCCCAAAGGGCGGGAGGGGCTGCTCAGTTTAATGCAGCAGTTGCACGATGCCGACACCACCATGGTCATGGTTTCCCATAGCATGGAAGATGTGGCCCGCATGTGCCGGCGCATTTTAGTGATCAACCATGGCAGGTTGGCTATGGATGGAACGCCCGAGCAAGTGTTTGCCCGCGGTCAGGAACTGAACGATATGGGATTGGGTCTGCCGGTGGCGGCGCAGCTTGCCCACCGCTTGCGCGCTTTGGGTTGGGACGTTCCGCAGGGGCTTTACACCCTTAAACAGCTAGAGCCGTACCTGCTCAGGCAACTTGGAAAGGGGGATACCGATGTTTAAAGGCGCTGTGATCGGGCAATACATCCCCGGCAATTCGTCGGTGCACCACTTGGATCCCCGCACCAAAATATTGATTACGCTGGCCATGATCATCCTTACCTTCCAAATTACCGGATTGATCGGCTATTTGCTGATGTTCCTGTTCGTATTTGGGGCGGCTTACCTGTCACACATCAGCCTGCGCTATATGCTCAAGGGCATCAAACCCATATTGGTTATCGTTGTTCTTACCGTTTTGTTGAACATATTTTTTGTGCAGGGCGAAACGGTCGTGCTGCGCTGGAAGCTTATGACCATTACCCTGGAAGGCATCAAAACGTCGGTCTATATGGCTCTTCGGTTGACCCTGCTCGTAGTCAGCACACAGCTGATGACGCTGACTACGTCGCCTATTTCCCTGACCAACGGGCTGGAAACGCTGCTAAAACCTGCGGACAAAATCAAGCTGCCGGTGCATGAGCTGACCATGATTATGACCATCGCGCTGCGCTTTATTCCCACATTGCTGGAAGAGACCGACAAAATCATGAAGGCTCAGATGGCCCGCGGGGCCGATTTTGAAAGCGGCAACCTGATCCGGCGGGCGAAGGCCATGATCCCGCTGTTGGTGCCATTGTTTGTCGGAGCGCTGCGCCGCGCCGACGATCTGTCGTTGGCCATGGAAGCGCGCTGCTACCACGGCGGGGAAAACAGAACGCGCATGAAAGTGTTGCGCTTTCGTGGAGCCGATGCCGTGGCCGGCGTTTGTTTTGCTCTATTGGCTGTGCTCGTGTTTCTGGAAAGGTTGATCTAATGGAAGGTCAAAATTTTAGGCGCGTGCGCATGGTGGTCGAGTACGATGGGACCAACTACTCGGGGTGGCAGCGCCAAATCAACGCCATCAGCATTCAGCAAGTACTGGAGGAGGCTATCGAAAAATTTGTGGGCAACCACGTCGGCGTCATCGGATCAAGCAGGACCGATGCAGGCGTGCACGCGTTGGGGCTGAATGTGCATTTTGACACCGATAGCCCTATCCCAGATGAAAAATTCAGCTTCGCATTGAACACGGTACTGCCTGAAGATATCCGGGTACGCGCTTCTATGTCTGTGCCCTCAAATTTTCACGCACGCTATGGCGCCAAAGGCAAGCTGTACTGCTATACAATCTACAACCATAACCACGCCAGCGCACTTTTGCGCAACGTGAGCTGGCATGTATCGCGGCCGCTGCGCGTGGAGTCCATGATCGGCGAGTCTAAGGCCCTGATGGGAACGCATGATTTTGCCGCCTTTGCAGCCAGCGGCTCCATCGTCAAAGATACGATCCGCACCATTTATGCGGTTCGGATTGAGACGCATGGGCAGATCGTCCGAATTTGGGTGCTGGGCAGTGGCTTTTTGTACAACATGGTGCGCATCATTGCGGGCACTTTGGTTTCGGTAGGCACGGGAAAACTGGAAAGCGGAGCAGTTGAGCGGGCGCTTCTCTCCCGCGATCGGCTGTCCCTGGGTGTAACAGCCCCCCCTCAAGGCCTGACGCTGTCGGCAGTGTACTACGATGACCGGCAAGTGCGCAAAGCAGCCGACGACCTCAACGACTGGAGTACGGAGTTTCAACTTGTATCTGAATACAAATAAGAATAAATATTTTGCTGGGCTGGATGTGGAGCAGCGCACTTTGCGAGTGCCCCAGCTTCCCTCCGGATTGGAGGGCAAGCGCGTGGTCTTTGCCGCGGATTTCCACGCCGAGGACAAGCGCTCCAGACAGAACCTGCGCTGCGCTATGCAAACAATTGCCGAACTTGCGCCGGATATATTATTGTTTGGCGGGGATTTGGCGGAAAGCCGAAAGGATGCGTACTACGCCGTCGACTTGTTGGCAAGCATCCAAGCGCCGCTGGGTTGTTTTTGCGTCCTCGGAAACAACGATGTGCAGCGCTTTAGAAATCATGATTTGCTGCGCAGATACATGGCACAAAACGGTATCCGCTTGCTGGTCAACGCTTCGGTCGAAATTGCTGTGCAGGGCGGACGCTTGCTCATTGGCGGGGTGGACGAAGCCAAATATGGAGAACCGGACGCCAAACATTTGTTTCAGCGCTCTGACTCGGAAGACTTTCGCGTGTTGCTCAGCCACTATCCTCAAGCGGCGCATGGGGCCTTTGAAAACGCTGAAGAGCTCTGGCCGCAGCTTACCTTGTGTGGCCACACCCACGGCGGTCAGTTTCGCATTGGCAGGCTAAACCCGTATTCTATCGGGTTTGAACGAGCGTATATCGGCAAATCTCCGACTTTTTTTGTGTCGGGCTGGAACACAATCGGGCAATCCCAGGTTCTCGTATCCAACGGCATTGGCACCAGCAGAATCCCGCTGCGCATAGGGGCAAGGTCGCAAATTCATCTGATTATGTTAGAGCGTGGCTGATCGTATTGCGCGTGTCTTCTCCCTTGACAGTTTGATAAAATGCCATGTATAATCAATGTAAAGAGTGGATGGTATATCCTGTGGTGTTCGTAACATTTCCGTTTTTACCCACATCATCACAAAAGGATTCCGAGTCGGCTTATGGATGTCAGGCCCTCGCTTGAAGGGACGGCAGCAAGTAAACGCAGGTCTCCGCCCTGCTTTAGAGCGGGTGAAAAAAACGGAGATGAGCGGCACGCACGGGATTCATTCATCATTTGGCCGAAGGTATATCTATACCTTCGGTTTTTTGTGCGGTCCGTTTTACAAAAGCCATCAATTTTAATATAAAGGACGGATGTGTGCGAGTGCACATCCGTCCTTTATATTAAAATCTTAAATTTATTCGTTCACAAACTCAATGCGGTCTTTGCTCATTTCCTGCACCCGCGCCAGCGAAACAACGTGGTATCCTGCCTCTACAAGCCTTTCATGCCCAGGCTGAAAGGCCTTCTCGATTACGATGCCTATGCCGGAAACCTTGGCACCAGCGCCTTCAATCAAGCAGGCTGCGCCCATTGCGGCTTCGCCATTGGCCAAGAAATCGTCGATCAACAAAATCTGCTCGCCAGCGTTGATATATTTTTTCTTTATGGTGAGCATATAGTCTGAGTTTTTCGTGAAAGAATGGACGCAGGTTTGCAGGGTATCGTCGTTTAAAATTCTGGAAGGCGTTTTCTTCATGATCACAAGGGGCACGCCCAGCACCAGTGCGGTCATCGCCGCGGGGGCAATTCCGCTGCTTTCAATGGTAACCACCCGGTCGATGCGGGTGTTTTTAAAGCGCCCGGCGAACTCGTGCCCAATTTGTGCCATCAGCTCTACATCCACTTGATGATTCAAAAAAGAATCCACCAACAGCACCTCATCGTTCAGCGCGCAACCATCCTGCAAAATTCTTTGTTTAAGCTCATCCATGCCTTCACAACTCCAGTGTTTATATTTGATTTGAATACATTGGATTATAACACGAGACCTTGCCCAATACAACCGGGTAAGGTTAAGCGGCGTTAAGCGGCACAAATGCGCCCAAAATCGTGACCTGTATCCAACAAAAAATACAGGCGCATGAAAGTTTCCATACGCCTGTATTGCTGTCTGACTTTAGACTTTAGATTTTGGAGCATCGCAGGTCGTGCAACGCTTGTAGGAACGCTTCAAAGCGGTCGTGAGGGAAACCTTTTCGGCATCGGTCATACCGGAGCAATTTTTCTTGCTGTGGTATTTTTCGCCGGACAGGCTAACGTACACAAAGGTGTTATCGTTGGTCGTGTTGCCCTCCGTGGGTTTGGGGGTCGATTTGTTCTTGGTTCCGTCGGTGTTCACCGGGTTGCACACAGGACATGGCTTTTGTTTGCGCTTGAGCGCGGTGGTCAAAGATACCTGCTTGGCGCCGCTCATATCGGAACAGTATTTTTTGCTGTGATAATATTTTCCGTTTACGGTGTCCCAAACTTTGATTTTATCCAGATCCTTTTCGGGTTTGGGGGTAGGGGTCGTCTTATTTTTGCCTATGCAGATGGGGCAAGCCGATTGTCCGCGAGCCTTGGCTTCGGTGGCCAGCAAGCGGGTGGCGCCCTTCATGCCGGAGCAATTCTTTTTGTTGTGGTAGTATTTGCCATTTTTCGTGGCGTACACCAACGAAGTCTTGCCGATGCATGTGCTGCAAGGGGTCTGGTTGCGCTTGAGCGCTTCGGCTAGCGTAACCTTGGTAGCGCCTTTCATGCCGGAGCAGTTCTTTTTAATGTGGAAGTATTTTCCGTTCGTGGTGGAATAATACTTGCCGCTGCCCGGAGCCGGCGTGGTTTTCTTATCGGAATCCTTGTTGTTTTTGCCGATACAGACCGGACAGGCCGATTGTCCGCGAGCCTTGGCTTCGGTGGCCAGCAAGCGGGTGGCGCCCTTCATGCCGGAGCAATTCTTTTTGTTGTGGTAGTATTTGCCATTTTTCGTGGCGTACACCAACGAAGTCTTGCCGATGCATGTGCTGCAAGGGGTCTGGTTGCGCTTGAGCGCTTCGGCTAGCGTAACCTTGGTAGCGCCTTTCATGCCGGAGCAGTTCTTTTTAATGTGGAAGTATTTTCCGTTTTTGGTGGAATAATACTTGGCATTGGGGTTGGCGGTAGCCTTGTTTTTGTTTGTCGTGGTCTTGAGTACGCAGGTGGGACAGGCTGTCTTGCCCTTTTCCTTTGCCTCTGCTACCGTCATACTCTTGGCACCGGTCATGTTGGAGCAGGTGCTCAACAGGTGATAATATTTGCCGTTTTCGGTGGCATATACCCGCTTGCTGTCCTCTTCGTTTCCGCTGTCCGAATCGTCGGTAGAATCATCGTCGTCCGTGTCTTCTATGGGTGTATCGGTTTGCGGCAAATTGTCATCGCCTATGAGTCCACCGCCCAAGGGCGTAGGGGAAGGCGGAGCAACGGGCGTGGGGGTTACTGTCGAAGGGGTTGTAGAAGGCGGCGTCACCTCAGGTGTTGGACTGGTTTGTACCACCGGTGGGAGGGTAAAATTGTCCAGCGATGTTTTTAAATCGTTTTTGTTCCCGCCAAACAGGCTGGTACTCAGCAAGATTAAAGCTACGATAAACCACAGCCCCGAAGCCGCTGACATGACTCCGCGCATCATAAACTCTAAACGGTTGTTTTTCCACATCAGCCAAATGCCCACGGGCGGGAAAATTAGCAACAACGCCCACATTGCCCACTCACTGTTGTACCATTTTTCGTAACGGTTGTAGTCGCGGTCGTCATAGCCATAGTCGGCTCCGTTGCTGGCAGGGTCGTCATAATAGCCTGGTTGATCATAACGAGGATCGTCGTAACCCTGCCGGCTATATTGATCATATTGGCTTTCGTCGTAACGACTTTGTTGTCGGCTCTGTCCACTTTGTTTAAAGGGAAGGCGGTATACCTTGTCTTTCCATTTTGCGGCAATTCCACGGCTGGAGAAATTGATGCGCAAACTGCCGATTCTAAATGTTCTTCCTGAATTGGAAGCCATCTTTTGATCACCCCTTGTTTGTTTGCTCGTTGGAGAATAAATCAGCAAAGCTCGTAATCATTTTCGAGTGCGCTTTGTCAATTTTTCGATTAAGCTATTCACCCATAGTATACAAATCATTATAGCATAAGCAAGGTACTCGTTCAAATATTTTTGATAAATGGTGCAACATTCTGTGTGTTTTTATTAGACTCAATCTTGACTGATTTGTTCAATCGAAGTTTTCACAGGCTCGGGGCAAAATATGACTTTGAAATTGCCTTATGTTATAATATGCACTTAGGAAATAATGCTGAAGGAAAGGTGAAACGCATGGAAAGACCATCGTGGGATGGCTTTGCGAAAGCGCTGCTTAAATGGCATGATGAAAATGGAAGGGATTTGCCTTGGCGGCACGAACGCGACCCGTACAAAATATGGTTGTCGGAGATCATGCTGCAACAAACCCGGGCCGAAACCGTAGTGGGTTATTATCAACGCTTTTTAGAGCATTTTCCTTCGGTATATGCGTTGGCGCAAGCCGATATCGATGAAGTGCTCAAACTCTGGGAAGGATTGGGCTATTACTCCCGGGCCAGAAACGTGCACAAGGCTGCAGGCGTGGTAGTCAAAGAGTATGGTGGAAAGCTGCCCACGCAGGTAAAAGCGCTCAAAAAACTGCCGGGGATCGGCGACTATACGGCCGGAGCAATCGCTTCCATTGCCTTTGAACAGCCTGTGGCCGCAGTCGACGGCAATGTGGTGCGCGTAGTGTGCAGGCTGTTTGGCATACGTGAAAACAGCGCACAACCCAAGATAAAAAAGCTGATTTGGGAAAAAGCTCAATCGTTGGTACCCTCCCGGCGGGTGGGGGATTTTACCCAAGCGATGATGGGGCTGGGCGCGCTCGTTTGCATGCCCAGGCGGGCCGAATGCGCAGATTGCCCGGTCAACGATTATTGTGATGCTTATCAAGTGGGGGATGCGCTATCCCTCCCTGTATTGCCGCCGCCAGTGGAAAAGAAGGTGGAGGAGATCGGGGTGGCGTTGGTGTTTAACCGGGGCAGGGTGTTGGTGGGGCGCAGGGAAGAAAAAGGATTGCTGGGCGGATTATGGCAGTATCCAAACTTTGAAGATTTGCCGGATGAGCATTCGGTTGCGCAATTTGTGCAACAGATGGGCATAAATGTGCAAAAAATTGCAAAAAATTTGCAAGCAAAGCATGTGTTTACGCACAAAATCTGGCAGATGCAAGGGTTTAGTATAGAAACGGATGCGCGGGAAGTTCCGGGTTGGAGTTTTGTGACCAAACGGGAGCTGGATCAACTGGCCTTGCCTACCGCATTCAAAAAATACACTCAATTGGCCAAAGAACTGCTGGCCCAGTTTGAAGGAGAAAACGGACAATGAAAACGACTCTGGTGGCGCTGAACGCTCACTTTATGCATACCAATCTATCGCTTCGTCAAATTATGTGTATGATTCCCAAGGAACTGGGCGAAGTTGAATTTGTCGAGGCTCATATTAACCTGCCGTTTTGGCCGCTGATGACCAGAATTGCCCGAACGCAGGCCGATCTGATAGGGATTTCCTGCTATATTTGGAATATCGATTATGCGCTAAAACTGGTACGGGCCTTAAAACGGGCGCTACCAAAGTGTAAAATTGTGTTGGGTGGTCCGGAAGTCGAATACAGGGCAGAGTTGCTCCTCAAAGAGGAACCGGATGTCGACTTTATTTTGTGCTCAGAAGGAGAAATTTCCTTTCCGGCGTTACTCAAGGCGTTACACAACTCAAAGGGTTTAGGCGCGGTGCCCGGGTTGTGCTACCGAGCAGGGCAACAGATTGTGACCGTTGCCCTGCCGAAACAACTGCCAGCCGACCGTTGGCCGGATGTGTATGCAGGCGGAATAGCGGGGATTGAAAACCGGCTCCTGTATATAGAAACGTCCCGGGGCTGTCCGTACAAATGCCAATACTGTCTATCCTCTGCAATACAGGGTGTGCGGGCACTGCCGGCCGATGAGGCGATTCGCCGGCTTACCGATTTGGCAGAACAGGGCGCCACCATCATAAAGCTGGTAGATCGCACCTTTAATTTTGATAGAAAGCGCGCCGCGGAAATATGGCGGGGTCTGATACGCCACGCCGAACGCACCGGTGTACGGCCTACATACCATTTTGAAATTGCGGCCAATTTGATTGCTGATTCGGATTTGGAGTTGCTGGCACAGGCACCCGAAGGCTTGTTCCAGTTTGAAATTGGGGTACAGAGCAGCGACCAAAACGTGCTTGAAAATATTGAGCGGAGCGTGGATTTTGAAAGAGTACGCAGAGCGACCTTGGCGCTTTCGGCTTTAAAAAACATTCATTTGCACGTGGATTTGATTGCAGGGTTGCCCGAGGATACGCTTGAGCAGTTCGCCCAGTCGATAAACGATGTGTGTGCAATGAACGCCGATATGGTGCAGCTGGGCTTTTTAAAGATGTTGCACGGCAGCCCGATGCGAGCCCGTGCACAAGAGCTTGGGATGGTGTACCAGCCGGATGCACCCTATGAAATTATTTCTACTCCATGGATGTCCTTTGAGCAGCTATGCCACTTGAAGGATTTGGAGAATGCGATAGATTGGTACTATAATTCTCACAAATACAGCTTGATTTTGGCGTTGCTGCTGCAAAAATGTAAGCCGTACGATTTGTTTTCGGAGTTGGCAGCGCACATGCGCGGCACCGGAGTGTTTGACGTGCAGCGAGCGGAAAAATTCCGTGCCGGGGTGCTGCTCGAATACGCAAGCCAAAGGGTGGGGCAAGTGTGGAGCCAAGCGCTGGTTCGCCATGATTTGCTGTCCTGCGGATGCAGACGCGATCTGCCCGATGTACTCAGTTTTGAAGAAGGAGATGAGCTTCGCGCTCATCTGCGCCAGAGATTTACGCGGGTGCGCGGCCAGAGCGCCTATTCTTACCCGGTAGATGTGCTGGAGTTTGCCATAAGCGGCAAACAGGAAGAGCGGACGGTTACCGTGCTATATGATCCGGACAGCGGAGCAATAGAAACGGTCTAGAAAATTAAAAAAATGGGGATAAAACATAGCGTTTTATCCTCTTGCTTTCTTATTGTACAAGAATCACCGGCGGAGGAATGCCTTATGGGCATAGCCAAGGAAAAAGTACCTGATAAATTAGAGTTAAGGTCTGCCAACCCAACATCGAATATTGAGGAGGTTTTTTGCATGAAAGACATTAGAAGCTTAGAATATGCAAGCTATAGACGCCAACAGCACACAGTTTTCGTTTCCGAATACCGAGACAGGCAACATATCGTGCAAACAAAACAAATTTCGGATTCCTTTTGCGCAGATTATGTGATGAAAAAGGAACGGAAACTATAGAGTGAATGTGTGCTCGGATCGTATACATATGCTGATCAATATACCCCCAAAGTTCAGGGCATCGCAGAGTATGGTTTTTCTGAAATGGGGGCAGTATGATGATATTCGACCGACCTGCAGGCTAGCGGCACTAAGATGGGAAAAGGCAGTTCTGAGCAAGGGGGATGACGCGGACATAGCAGACAGGCATAAAGGCAGGTGCAAGGGTATATCCGAAAGCTGTGAGAGGGAATCAACCATCAGATTAGATGAGTTCCAAAGAATACTCTAACCTGTTTACGGGTAGCGAGAACACCAATGGCTTAAAAAAACACCCCTTCAGGAGTTGCCCGAAAAAACAATGCAAACGGTGGACCTTTCGGAATCCCTTTAGGGGAGTATCTATATTATAATTTTTTAGGACTATCCACACTTTCCACTTAGCTGGAAATTTTGACTATAGGTGAAACCTTCTCTTGACTTCGGCCAACATGGGCTTGCCTTCGAACAAAATCAGCGCAAACAGAGCGATAACGCTGAGCACCACACAGCAAAGGGAGGGAAGGCGCACGGTTGCAATTCCTGTAACTAGGAATATGGAAGGGATCAACCCATACAAAATTTCTACAGTAAAGCACACGAAGCAGTCGGTTATGGGAATTTTTATGATGATGGGCAGTATGGCCATGACTACCATAGAAAATATGAACAAGGAAGGGATGGCATAGTTTATGGACCAATTGCGCCACCCGGTCAGCGCATCCCACGCCAGCGCAAATAAGGCAAACAGCGCCGTTTGATAGGTTACGGTGACCAGCACGTTTTTGCGTTTGTATATGGCCAAGAGCAACGAAGCCCAGCCGCAGGCGCTGCCCGCGAGCGCATACCAAAACCAGCGGCTGCTGGAACTGTAACTCAGGCGGATCGTAAAAGCAATTCCCAACGCCGTGACGGTGATCAATGCCAACAGCTTAAAAAAAAGCGGACTTTTAGGGTAAGTAAGCCCGATTTTTGGAAATATAGGTGCTCCGGGGTTTTCGCCCGAAAGATGACCGTGGCATAGGGGACAGCGCGCGGATGAATCGCCTATGGTTACCTTACAACGATCGCAATGCATCATAGGCTATCCTCCTCTTGGTACGAATTGCTATAAATTTCAACAGGGATGCCCAGCTCCACCAGCTGGGTAAAGAAACGGCGCTGCACATCAGTATTTTGAATGCCAGAGGAAAAACTGACGGTCATTTTGTTGTTAAAGGAACACATGCAGGCTTTCACCTCGGGGCCGCTGTAAAACACGTCAAAACGGCGGATATAAGGCATAAACTCTTCGGGCAGGGAAATGACACCTAAGTTGGACAGCGAAGAGGTTTGCTGCTTCATGGCAAACTTATAAGCCATGGACATAAAAAAGTTTTTAATAGGGAGGGGCACGATGCGCGACCATATGGCATGCTCCAGCGCGGCAAGCTCGTTGAGTCTTTCTTGCAGATTCTCCCGGGTAAGTTGGCGGGCAAGCTGCATGGATATGCTTTGGACGATGGTTTCTAGGTGATCGGGCATTTTCGAGAAATTGTAGCTCACCAGCGCAATGCTGAAAAAATTGCGGGCCGATCCGGACTCGAAATATTTGCGCAAATTGACAGGGATCGCGATGACTACCGGACGGTGGCGCTTTCGAACCGGCAAATCAGCTTGAATGGACTGCATCAATATGGCGCATAGCAGCCCGGTGATCGTGGTGTTCATTTCCCGCGCCTTGTGAAGCAGCACATCCACCGGGAAAACCCCTTCGATAACTGCCAAGCGTCCCTCCGGGGTAGGTGTGCCGCTCACTTGGCAAGCGCGCATCTTTTTTTTGTGCCGCTTTCCCTTTCGGCCTTGGTAATATTTGTCGAAACTGTCGGCCGATTGCCGGGTTATAGAAGGATCGTGCCCCAGAGGGATTGAGGGGGACTGCCCGAATACATCGGGATGGCGCAGTGCAAGGTACCTGCAAACGATGGTGCGTAAAAACTCGATGGCGCCCGTGCCATCGGTCAAAGCGTGGTAGATTTCCAAGTTAATACGACACTTAAAATAAGAAACGTCAAACAACAACCGCTTGCGCGCCAAATAATTGGTGCTGCAGGGCGTTTTGTTCTCCGGATGCACGGTGGGGGTGCGCTGAGTATCCTCCAGATAGTACCAAAAAAAGCCGGAACGCAAGATGCAGCGAAAAGCGGGGAATTCTTTTAATGCTTGTTCGGTGGCCTGCTGCAAAGTTTGTTCGCAAACCTCTTCGTTTAATTCACAGGCAAAGCGAATCACCTTAGGATCTCGGTTGTCACTGGTTGGGGGGAATATCTTTGCGGCATTGTCCAGGCGACGCCAGGCTTTATAAGGGGTAGCGCTCACTCTGTCACCTCGTTTAGAAAATCTATAATATGTTTGTAGCTTTGTTGAATTATATCGCCGGCCAGCGGATCGGTAAAATATCCGTGCAGGCCTTTTGATATTCTAAAACATCGGGTTTTATTTCCGAATTCAGCCAACTTTTTGGCGTAGGCTTCGCCCTCGTCGCGCAGCGGGTCATATTGAGCTGTGATCACGAGGGTGTCGGGCTGGTGGTACAAATTGTCGCTCACCAGCGGAGCGAAATAAGGGTCTTGGCGGTTTTCGTCGCTGCGCTGGTACAGATTCATATAATCGGTTATCGCTTGAGCAGTCAGCACATAATCATGGCCAAACTCGTGAACCGAATGGAAAGGCGAGCTATCGCTGTGATCGTTCCAGGTTGCGGGGTAGAGTAAAATTTGTTTGCGAGGGAGAAATTCTCCGCGGTCGCGCGCCATTAAGGAAACTGCTGCAGCTAGATTGCCACCAGCGCTGTCGCCGATGAGCGCGATTTTGTGCTGGGCGAAGCCGAGGGAGGCGGACTTTTCATACAGAAGGCGGGCGGCCTCGTAGCAGTCGTTCAGTCCATCGGGATAGGGGAATTCTGGAGCCAGGCGATAGTCTACTGAAAATACGGTGCGCTCAGTCATGCGGGCCATATGGCCACACATGGTGCTGTAGCTATCGATATCGCCGGTGACCCAGCCGCCGCCATGGAAGAAGAGCAACGCACTATCTCGGTAACGCGAAGAATAGGGAGTAAAGATGCGGACCGGAATCTGATGTCCTTGTGAGCTGATCTGTTCGTCCCACATTTTATACCCGAAAGTGAGCAGTGGCTTTGAGCGTATTTTGTTCAAACGGCGTATGGTTTCGTAGTCGGTGGCTACATTGGGAACTGCCTGAGTCAGCATTTTAAGCAACGCTTGTGTTGTTCTTCCAAGGCTCATGGCCATTCCTCCATCCCAAGCTAAATTTTGATAATTATATATTATTCTACCACCAATTCATCCAAGTTACAATCGAGGCGGCAGACGACTGAAAAGACCTTATTACAATACAAAAAGCCAAGGGCGCACCTTTAAAGGTGCGCCCTTGGCTTTTTGTACCGGTAAGATGGGGAACGAGATTAGTTAGCTTTCGGGATGGCGTGTGCGCTTGCAGCCTGCAA
>CAYFTL010000027.1:0-25457 GCA_964346145.1 uncultured Oscillospiraceae bacterium | reverse complement strand
CATATGCCTTTGGCAAAAGCAATGGTTTTGCGGTAGGGCTTATCTTTCTGCCTTCCATCTTCCTACTCATCTTAGGTCTGGGCGATGCCGAATATTTGGGCGTACCCAATTAATCCTCTTTCTATGCTTTATACAAATATACAATAAAAAAAAGGCTGCGCAGTTGTGTAGCCTTTTTTTCTCTCTACAATTGTGAAAATCTTATATTCTCTACTGGCTATCTTCCAAAAATCAAAACAGCATGATTTCTAAAACCGGCTTGCTATTCCAATATCTACAACGCCAACGGATCCCGCCCGCGGACTTTGCGCAAAGATGCGGGCGCAATCTTGTGCGGCGTTTTTAACTTCCACGCGCGGTAAAGGGGAATCTCCCGGCTTTCAAACACTTCCAAATCGTTGGGATTTAGCTGCATCACCCGGTACAATCGGCTGACGTGGTGCCCGTCGTAGTCTATGTGTCCATTCAGCCCGATTTCCATGCGCACCGGATCGCTGCCGATAGCCCGGGCCAACGAAGCAAACGGGGTAACGATCGTGCCTATCGGCGCCACGCCGCGCGGCGTATGCTTGCCCACATACCAATGTCCCTCTTTAAAACTGGGGGCGTGATGCCAATTTTCGCCAAAGGCAACCACCTCCCAACCCAAAGGATTCAGCAACGCCTCGCAATAACAACAGCTGGGTACGGATACCTCGCCCAATCTGCCCAGCGGATAACCAAACAGCTCCAGCCGAATCACCCGCAAAACCAGGGCGTGGGCAACCACCAAAACCGTTCGCTGGTCTTCCGGATCAAATTGGCTCAAAAAGGCAGCCACCCGCGTGCGCACTTCGTGAAAGCTCTCCCCATCCCCAACGGGAGAAAACTCGTCCGGATCGTGCATAAAATTGTCGGCCTGCTCGGGAAAGTACTCCAGCGCCTGGGGCATGGTCATCCCTTCAAAGGCCCCCAAGGAAGCTTCGGCCAGCCTCTCATCGGTAAAAATCGGAACGGATCGCTTTTTGATAAGGAGCCGGGCCGTGTCCTGCGCCCTTGGGAGTGGACTTGCATATACGGCATCAATGGGCAGCAATTGCAACCTTTTCCCCAGCGCCTGCGCCTGTTTGCGCCCTAGTGGCGTTAACGCCGAGTCCTGGGAGCCCTGCATGCGCTTTTGCAGATTCCATTCGGTTTGCCCGTGACGGGTGAATATCAATCGCATACGCATACCCTCCTTCCAAAAACGAATGTCGGTATTAATATACGATGCTTACACGCCGCTGTCAACCGAGGGAACGCTGGTGATATCCGCATACATAGCCACCCGCTTTTTCCAGCTGCCTCTAATAAAACGCACCAGCAGCAGCGTAGCCCGCAATCCATTATCGGCAGCCATGCACCACCAAGCGGCGTTCAAGCCCAAACCAAATGCATTGATCATCAACCAGGTACACAGATTCCTGACCACCCACATAGACAGCACCGAGTAGACGACGGGCGCCCTGGTGTCCCCAAGCCCATTGAATATTCCCTCCAATATGATCAGCAGTCCGAACACCGGCTCGGATATCGCCACAATGCGCAATAGCTGCACCCCTGTAGCTTGCACTCGTGGGTCTTTTATAAATATGCCCATGACCTGTTCAGGAAATGCAAACAATATCGCACCCGTAATCGTCATCAGCGCCACCGTCATCCAAATCACGCTAAACCCGATTTGATCAACCTTGCGCAAGTCACCCTCGCCCAGCGCGTTGCCCGACAGGGTGGACGCCGCCGCCTGCAATCCGTACCCTGGAATATAAAAGGCCTGCTCAGCCGTAATGGCCAACGAGTGGGCGGCCAAAGCCACTCCTTCTGTAACCGCGTCCAGGGAGGCTACCAGCGAGGTAAACATCACATGTCCTGAGTTTACGCACACCCGCTGGAGCATAACCGGAATCCCCACCCGCACGCAAGCCCCCATCACCTTGGGGTAGATGCGCAGCTTTTGCCCGCGAAAGCTAATCTTCTTGTGCTTGTACACAAATATAGTAATCAGCGTCCCCCCCACCACATATGCAATGGCCGTCGCGATCGCTGCACCCTGTACCCCCAGCCCGGCGCCCCACAGGGTAATCTGTCGGCCAAACAAGGTCGCTTGCCGCACCGGATAAATCAAAAGCCAGTTCAGCGCAATATTAATTACGTTGGTGGCCACCCCGGCCACCAACGGTGTTTTCATGTCGCCCGCTGCCCGCAGCACCGAACCGAACACGATAATGGCCGCCCGAAAAACCATAGGCATGCAAATAATGGAAAAATAAGCGGTTGCATCCGCCCAAATCGCCGGATTGGCGCCCAGCCATCCAGGCAAGTAGGGCGATATGGCCAGCGTCGCAGCGCCCAATATCAGCCCCAGAATAAGCACCAAAAACACCGACTGCACGCTGGCAATCCGGGCATCTTCCTCTTCCTTAGCGCCCAAGGATCTGGCGATAAAGGCCAGCACGCCTATGCCCATCGCCGACATAGGAGCCGAAATCAACCAACCCACGCTGGCGGTCAACCCGACCGCAGCGGTCGCCAATGCTCCGGTTTGTCCCACCATGGCTGAGTCTACATACTGCACAATCGTTTGCAGCGCAAATTCCAACATCGTCGGCCAGCTTAACGCGAAAATTACGCCCAAGTGCCGCCTGTCCAGCGAAAACCATTTCCTTCCTTTGACCACAGACACACCCCTAACAATATATAATGATTCCTCCATACCAAAGGTGCAGACATCTCAATCATACTCCGCACCCTATGCAAACACAAAAGGCGGAAATGCCATCCGCCTTTTGTCTATCGCTAACCATAAATTGCCAGCTACAGCAGCTCTTCCAACAACTGCACCGAAGCTTCGCTCAGCCCTTTGAGCAAACGCTCAGTCTCGGCCTTATTTGCCGAGGATGCGTTCACGTACAGCTTAATCTTGGGCTCGGTGCCCGAAGGCCGCACACAAACCCAGCATCCGCTTTCCAGCTCATAATACAACACGTCGGCTTTGGGCAAGTCCAGCTCGGTCTGCTTCTCTCCCCGGGTGCGCAGCCCGATTGCATAGTCCCGAACCGCCAGCACTTTTCTTCCGCCGATTTTCGCGGGTGCATTTGCCCGTAAATCAGCCATCAACCGCGCCATCTTTTCCAATCCGTCTATTCCGTCCACCGCGAAGGATATGGTCTTTTCCCCGGTATATCCGTATTGGGCAAACAGCATTTGTAACGCGTCGTATAAGCTCATGTTTTGTTTTTTGTAGAAGGTCGCCGCTTCGGCGATGAGCAAGCAAGCGTTTACGCCGTCCTTGTCGCGCACCTGGGTACCCGAAAGGTAGCCGTAGCTCTCTTCAAAACCGAATACGAAGGTGTTGGAGCCGGTCTCTTCAAATTGCTGAATTTTTTCGGCAATGTATTTAAATCCGGTCAACACATCAAACAGCTGAGCGCCGTAGTCGGCGCATATGGCCCGCGCCATTTCGGTAGAAACGATGGATTTGACCACCGCCGCATTTTTAGGCATGGTGCCGTTGGTCTTGTGGCTGGCCAAAATGTAGTGCAACAACAGGCAAGCAATTTGATTGCCTGTTAAAATATGTACATCCTCGCCGTCAACCACCGCCACGCCCACTCGGTCGCAATCGGGATCGGTGCCGATCACTACGTCGGCGTTTAGCTTTTTCCGAAGCTCCAGCGCCATTTTAAACGCCGATGGATCTTCGGGATTTGGCACACTTACCGTGGGAAAATCCGGATCGGGCAGTTCCTGTTCAGGCACCACGTACACCTGTTTGAATCCCACTTCACTCAACACCCTGCGCACCGGTATGTTGCCCGAGCCGTGCAGCGGCGTATACACAATTTTGATCTTGTTGCCCATCTGAGCAATCAGCCCCGAGTTTACCGTCAAGTGCTTAACCATGTCCACATACGCATCGTCCAGTTCGGGTCCGACGATGGTCAATAGCCCCTGATTAATAGCCGAAGACTCGTCCATGCTCTGACAGCCTGCGATATCAATCTCGCGTATGAGGTTTAGCACCTCCCCCGCGCGCTCCGGAGGCATCTGTCCGCCGTCTTCCCAATACACTTTGTATCCGTTGTACTCAGCGGGATTGTGGCTCGCCGTTATCACGATGCCGCCGATAGCGTTGAGTTTGCGCACCGAAAACGACAGCACAGGCACCGGGCGCAGCGAATCAAATAAATACGCGCGCACTCCGTTTTTGCAGAGGGTGAGCGCCGCCTCCTTGGCAAATTCTGGCGAAAACCGGCGGGAATCGTAGGCGATCACCACGCCGCGCTCGGCCTGGCCCGGGCTCTTTAAAATATATTCGGCCAACCCTTGGGTGGCCCGGCGCACCACGTATTTGTTCATGCGGTTAAGCCCCGCCCCCAACACACCTCGCATGCCTGCGGTGCCAAATTCCAAATCGGCAGCAAACCTGCTTTTTATTTCCTGTTCGTCGTCTGCAATGGATTTAAGTTCTGCCTGGGTTTGAGGGTCATCTTGTGTAAACTCCAACCATCGCTTGTATTCTGTACGATAATCCATGGAATCTCCTCCCTCTCTTTCTAAATTTACCGGCTCTGAAACTCCATCAGTTTGCGCTGCAATTTATTCAGATGGGTCCTTTCCTGAACCACAATCTGCTCAAAGGTATCGTGGGTGCGCTTATCCTTTGCCAAATTCATCATTTCAGCATAAAAAAGGATAGAATCCTTTTCGGATTGGATCGCCGTTTGAAGGATGTCCACCGGACTTTGAATGTCCTTCTTGGTCGCAAAATCCACCAGCCCACCCGGAAAAACCACCTCCGCCGCAATGGCAGAAAGGTATATGGACGCCTCTTCGTCGTATTGCTCCAAGTAGTCGTCGTCATCCCGGGCCGCTAAATGCTCGGCATACAGCTGGTGAAATTCGTGATAGTGCCTCTCTTCATCGGCAGCCAACTCGTTTAACAAGGCGATGATTTCAGGACTCTTCGATATCTTTGCCATGCGCAAGTAAAAAGTGGCTCCGCGCCGCTCAATTTCAGCCGCAATGTGCAATCCTTCCAAGTCATTAAACTGATGGACTTGCATAGAGAACCTCTCCTTCCAAAATAAACTTAACTGCACCTGTCATATACAGAAAAATAGACGCGGGATATACCCGCGCCTATTCAACAATCGTTTTAAACGGATCGCCTTACCGGCAAAATACCTTGAAAACGATTCGTTTTCCGCGCTTTAAAAGGCAACCCGATCTCCCTTTGCCTTGCGTGGAAAATCCTGTGGATAGAACGCAAGTTATCCACAAAACTGGTTATTGTGCCTGGTTTTCAAAATGTTTATTGAGCTCTTCTACCAACTGATTCACATCAATGCCGTGTACCATGCCCGCTTCTTCCAAGCTTTCGCCGATAGAATGAGGGCAGCCCAGGCAGTGCATGCCAAAAGCCATAAAAATCGGAGCGGTTGCGCGATCCTTGTTAAGCACTTCTCCAATCGTCATCTCTTTGGTTATCATCGGTATTCCCTCCCTGTTGCTATAAATATCGGGAACCAATCCCTGCTTCTATATTACACGCAAATCTTTGCCTATGCAAGCAAAACTCCATTGGGGATTGCGTAAAATACATGTGGAATCCTAATTTGATATGATTTCGTTTCAAACCTTAATCATTCTATCGCGAAAGGGAGCTTCACATTCTTTGCTTTGTAGAAATAAAGTATTTCTACAAAGTCTTATATTTAATTCTCAATTGTCCGTATAAACACTATACTTCCAACCATTTTGAGATATAAAAAACAATCAATTCTAAGACTAACTACTCTATATGTATGGATATAAAGTCTAAAATTTGAATCTATCTTTTTATTACAACTCTTTTACCATCTGTATTTCTCTAAAACGTCTATCCATAAATGTATATTCAACTTCTTTTAATTCCAGAAAACCAATATCAGAATACATTTTGCGTGCAACCATATTATTTAAAGATACACTAATGTATATCTTATCTGCATTGTGTTTTCTCTTAAAATACTCCAAGAAATCTAATACGGCCTTTTTACCATATCCTTTTCCTTGAAACTGTTTCCCTATCATAAATCGACTCATAGACCAACCAGGGAAAGTGTCATCATAATCATATAAAACGAATCCTACCATAGTTTCTGCGTGATAAATTCCTAAAACATATAGACCGTCTTCATAAGCAGCTTCTACTAAGGATTGTTTATTATCTGCAACAAAATACCTCTGGCTCTCATCAACGGCTAAAGCCATACACTCCCAGTAGTTTGATTTATCTATGTTTCTAAATTTCATTTCAAACCTCATATTTATATTTCTTTTTATAAAAAATCATATCTTATTTTTACGCTTACTTGACACGGACATGCCTAGGTTGTATGGGTTCTCTAAAAATATAACTGTCCAATCAAAACTCTGTTTCAATCAACTCAAAAGCACTGCCGTCGGCCAATACCTTCAGCAGCTCACCGTTGGTCGTAATCGGCTCCCGGGTGCGTATACCGCCGTGGGCCACATCCTCTATTTGATGGGCATCGGATCCGCTGATCATGATCGCCCCCGGTATCCCCTGGGCGTGAGCCTTGGCCACTGCGTTTTGACTGTTGTGGCGTGGATTTCCGTTGTATACTTCGATTCCGTCTATCGCGCTGCCGTCGTTGGCGACAAGGCCCGGTCGAAACGGGTGTGCCTGAATCAGTATGAGCCCCATTTCCCTCAATTCGGCATATAGTGTCTCCAAGCTGGGCATGGACTCCAGCAACTCAATGACTTCTTCAAGGCTTTCCGGTGTAAGCCCAAAGCACAAATAATCTTCCGATCCCGATTCCAGCCGAAGCTCCGCCCCCAGCAACACGTGCATGCCCAGCGGCTGCACGGCGCACTTCACCGCATCGTAGCCCGACAAAAACCAATCGGCCCGCGTCTCCTTCGGATGATCTTTCAGCACTTCTAAATGCAGATGATCGGTAACCACCAGCGTGGTGTAACCCGCTTTGGCATACGCCTCCACCAATTCCCGGCCCGAAAGCACCCCACACTGGGAAATTTCGGACGTATGACAGTGCAGCTCGATTAAAAAAGAATCTTTGCCCATACAAACTCCTTTCAACTAAAAATCCCGCTTACCCGAAGGCAAGCGGAATGCGTTTTATTTTCGTTGTTGCTTTAGGGTAATCACCACTCGGCGATAGGGTTCGTGCCCTTCGCTGTGTGTGGTGACATCTGCGTGCCCCTGCAGCGCAGAGTGCAGCACCCGCCGCTCGTAAGGGTTCATAGGTTCCAGCACCACGCGGCGCCCTGTCTTCTTGGCGCGCTGCGCCATGCGGTTGGCCAGCTTGATCAAAGAAGCTTCGCGCTTGGCGCGGTAATTCTCGGTGTCCAGCGACACGCGCACGTACTCTTCGCGCCCGTGGTTCACCTTCAGGCTTACCAGATATTGCAGCGCATCCAGGGTTTCACCCCTGCGTCCAATCAAAATACCCAGCGTATCCCCGTTCATTTTTATGGCCATCTGCCCCTCTGACTCGCCGATTCGGATGGTTACATCCACCCCCATCAACTTGGTTACGTTTTCAAGAAAATCGTAGGCAACCCTGGCAAGTTCGCTGAGGGTTTCAGGATCCTGAACCTCCTCCGGAACTTCGGGCGGCGGAATCACCGGCTTAGCATCCCGTTGGGGCTTTGCCTGCGCAACCGGTTTGGCACTCGCCTGCTTGGGCCTTTCTGCATTGCTGCCCTTGATTTCCCGTTCTTTAACGACCGCCTTGCCCTCGCCCGAGGGTTGTTGGCGGGGTGTGCGCTCGGCTTTCTTGGGTACGCCGGCCTCGGCCGCTTTTTGAGGTTTAACCGGCTTGGCGACAGGGCGTTCCTGCTTGGCCTTGTTGGTATCGCGGCCAATGGAAGCCACGGCCTTGTCCGCCTCATTTTCAAAACTTGCGTTTTTGGTTACGCGCACCTTAGCTTCCCGGCGCCCTATGCCCAAAAATCCAGAACGCCCCATATCCAGTATTTCAATATTTACTTCTGAAGAATCGCAATCCAGCGCCTTTAAAGCAGCGCCCAACGCTTCTTCAACGGTTTTTCCGGTGGTTTCAATTGAATTCACGGTTAATTGGCCTCCTTAGACACAAGCTCTTTTTTCTTGGCATCGGCCACATCCATCCACTTGTTGATCACAAGCGTTTGAATAATTTGAATCACGTTGGCCGCCACCCAGTAAAGAGCAAATACAGCGTTAGAGGTTGCACAAATCCATAGCGAGAAAATCGGGAAGAAATAGGTCATCATTTTGCCCATGCTTGCATTAGGGTTTGGGGTCGATCCATCGGTCGACTGGGTCGCAGGGGTGGTCGCCGGCATAAGCTTTGTGGAAAGCAGCTGGCTGCCCGCTGCCAAAATGGGCAGAATGAAAAATCCGTTGGTATAATTTACAAAAGCGTTCCAAGAGTTGGGCAGCGTAATGTTAAGCGTAGTTATCAGTATCGATATCGGATATGTAATGGTTTGGTTTGTGCCGTAATGCTGAGCCACAAAAGCGTACAGCTTTTCATTGCTTAAAAAGGCGCGCACCGCATCCAGATTTTCCTGCGTCAACATTTGGTTGCCGCCCACGGCTTGAATACTCATCAACTGGTCATTAAAAGCCGGCATAATCGTAGACATAAACGAATCGGGTTGGAACACATTTTTAATCCAGAACCAGCTCTGCAGCTCCGGCAACATATTGGGATCCAAACTGCTTAAATTGCTGGACAACGCATGTTCCGCCGCTTCCTTCAATTGCAAAAGCATATGCACCGTCTGCTCGTTGGCCGCCTCACGCATCGCTCCAAACATTCCGAATAAAAAGAACATTTGAATAATCATCGGCCAGCATCCGGCCATCGGCTTTATCTTCTCTTTGCGATAAAGCTCCATCATCTTTTTGTTAAGCGTTTCTTTGTCTTTGGCATATTTCCTATTCAGCGCATTGATTTGGGGCTGAACGTCGTTCATGCGTTTCATCGAACGCTTGCTTTTAATGTCGAGTGGCAACAAAAGCATCCGGACTGCCACGGTAAACAGAATCACAGCCCATCCGTAGTTGGGCACCACATGATAAATTGCGTCCAAAATCGGGCGCAACACTCCCGAAAGAAAATTCATGGAGAGCAAGTCCTCCTTAAATACGTGATCACGTCGCTCACGGCACCGGGTCGTAACCGCCCGGATGGAATGGATTGCACCTTAGTATTCGCTTTAGTGCCATAAATCCGCCCTTGAGCGCGCCATACTTGCGTATGGCTTGAAGCGCATACTGGGAACAAGTGGGTACAAATCGGCAGGATGGAGGAAAGTGTGGACTGATGGCCTTTCGGTAAAATTGAATCAGCGCCAAAAAAACGCGCTTGGGCAGGCCGGCAATCAACCGGCCCACACTTTTCAACAAAGCCATCAATTTTGATTTCATAGTTGCTCCTGCATAAACAGCTGGGCCTTTTTCAGCAGATACCGCATGGTTTTTCCCATAGTTTCGGCATCGGCTTTGGCCGCGCTAGTTCGAGCGATAAAGACATATTTACCGGGTTTCAACTGGGGGCGAAGCATTCTGAAGTCTTCAAACATGCGCCGCTTCACGCGGCTGCGCGTTACGCTGTTGCCCACCTTGGCCGAAACCGAAAATCCCACTTGTAAAGTACGCGCTTTTAGATACACAAGCACCATATGCTTGGCGGGGTAGGATTTGCCGCGCCTGTATACATATTGAAATTGGCGATTTTTGCCCAAGCTGAACTCGCGCCCCATTTTATATGGGTGGGCGGGTGCAGTTTCAACACAACACAAAGCCCGCGACTTACAAGAAGCGCTGCTGCAATGCTCCTGACGGTCGGGGCTGTCGGCACAATCTGTTACAGTTTTGCAGTTCACAGTTTTACGCGGACAGCTTTTGGCGACCACGTTGGCGGCGAGCTTTCAAAATATTGCGTCCGGTTTTGGTGCTCATGCGTGCGCGAAAGCCGTGCACCTTGGCGCGCTTACGCTTTTTGGGTTGGTAAGTACGGAACATGCTTAGTCACTCCTTTTCATTTTTTTCATGATGTAAGCAAACTCACTACCTTACTAGGCGGTGAGCCTACAATCCGATAAAACAGCCATTCTAGTATAGTGGATTGGCCAAAAGCTGTCAAGCCAAAACTACGGTTTACTGGTCGGATTCTTTTCGTTGCAACAGCACCGCAATCACTACGATTGCGCCCTTAAATGCATTGCGCAAAAAGACCGGAACGCCGATTAAGTTGAGCAAATTGTTCATAACTCCGATAATCAGCATTCCCATCACCGTACCGCCTACGCCGCCCCGGCCGCCGGCCATGCTGGTTCCGCCGATTACCACCGCCGCAATAGAATCCAGCTCGTAGCCCTGCCCCGCATTGGCCGTGTTCATTGACCCCATGCGCGCCGCCTCGGTTACCGCGGCGATGGCCACAATCAGCCCCATCAACGCATAGACGCCGATCTTAACCTTGTCTACATTAATGCCAGATAATTTGGAAGTGCGCTCGTTGGAGCCCACGGCGTAAATGTGGCGGCCAAACCGGGTGTGCTTGGCCATCACCGCCAACACCACCGCCAGCACCAGCCAATAGATGATGGGCAACAAACGGTAGGGTCCAAAGGTTGTGTTGGACAATAGCAGAAACTCTTCCACCGGCTTGGGTGCTTGACGCCCCTGCATAAAGTGTTGAGCCAACGACCTAAAAATGTTCATCGTGCCCAGCGTAACGATAAAAGGGGGCACTTTGCCCTTGGTTACGGTCACGCCAGTCAGCGTACCGGCACCTACCCCGGCAACCAACGCCGCCAGCACCGCAATCGCAACCGCCCAAACGCCCGAAGACGGCCCCAAGGCGTTAAACAGCATTTCCTGAAGCACCAACACCACGGTGCCCACGCCCACCAGCGCAGAACCCACTGACAAATCTATGCCGCCTGTGATGATCACAAAGGTCATCCCCAATGCGATGATCCCAATGATCGCGTTGTTTCGAAGCAGGTTCACCCAGTTGTTGATCCAGGCCACAAACCAATCTCCAAAGGAATCAAAGTTAAACCCCAGCGCCCAGGTCTGCAAAATAATCATCAGCAGCAGCGTAAGGGCGGTGCTCAAAAGAGGGGTTTTGTTCCAAAGCCTTGCGAATCTGCTCTGGCGCAGCGCCTGGATCCAACTTTTCTTTACAGCCGAATCAGGCTGCCGTCTGTTGCCGTTATTGTCCATTCCTTCCACCTCGTTCAACCTTTTTACAATTTCTTACAAAGTTCCGCCCGTCGCCAGCAGCATAATGTTCTGTTCGTTTATCTCGCTGCCCGTCAGCTGGCCTTGAATTCTCCCGTGGAACATCACCATAACCCGATCGCACAACCTAACAATCTCCTGGGCTTCGCCCGACAGCACGATTACGGTAATCCCTGCCTGGCTTAGCTGGCCAATGATGTGGTATATATCTTCCTTGGCGCCCACATCCACCCCCTGGGTGGGATTGTCAAAGATAATGATCTGGGGATTGGCGCTCAGCCATTTGGCCAGCACCACCTTTTGTTGGTTGCCGCCCGATAGGCTGGTGATCGGATCGATTTCGCTCTGCATTTTGATGCGCAGCGCCTGAGCCTGTTTGGAAAACTCGGCCTCTTCTTTTTTTCTGTCGATCAAAAGCAACTTGGTCAGTTGCTTCAAAACGATCAGCGATCCGTTTTCCAGGATGTTCATGTCTTTGATGATTCCGTTTTCCTTGCGGTTGCGCGGCACATAACCAATTCCGTATTTCAATGCGATTTCGGTGCTGTTCATGCGCACGGATTCGCCGTCAATATAGATTTCTCCTGTATAGCGCGGATTGCAACCGAACACCGTCTGAAAAAGATCACTTCGTCCGTCTCCGAGCAGCCCGGTAAAACCCAACACTTCGCCGCGGTGTGCCTCAAAATCTATATTGGCAAAAACGCCCTCCAGCGAAAGCCCTTGAGCCTTCAGCGTAACTTCTCCCGTCAACGCTGCCACCTGGCGCGGTTTGGATTCTATCTCGTGTCCCACCATATGGTAGGCCAACTCCCGCTCATTGGTGTCGCGCACCAAGCCTTCGGCCACCAGGTGGCCGTCGCGGAGCACAGTATAGCTGTCGCACACGTCCATCACTTCGCCCAGCTTGTGGGAAATAAATACGATGCCCACCCCCTGAATTTTGAGGCTGCGCATCACTTCAAACACGCGCACAATCTCGCTCTCTGTCAGCGATGTGGTAGGTTCATCCATGATGATAATCTGCGCATCCATCAGCAACGCCTTGGCGATTTCTACCACCTGCTTGTAGGATGTATTCAGTGCAGACAGCATCGTGCGCACGTCTATATCCACCTGCAGCCGCTTAAACACCTGCTGAGCTTCCTGTATCATAGCTGCACTGTCCACAAACCCGAACCGGGTGCGCTTTTCCCGTCCCAGAAACAAGTTTTCATACACCGGCAAATCGTTTACCAGATTCAATTCCTGATGGATGAAGGCCACGCCCGCGTTCAGCGATTCCCGCGGATTAGAAAAACTTTGCTGTTGGTCGCCGATATAAATCTGACCCGAATCGGCAGGCAACACGCCCCCCAATATATTCATCAGCGTGGATTTTCCCGCGCCATTTTCGCCGAGCAACGCCCGTATTTCCCCATCCTTCAGCGAAAAATCCACACCCTTGAGCACCTGGTTGGCGGCAAACGCTTTGTATATCCCTTTCATTTGCAGTGCCAATGCGCTTCCCCCTTCAATCCAAATTTGTAGGCCTTATAGTGCCAAATGTTTGCACTACAAGCGTAACTTTTTTGCATATTTTTGCAAAATTCCAACGATTCTCGCTAAATTTTAAGCCCTTTGCCCAAATATTTCCAGAGTGAAATCCGTTAATTATTTATCATATTATACTATATTTTGTAAACGATTGATATTTAAAATCTGTTCTTTGGACTTTTATCTATTTTTTATATCTTTAGCTCCACAAAACCGTCATTTGCCCACACAAAACTGGGCAAACACCCGGTCAATCACTTGCTCGTCAGTTTGGCCGCCGGTAATGTCGCTCAAAAACTGGGCCGCCTCCCAAATATCGGAGCTTACCACGTCCAACGGAAGTCCCGCTTCAATGGAGCCAATGGCCCGCTGCAAGCTGTTTACCGCCTGGTTGCACAAGGACAGGTGGCGCTGGGCAGTAATCAAATCTTCCCCATCGGTGCCTGCGCTGAACCTTCTGGCCAGTGCAGAAATTACCTGATCTATACCCTTTTGCTCCTTGGCACTAACGCTGTAAGCCTCCACTCCATCTGGCATCTGCTCAGTTCCCCAGATTTGGGGTCGGTCCTGCTGGTTGATCAGCACCATCCAGCGCTCGTCAGCCACCTCCATCAACTGCCTGTCCTCATCCGACAATGGCCGCGATCCGTCCAGCACCAGCAGCACCACGTCCGCGTGATTTTGAGCGTCCTCCGCCCGATCGACGCCAATCTTCTCTATTGGATCCTGGGTTTGCCGCTGCCCCGCCGTGTCGGATATGGTAACACCGATTCCATTGAGGCTGATTCGTTCGCTGAGCACATCCCGAGTGGTGCCGGGAACGTCGGTCACAATGGCCCGCTCAGCGTTTAAAAAAGCGTTCATCAAAGAAGACTTGCCCACGTTGGGCTTGCCCACCAGCACCACATGGGCGCCTTCGCGCACCATGCGCGCCGCCTTTTCATCGCTGTGGTTGGCGATGGTTTCGCATATCTGCAACGCACCCTCACGCACTTGATCGGCGGTTTGAATCTCATCCACTTCGTCAGGGAAATCGGTGCTCGCCGAAATCATGCTGAGTAAATCGGTTAATTCCTGCTGAACCGATTCCACAAAGCTGGATACTCCGCCCCGCATTTGGCGCACCGCATTGCGGGCCGCCGACTCGCTGTCTGCGGCAATCAGCTGCATAACCCCTTCGGCTTCGCTCAGATCCAGCCTACCATTTAAAAATGCGCGCTTGGTGAATTCCCCAGGTTCCGCCGGGCGCACGCCGCAAGCAAAAACCGCCTTGAGCGCGCGCTGGGCGCTGAGTCCACCGCCATGGCAATGAATTTCGACCACGTCCTCCTTGGTGTAGCTATTGGGCGCCGCCATATACACCGCCATCACCTCATCGAGTACCTGCCCGAAGGAATCCAACAAATGTCCATAATACATGCGGTGGGATTCAATGTGGCCGCGCACCGATTTGCGCTTGGGCAAAAAAACGGTGTTGAGCACATGTAACGCCTGTTGGCCGCTGATGCGTATGATGGCAATGCCGCCGACGCCGGGTGCTGTGGCAATCGCCGCTATAGTTGAATGATCTATAATCACAGGGATCTTCCTTTTTTATGTAATATCGTTATTTACAGCCGCTTCTTCCAGCTCTTTTTTCATCTCCCGCACAAACCAATTAAACTCTTCATCGTTCTCGTATGGAGAGGGTGTCGTGATTCTATAATCTATGGGGCTGCTAGGGAAATCATCATCAAGGTAGCGCGGAAACAAGTGGCAATGCAGGTGTGGAGCCGAGTTGGAGTGAATTTCGTAGTTTATTTTTATGGCACCACTCACCTTTTTAAGCGCCGCACCCACGGTTTGAACATCCTTCATAAAACCAGCCATGATGTCTTCCGGAACCTCTTCAAAGTTGGTGAAGTGTTCTTTTAACAGAACGTGACATTTGCCAAACAGCCTTCCTTGAGCCAAGCGCTCGGCGCAGCCATAAGCATAGTTGAGTTCGGCTACATCCACGATATGCTCCGGAGCTTCAACGCCATTGCAACAATCGCAAAACGCCTTTTGAGAAGCCCGGTGATACTGCGGATATTGGTAATGGAAACTACCTCCCCTATTCTCAAAATGAGGTGTCCGAACCATTTTGCAACGCGGATTGCCCAAAGCATCAGTCAACAAATGGCCGGAATCTACAAAACCGGCCCGGTCGTACAACCGCCGCGCAGGCAACCCTTGCCCATAGTCATCACAAAAAGTAATAACCGAAATTTCTTTGGAGATATCCAAATGCCGAAGGGCTGTCGATAATAGCTTAAAACCTATGCCCTTTTTGCGATATTCTTCCAACACGCCCAACCAACTGATGGAGTTGTTTTTTCTAGAAAAACCTATGACGCCCATGCAGGTGTCGCTCATGCGGTCCACTGCAGCAAGCGCCTCGAATTTTTCAATCTTGTTTTGCATATACCGGTGAAACTCCGGATCTTTAGCCATGGCCGGATGTCCAAAGAAGGCAGCCACATTCTGCGCCAACACAATCCATTGAGGTTTATCTTGTTCTGTTACCCAGCGCACCAACATTTCAAATCCCCCTCGGCTATATCGCTTTTGTTCTTATGTTTTTGTTGTACATTACAGCTTACAAAATCTTCAAAAGGCCGGACTTTATATCCATCCATGCATACAATTCGCTCGCGTTGGGCAGGTGCACAGAATTTACCATAAGGATTCAGGCGTTTCCTTTGCCCTATAGGAAATCCGCCCGCCTCATCAAAAAATTGAGAGCGGGCAGATTGTTTAGCTACATTTCAGATCAAAAAATAATTTTATGCGGTAACCCGAACTGGAAGGATGAGGTAGGTAAACTCATCGCCTTCCAC
This sequence comes from uncultured Oscillospiraceae bacterium, assembly GCA_964346145.1. Classification (GTDB taxonomy): domain Bacteria; phylum Bacillota; class Clostridia; order Christensenellales; family Aristaeellaceae; genus CAYFTL01. The sequence continues at coordinate 9,767 of CAYFTL010000027.1, read as the reverse complement.
CGGCGTGACCACGCAGGGGCTTACCGGAGAGTTGAAACACATATAAATCTCTTCGTCGTCGATGGCGCGCAGCACATCGCTTACATATTTGACATTAAAGGCTATCTCCAGGCTGTCGCCCTCGGTTTGGATGGGCAGCTCTTCGTACACGTCGCCACTTTCCGAGTTTGAAGTGATGATCATGCGATCCGAATCAATTTGCAGTTTGACCAGATTGTTTTTGCCTTCGCGGGCCATCAGCGCAGCCCGGTCCACACACTCATCCAACAGCTGACGCTGCACTTTAATCCTGCTCTTCCAGTCGGTGGGCATGATCTGGCGGTATTGGATGTATTCACCTTGAATCAGCTGGGCGTATACCTGGGTGTGGGCCACCGACACCAGCAGCTGATTGCCGCCGATGAGCATGGTCATCATATCTTCTTCGCTGTCCGACAGAATTTTGGCAACCTCGGACAACACTTTGCCCGGGATCACTGCGTTCATGGCCGGCGCATTTTCATTGGTGCGCTGCAGGCGAATGGCCAACCTGAATCCATCCAGCGCCACCAGACGGGTTTCTCCTCCGCCAATCTCCAACAGGCTTCCGGTGAGGATCATGCGAGACTCATCGGTGGACAGCGCAAAGGAGGTTTGGCGAATCATATCTTTAAACAATTTTTGGGGCAGTTCCACAGAGTTTTCGGCATCCACATTGGGCAATTCAGGGAACAGCTCGGCATTTTGCCCGGCCAAAGTGGTTCTGGATCCGAAGCAGCGGAATGTGGCCGAAAACTGTTCGTTCACGGTGGCTGAGATTTCTCCGTCGGGCATTTTGCGCATCACATCGGAAAACAAACGCCCGGGAAGCACAACCCTACCTTCTTCTTCTATAATGGCCGGGATGGTGGTGACGATGCTCAAGCTTGAATCTGAACAGGTTAGTTGTAAACCCTGCTCGCAGGTTTCCACCAGCACACCTTCAAATATGGGTAACGTGGAACGAGTGGCCAGCGCCCGAGTGGCAATGGACAGCCCGTTGACCAAATCGACTGAAGTGCATTGAAATTTCATGGTCGGTCCTCCTCCTCGAAGAGTTGTTGTATATTAATCATAGTGGTATTAGCCGTAGAGAAGTGAATGATGTGGATAACTTACGCTCGACCGCTTCCAGAGCCAAAACTTACGCACAAACGCTGTTGAAAGTTACCCACAATACTTTGAATTATCCACACAAACAGGATAAGGAAGTGGAAAATCGGTGGTTATTGTTGGTGGATGGTTTCGGTAAGCTGATCTATGGTTTCGTTTAAATTCCTGTCGCTTTCAACGAGTTTTGAAATCTTCTTGCAGGCGTGGATCACCGTGGTGTGGTCCCGACCGCCAAAGGCGCTACCAATCCTGGGAGTAGAAATGTTGGTCAACTCCCGGGAGAGGTACATGGCGATTTGCCTAGGCAATGCGATCTCCTGATTGCGGCGGCCAGATAACATATCGGCCTCAGTAATTTGGTAGTGTTTGGCCACCACCTGCATAATCATTTCCGGGGTGATGCGCTTGGAATCCCGAACCAGCAATATGTTTCGCAAGGCTTCTTCAGCTAAAGGTACGCTGATTTCGCTGCCGGTCAACGAAGAAAAAGCGGTAACGCGGGTAAAAGCACCTTCCAATTCCCGAATATTAGATTCTATTTTTTCGGCGATGAAGTGAAGCACGTCGTCGCTGACTGTTACGCGTTCGGATTCGGCTTTTTTGCGCAAAATGGCCACACGGGTTTCGTAGTCGGGTTTTTGTATATCGGCGATGAGCCCCCATTCAAAACGGGAGCGCAGCCGCTCCTCTAAGGTGGGGATTTCTTTGGGAGGCCTATCCGAGGAAATAATGATTTGCTTTCCTGAGGAATGCAGCTGATTGAAGGTGTGGAAAAACTCTTCCTGGGTGGAGGTTTTTCCGGCGATGAATTGAATGTCATCCACCATTAATACGTCCACATTTCGGAACCGATCCCGCATCTCCTGGTTGGTTTTTTTGGCGATGGCAGTGATCAGCTCGTTTGTGAAATTTTCGCTTGTGATGTATAAAAGTTTGGTGTTTGGATTTTGCTGATGGATGAAATGGCCGATCGCATGCATCAAATGGGTTTTGCCCAACCCCACGCCGCCGTACAAAAACAAGGGGTTGTAGGCATCGGCCGGCTGTTCGGCGACAGCCAAGGACGCTGCATGGGCGAAACGGTTGGACGCACCCACCACGAAGGATTCAAAGGTATACTGGGGATTGAGCATGTTCGATGGCGCAGCAATCGTTTCGGCACTGGGTTTGGATTCTTCTACATGGATCTCGTTGGGGATAACCAGGCGCACGGAATACTTGCCGTTGCTGTGCATGGCCGCTGCGTTGTTGAGCATATTGGTGTAGCGGGAAGTGAGAATGTTGCGAATAAATACAGTGGGAGCCTCTACGATGAGTTGGCTGTTCTCAGCCTGCAAAAACTTAAGAGAAAGAAACCAGGTATTAAAGCTGGTTTCAGGAATTTCCGCCTTTATGGTATCCAAAATTTGTTGCCACCGTTGGGCTGCATCTGATGTATTCAATAAATTCCCTCCGCAAAAACAATAAAAAACCCGCGATAAGCCGGGGTATCCCCAAGAATAAACGCGTTATAGACTAAGTTATCCACAATTCATACACAAAAGTGGATAACTTTTTGTGGTGTTGTGGATAAGTCTGTTCCTATAATAACAAAAAGGCGTGAGTGATTCAAGAGAAAAACGTGCTAAATGTTCAAAAAGAGGGCATAAAAAGTTTCGGCTTATCTTAATGCGCAATACAAAAAAAAATACACAACATTTTGTGTTATACAAAATAAAGCATGGATGTCTTCAATATAATAAGGGCGTGCAGTTGATGATTATTTTGGGAAAAATAATGCTGTGGACAACGGGTGGAGAACATGTGGAATGTTTGCAAATAGAATGTGCACAAGGTATAATAAAAAATGAGTTCATATGCCATATTGTATGGTTTTTTTGATATGAAATATTTACAAAGATAAAGGACGTTGAAGCATTTATATGAAACTTGGCGTAGTAGGACTCCCGAATGTGGGAAAAAGTACTTTGTTTAACGCGATTACTTCTGCGGGAGCGCAGGCTGAAAACTATCCCTTTTGCACGATAGAACCCAATACCGGCATAGTAGCGGTCCCCGATGAACGGCTGGACAAGCTGGTAGAGATGTACAATCCGGAGAAAAGGACTCCGGCTATTTTGGAGTTTGTGGATATTGCTGGGCTGGTTAAAGGGGCGAGCCGGGGGGAGGGATTGGGCAACAAATTTTTGTCCCATATTCGGGAAGTGGATGCCATTGTGCATGTGGTACGCTGCTTTGAAGAGGGAGATATTGTGCACGTAGATGGCTCCATAGAGCCGGCGCGCGATATTGATACCATTCAAACTGAACTAATTCTGGCTGATTTGGACAGCGTGCAAAAAAGGGCAGACAAGGCAGTAAAGCTAGCCAAGCACGGCGATAAAAATATGGCGGCCGAAGCGGAAGCTGCGGAAATTTTGTTAAAACATTTAAATGAAGGAAAGCCGGCGCGCACAGCAGAACTGACCGATGAGCAGAAAGAAGCTGCCAGTCATTGGTTTTTGCTGACGATGAAGCCGGTTATTTATGCGGCCAATATATCGGAAGATGATTTGGGTAAGGAAGAGCAGGAATTGCCTTTGGTTCAGCAGGTGCGCAAAATTGCCGATTCGGAAGGATCCCAGGTGCTCATCATATCGGCTAAAGTGGAAGAAGAGATTGTGCAGTTTCCTGAGGAGGAAAAGGCAGAATTTTTACAGGAGATGGGCATCGGCGAATCGGGCTTGGATCGCTTGGTCAAATCCGGTTATGAGTTACTTGGGCTAATCAGCTATTTGACCGCAGGACCCAAGGAAGTGCGCGCTTGGACGATTACCCGGGGTACCAAAGCGCCACAGGCAGCCGGTAAAATCCACGGGGATTTTGAACGCGGGTTTATCCGCGCCGAAGTGGTGCCCTACGAAACCTTGATTCGCGAGGGGTCTATGGCGGCTTGCAAGGAAAAGGGCTTGGTGAAGTCCGAGGGAAAAGAATACATCGTGAAAGATGGAGACGTGGTTTTGTTCCGATTCAACGTATAAAAAGGTGGGTTTGTGCTTGTATCCACATAGCAGGAATGGTATGAACTTAAATGTTTAACCGGTATTTGTTGATGAGGAAAAAGAACGATATAAAAATTTTAGAAATGGGAGGGAAATTGTATGTCTAACAAACAGCTTCCGGATTGGCAGAACCCTAGCGTGCTGGGAATAAACAGGGAAGCGCCGCGCAACACGTTGTTTCCGTATACCAATGTAGAGAGCGCCATGATCGGCGACAGAGGATTGTCGGATTATTATTTTTTGCTCAATGGAGAATGGGACTTTTTGTATGCACCCACCGGTTGCGCGCCCGAAGGGTTTTGGGAAAGTGATTATCCCCAGGATGCTATGGGGTGGGACAGGTTACCAGTTCCTTCCAACTGGCAAATGTACGGGTATGATATTCCCCAATACACCAACGTGAACTATCCAATTCCCTGCGATCCACCTTATGTGCCCAACGAAAATCCAGTGGGTTGTTACAGGCGTACCTTTGTTTTGCCCGAGTTTTGGCATAATAGGCAAGTATTCCTCAATTTCGATGGGGTCAACTCGGCCTTTTATGTGTGGGTAAACGGTAAGCTTGCCGGATTTTCTAAGGTGTCACATATGCCTTCGGAATTCGATATTACGCCCTTGCTGCAGCCTGGTGAAAACGTAATTGCAGTAAAGGTATTTAAGTGGAGCGACGGCACCTATTTGGAGGATCAGGATTTTTGGCGTCTATCGGGCATTTTCCGCGATGTGTATCTGCTCGGTGTGCCCAAGGTTCATGTGCGCGATGTGCGGGTTCGCGCGACGCTGGAAAATGATTATAAGGACGGCGTGTTAAAAGCTCAAGCTGATGTGCACAATTACGACGACAACAACCGCACGATTATCTTGGACGCTTGTCTGCTGTTGGGCAACAAAAAAATTGCCCAAGAAAGCTATCAGCTGGCGGTGGAGCCGGAAGGCAAACAAACCCAGAATATAGATTTTGTGGTGCCGGATTGCAAGGCTTGGACGGCTGAAACACCCAACCTATATACGTTGTTGGTTACGCTCAAACAGGGAGATACATTGGTAGAGGTTCAGCGGGTGGACCTGGGCTTTAAGACCATAGAGATTAAAAACCAACAATTTTATGTAAACGGCGTTTCCATAAAACTTAAAGGCGTCAACAGGCACGATACCCACACCGATTATGGACACGTAACCCCGCTAGAATCCATGATTTTGGATATCGAACTGATGAAGCAGCACAACATCAACACGGTGCGCACATCCCACTATCCCAACGATCCGCGCTGGTTGGATTTGTGCGACCGCTATGGACTGTATGTGATCGATGAAGCCGATTTGGAATGCCACGGTTTGGCGGTCAACGATTACTTCTTTGGAACCGAAGGTTCCTGGAATAGGCTTAGTGAGTCCCCCGAGTGGCGCGCTGCTTACGTGGATCGTATGGAGCGCATGGTCAGCCGGGATTTAAACCATGCGTCCATCATTATGTGGTCTTTGGGCAACGAGTCGGGCTACGGCGAAAACCATGCGGCGATGAAGAAGCGCGCATTGGAGCTGGACGATACACGGCCGATTCACTACGAAGGAGACCGCGAAGGCATTACGACCGATGTGATTTCGGTGATGTACCATTCTGTGGAGCAGGTTATAGAAGAAGGCAAAAAGGACGATCCCAAGCCTTACTTCCTGTGCGAATATGCCCATGCAATGGGCCTTGGACCTGGATCTATCGCTGAGTATTGGGATGCCATTTACGCCAGCCCGCGCCTGATCGGTGGCTGCATTTGGGAATGGGTGGATCACGGTATTCGCTCTGAAACCGAGGATGGCGAAGAGTATTATGCTTACGGCGGAGATTTTGGCGATGAGCCCAACGACTCCAACTTCTGTGTGGATGCGCTCAACTATCCGGACCGTACTCCCCACACCGGGCTGATAGAATACAAAAAAGTGTTGGAACCGGTGAAATTTGAATGGGCGGATTCCAAATACAGCAAGCTGCGCGTGCACAATTTGTATGACTTTACTACGTTGGATCATTTGGATGCAATCTGGACGATGTACTGTGAAGGTGAGATGATTGCGCAGGGGCGTTTGGACATTCGCGGGATAGAGCCCGGCACAGAAAAGTTGATCGACATTGAGTTGGATATTCCCTCGACCGGCGAGAGTTATGTGGAAATAGAGGTCAGCGAAGCCTTCAACCGGCTGTGGGCACAGCGCGGGCACCAGGTTTGCATCAGTCAGCTGATGCTGCCTTCTCAGCCCAAGATTACCCGCTATTTGGCAGAAACGATGGATCCGGTTTTGTTGGATCAGGATGATTATGCCATAGAAGTTGCGGGCAACGAGTTTAGGCTATTGTTTGACAAACAGACCGGCATTATGGATTCCTGGCAGATTAGCCAAACCGAAATGCTGCTGGAAGGGCCCAAGGTAAATATTTACCGCGCGCCCACCGACAACGACGTGCATCAAAAAGAAAAGTGGAAGAAATTCCGTTTCCATCAGCTACAAAGCCGCTTAAGGGAGATCAATGCCGAGCAGTTGGGCGATGCCCACGTGCGGGTTACTGCGAAGTTTGTTAACGCGCCCGTTGTGCTGGATCCGCTGATGCGAAGCGAGTTCACCTACGATATATTTGGCAACGGCGATGTGCGCATGAGCGTGAAATTCATTCCGGTGGAAGGCTTGGAACTGCCCTACTTGCCTAAGTTGGGTGTTCAGATGATGCTCAATCCTGAACTGGACCGGGTGCTGTGGTATGGATATGGGCCTCACGAGAATTATCCGGACATGTGCAAATCGGCGATGCTTGGTCAGTACAGCGCGTTGGTGGAAGATTTGCACGAGCCCTATGTTCGCCCGCAAGAGAACGGTGCGCGCGGTGGTAACCGCTGCATGGCTGTTACCGATGGGTTAGGCCTTGGGTTTATGGTGGTAGGAGAGAAAACAGCCGCTGAAGGATTCAGTTTTACCGCCCACAATTATACCGATGAGGCTTTAGAAGAGGCCCAACACACCTATGAGTTGGAGGCTCAAGATGTTACGGTGCTAAGCCTGGATTACAAACAGGGAGGACTGGGTTCCAATATCTGCGGGCCCGAACCCCAGGAGAAGTACCAGCTGTGGTTCAAGGAAGAGGTTGAGTTTACCCTCGTATTCAAGCCGTACAACAGGCAATTGGGTGAAATGATCAACTTTGCTCGCCACTTAGCTGAATAATAGAATCGTATTAAAATAAAGTCGAAGCTCCGGAAATTTCCGGAGCTTCGGCTTTATCTGGTTGTTAAAAAATGTTTTCGAAAAATACGGATGAGAAAACATGTTTTTAGAATCAATTTCTCACCCATAGCGGGAAACATTGGAAAATTAGTCTTTAGACATGGGTACTGCACTAGATTTTCCGGACAAAAATACCGGGGAATCCTGATATTTTACCAAGATAGCTTGGCCAGCGCTTAGCCAATGGCCCAGCTGGGTGGTTTGGTCGTCATATTCTACATGGGGGCTGTCGCCGGATAGGCGGATTTCCCTGAGTTCTCCCCCATCGTAGCACATGTAGATTTTTTTGTTGCCCCGCAAGGTGAACTTGGCATAGGTGTTTTTGTCTACAGAATTGTTGACCAGCATGAGGTAGTCTTCGCCGCTGTCGCTGGTAAAGTAGGAAAGGATGAGTGGGCAATCGTTGCTGGACGAAAGCATTTTGGTTTTGTCATCGGGCATAAACATGGGGAATCCGCCGTAACAGCGACCATAATGCCATACATGGTTCAGCGTCAAGCGCAGCAGCGTGTCGCCGAACATGCTGATAAAGGATTTGACGTTGTCAGCGATGTGGTAGAAAACTTCAGTTCGGCGCCCATGTTCGTTTATGGCACCGTTCCTGTAATTGGCCAGCCCCGATTCCTTTAAATAAATATAGAACCAGAGAAGGCCTTTGGCTCCATGGGCGGCGGCTGTAGACAGCTGCCAGCGCGCATCTTCAAACGAAGGAGTGCGGTAGTTGAAATGGCCAATACCCAGCAGAGTAGTCCAAAATGGCACATTGTTGCGCAGACTGGCCTGCCAGTACATGCGCAGGTTGTTAAAGTACATGTCCAGCCCGCTTTCCCCTGGATTCATTTGGCTGTAACAATCGTAACAGATCAATGTGGTTTTGGATTTTGTGCAGTAGTTGTCCAGGTATCTGTCAAAATCTATATATCCTGCACGGTCTTCGAATCCGTAGTGCCAGGGCAGCAGATTTAGGAAAGCTACATGGTTTGGCGACATTTCCAGCTGAATTTGTTGAGCCCGGCAGGCATCATCAAATTCTTGGGTGTTGGGCTCGTCTCCCACGTGAAAGCCGTACACCGCCGGGTGGGAGCCGAAATCTTTCAGCGCATTTTGAAAACCTTCTCGGTAAGCAGCTTCGCCACATCTGGTAAGGTTTCGCCAATATCCCCTTTGGTCGCACACGATCATGCGCATGCCTTTTGCGTGGGCGGCATCCAGAATATCGATCAGCTTTTGCTTGTCATCGGTATCAGGATTAAAAAGCGGCGTCATGGGCAAAGTAAAGCCTAGGTCTTCCCAATCTTTCACGTGCTCTAGTTTGCTAAAGTCCATTAGGTTATAGTTCCAAAAACCAACGGGATATTTCATTTTTTTCACTTCTTTCTACCAGTAAGGTTTGTTGGCGGTATTATTGCTGGATTTGGTAGTTGGGCTTGGCTTTTAATTGACTGATGGTTTCTATGGAGTGTTATCAGCAACGTTCGAGCACATATTTATGGTTGAAAGGCTACTCACCTCCTTGTGATTTATATATTCATATTGATGATATCACTTAAAATGATACATTGAAATATAGAATGGAGGGTTTTGAAATTATTGTAGTTTTGTGTTTGTGAGAATCCATTTTTTAAAACACAAGTTATGAAGTTACTGTGGGGTTAGCAGATACGTTTGCCCGTTCCATAGTTAAAGAATGAGTTGCACAGGACCCAACAGGCCGCTAACGAGGGTCTTTCCTTGCCCGCGTGAACCCCGCAGATCCCATTCATATTCGTTGGCGACTAAATTGCTGATAATTATTCGGATTTCGTTTTCGCCCACATGCAGATGATTCACTATATTTAACTTATATGGTGGCCAAATCCTCTGCCCAGCTTTTGTGCTGTTAATGAATACCTCAGCGCATTCGCGCACATCGCCAAGATCCAGAACAACATTATTGCGCGGGAGCTCGTCAAGTGTAAAGCGAGTGCAGTAAACGCCAAAGCCGCTATACCAGCCAAGCCCTTCTTCGGTCCAAGATTTAAGTTGTACAGGATGATTTTTTATGCGAAACAGGGGGCCTTGCCGAAAACCAAATTGCGGAATCATGGAGGAGCATTCTACGCCCAATACACCGGGCGCATTTTCGCAACCATCAAACTCAAGCCAGTATTTTTCGCCGGATTCAAAGCCTTCTGCCAAGTGCTTGAGCGTTCCGTTGATATACAAGGCATATTCTCCGTTGACAGGGAGTGGCAATTCAATGGCGTTGGCTCTGGCGGGGATCGTAAAGCGGAAAAGGCGGCTTCGACGATGATCGTACAGCAGTGGCGCACGCTTTATGTGGTT
>CAYFTL010000026.1:0-26374 GCA_964346145.1 uncultured Oscillospiraceae bacterium | reverse complement strand
TTATAAGCTGCCGTCTTTTTATATCTTCTTAGGTTTCGCCTTGAATACATTCGGACTGCAACACCAGTGCGTATATATCGCCCCCGGCGCGCTGATCGAAATATTCCTTTAGCCTTAAAAATGCACGCTATTTATCGGGCATATAATCCTTAAACCCGTGGCGCAGCGCCACATCTATAAGCCTCTTTTCCATATATACAGCGCCTTCGGCGGTAGCTAAGGCATCGCACAGCTGAATCAGCCGATCGTATTTGTCGTACTCCACTCGATTCAAAAAGTTTTGGATAAAAGATATGCCCTTGGCGTCTATGTCGTCGTTTTCTTCCAAAAAAGTGTTGACATCTTGAAAAGGAAAGGAATGGGTCAGGCAAATCCTGGCAAGGATTTCCATGCCTTCCATTGCACTCAAAAACTTGTAACCATCCCAAATATGGCGCAGATGATATACGCCTTCCCGGCGGCCGATGTCGTGCAGCATCCCGCATACCTGGGCGAGATCGGCATCCATGCCGCACGCCTGGGCAATCTTGCGGGCACACATGCCTGCTACCCGGCTGTGATCGCCCCATGGTCCCGGATCCATAACTTCAGCTTCCTGCAAAAGTTTTTCGGCAAAGGTGATATCTCTGCAAGGTTCTCTCATAATTTCTTCCCTCTCTTGCCTATCAGATAACCTGCGAATCGTTTCTTCGCATATTTCAAAATCCTAACGAAAGTATGTACCCTTATAATACGAGTGCGTATATATCGCCCCCGGCGCGCTGATCAAAATAATCCTTTAGCCTTAAAAATGCACGCCACTTATCCAGCGTATAATCGTTAACGCCGTGGCGCAGCGCCACATCTATAAGCCGCTTTTCTATGTATATGGCGCCTTCGGCGGTAGCTAAAGCATCGCACAGCTGAATCAGCCGATCGTAGTCGTCGTACTCTTCCCGGTTCAAGAAATCTCGGACAAACGCGGTATCCTCGGCACTCATATCGTTCTTCCCCGAATAAGCACCAATGTCCTGAAGAGGAAAAGAATGGGTCAAGCAAGTCCTGGCAGGGACTTCCATGCCTTCTATTGCACTCAAAAACTTGTAACCATCCCAAATGTGGCGCATGGAGTAATTCCCTTCCCGGCGGCCGATGTCGTGCATCATCCCACATACCTGGGCGAGGTCGGCATCCATGCCACACGCCTGGGCAATCCTACGGGCACACATGCCCGCTACCCGGCAGTGGTTGCCCCAGGGGCCCGGGTTCATGGCTTCGCCCTCCCGCAAAAGTTTTTCGGCAACGGCGATATCTCTGCAAGTTTCTTTCATGGTTCTCTCCCTCTCTTTCCTGTCAAGTAATCCGCGGCGTACGATTTTGCTACATTATACTGCAGCGCCGAAAGCCTGGCAAATTTGAGCCTCTGTTCCAGGGCACAGCCTGCGCAAATCTTGACTTTATAGGGCGTACATGCTATTCTTTATGAAGTTTACAGGTATTTTATTTTACGAATTTTTGGGAGGCTCCGCTGCACATGCCCGCCAAAATCAGCATTATCGTTCCGGCCTACAATGTGGCCCCGTATCTGGAGCGCGCTGTACACAGCATGCTCAACCAAACCTTTGCTGATTTTGAGCTGATTGCGATAAACGATGGTTCTACCGATGATACCGGTCAACTGCTGGATGCGCTGGCCGAAAAGGATAGTCGCATCCGCGTGTTCCATACGCCCAATGGCGGCGCACCTGCGGCGCGAAATCTGGGCATTAGCCAAGCTTCCGGCGATTTTTTCTATTTCATGGATCCCGATGATTGGGCCGAGCCCGATATGTTGGCACAACTATACGCCTTTGCCCAAGCCCACGCTTTGGAACTGACCGTTACTGGATTTTATATTGATACCTTTGGCCGGGGAACTCAACCCGTTCGCCAGCAAATTTTGCCCCACACCCGAGTGTATGACACCGTAGAAGAATTTCATCGGGATGCCTACCGCCTGTTCGATCAAAACTTATTGTATACGCCTTGGAACAAGCTGTACAGCAGGCATTTGATTTTAGAAAATAATATTCGTTTTCCCGATACTTTTTGGGATGACTTTCCCTTTAATGTCGAAGTGCTCAAAGTGGTTAAGCGTGTAGGCTGCCTGGCCTATGCCGGCTACCATTTTGAACGTGCCCGTTCCGAGAGCGAAACCGCCAAATACCGGGCGGATATGTATGATAAACGGGAGCAGGAGCACAGCTGGATGCTCGACCTCTATGCGCTCTGGGGCGTGGATAGCGCTGAAAGCCGGGAGATGATCAGCCGCCGCTACGTTGAGCGGCTGGTAGGGTGTGTAGAAAACTGGTGCAGCAAGGAAAGCCCGCTCACCCCTGCCCAGCAAACAGCCCAAATCAAGGCCATGCTTAACAACCCCCGAACCGCCGAAACCTTGCGGCATGCACGCCCAAAATCGTTGATGATGCGCGTTATGCTGCTGCCCATCCGAATGAATAGCCCGCGCCTTGCACGGCTAGAAGGCTTGTTTATTTCTTGGGTAAAGCGACACAACTTTGGATTGTTCGCAAAGCTAAAAGCCAAGCGCTGAACATTAGAGTGAGGTGAGCCTATGCCAAACCAACCACTGTTTAGCGTAATTATACCTGTGTACAATTCGGCACACACCTTGCAGCGCGCTGCCGACAGCATACTGCAGCAAGAGTTTCAAGACTTCGAACTGATCCTGGTCAACGATGGCTCTAAGGACGACAGCTCCCAATTGTGCGCAGAAATCGCACGAGGCCATAAGCAGGCGATCATGGTCGACCTCAAGCAAAACCAGGGATTGTCAGCCGCACGCAACGCCGGCTTCCGCTCAAGCCGCGGGCAATACATATTGTTTATTGATGCGGACGATTATGTCGAGCCTTTCCTGCTTTCCGATCTGGCCGTTGCCGTTCAGCGGCACCAACCCGATTTGGTCATATTCGGGTTAACCGAAGAGCATTTGGCCTACGACGGCAGCTTTATCCACACCCGTGAATTTGTGCCTCAAGAGGCGCTGCTGGAAGGCAAGGCGGAAGTACGCCAGAACATTATTGATTTAGAAGCTCAGACTTTGTTGGGATATGCGTGGAACAAGCTGTACAGCGCCCAGATTTTGCGCACACACAACATTCAGTTTAAACCGGTCACTTTAATTGAAGATATTCTTTTCAATATCGAATATATAGATTATGTGCAGCGTTTGATGCTGCTGCCGAAGGCATATTATCACTATACCCGCACGCCGGATGTAGGCCTTACGGGAAAGAATATGCCCGACTATTTTGAGCTCAACAGCCAAAGGGTACAGCGAATTCTAGAGCAACACAAAACGTGGAAACTAGACAGCGCTAAAGCGCGGGCAAAGCTGGCCGATATCTATACCCGGTACACCTTTTCCGCCCTTGAGCGCATGCATCAGCCTAAAACCTTTCGCCCCAAAAAAGAGCGTAAAGCCTGGTTGCACAAGCTTTGGGAGGATCCCCTGTATTTGGAACTTGCACCCTACATGCGCAGCAAAAACCGCCTGGTGAGCATCATGGGCAAATGTTTGCGAAAGAAAAGAACCCATAGTTGCCTGGCGGTGGCCACAGTCGTGCACCTGTTTAGAAACCGTTTTCCCACCTGGTTTGTCGCATTACGGCAAAATCGCTAGCTAGAGGAATTTGCAATGATCACATTAAGCGTAGCCATACCCAGCTACAACGTTGAAAGCTTTTTGCCCCGTTGTTTGGATAGCTTTTGTATTCCCGCGCTTTCCGGCCTGTTGGAAGTCTTGGTGGTAGACGACGGCTCACCCGATCGTGGCGCCCAAATCGCGCAGCAATATGCAGAAAAACATCCAGACATCTTCCGCTTGATCCGTCAAAGCAATGGTGGCCACGGCGCAGTCATCAACACAGCCCTGGCAAACGCCCGGGGCAAGTATTTCCGCGTGGTGGACGGCGACGATTGGGTGAACAGCGAAGCCCTTATTCAGCTGATCACTGTTTTAGTGCGCTCCGATTGTGATCTGTTCATCGATCAGAAAACCTTGGTACATCCGCGCAGCGGTGCCAGAGTGGCTCAGGCTCCGCCTCCCGGTGTGCGCCACAAGCAAATCATGCCCTTTGACCATTGCAACTCGGTCGAATTGTGCGATTATTTTATGATTCACAACATTACCGTGCGCCGTTCCATGCTCGTTAGGCACAACTTAAAACTGTTGGAAAAAGTATATTACGAAGATTACGAGTTTGCCTTAAAGGCCAGCGCCTGGGCACAAACCGTATGTTTTTTGCCTCTGCACTTGTATTGTTATCAGCTGGGGGAGGACGAGCAGAGCGTTAGCCCTAAGAACTACGTGCGCAACTATGAACACCATTTAAAGGTGGTGCAGGAGTGCTTGCGGTTTAGCAGGGAATTCCCTCCAAGCCACCCGCGCAGCGCATACGTGCGCCACAAGACAAAGCTGCTCTTAAACACCCACTACAATATCGCGCTGATTTACAACAAAAACCGCTTAGAAGGGCGTGCCCAGGCGCGCGAATTCACCCGTTTCCTACAAACCGATTATCCGGATTTTGCCCAGGCAGTAAGGCTTAGGCAGCTGAAAACTTCGGCTTTGCATTGGGCGGGCGTGGACTATTCGCGGCTCCAGCGGCTGCTGGGTAGACCCGAACCAAACTTTCAATGAAAATAGATTTTGACGCAAAGGGGGCAGCAGTGTGCGAGAAGCGTTGCGCAAAGGCACTGGCTTTATAGCCTTCGGCTTAAAAGCCATCTTATACCTATGTCTAACTGCTGTGTTTTTTATTGCTCTTTCTTTTTACAACCCGCAGATTCTACGCCTTTCCCGAACTTCGGGGGTTACTCTGCTAATTTATTGCGTGGTGGCCGCACTGCTCACCTCGGTGTACGGCGGATTTGACATCGGTAAGCAAAAGAGCAAGCCGCTCATCTATGCAACCGGCATCACCTTTGCTCTAACAGATATCATCGCTTACGCACAGCTGCTCATCATGAACGTGAACGATCAAAACCGGGATCATTTTATGCCCCTGCCGGGGGAAGTAGCCTGTTTGGCCGGCGGTTTCTTGGTGCAGCTGCTTTTAATTTTTGCCTTCGCATACCTTGGAAACGCCATCTACTTTCGCCTCAATCCGCCGGAGTCTTGTTGCATCGTCACCTCATCTAACGAAGCGCTGCAACGCTTGTTGCCCAAGGTCGAATTTTTCAAATTGCAATATCGGGTGGATCGGGTGGCGCATTACAAAGCTAAGCACGTTTATAAAGATATTTTAAAATCCGACACCGTTTTTTTGTACGAAATCCCTTCCGCGGAACGCACCGAACTGATGGAGTTTTGTTACCGGAATTCTAAAAACCTGTATTTCGGTACCGAAGTGTGCGACATCATCGGTATCGGCTCCAGCCACGCTATGATGGACGATCTGTCCTTCATGACCGCGCCCAACAAAGGGCTTACGCTGGAACAACGCCTGGTCAAGCGCATCGTAGATCTGCTGGGCGCTATTGCGGGAACCATTATTTTTTCTCCGGTGCTGCTGGTTTGCGCTTTGGCGATTTGGCTTGAGGACAAAGGGCCTGTTTTCTTCTTTCAAGATCGAGTCACCCGGGGCGGCAAACTGTTTAAAATTTGTAAATTCCGCACCATGACCATGGAAGGTTGCACCATTCCCGGCCCTGTAGTGCCTGATGATCCGCGGATTTCTAGGGTAGGCAACTTGCTCCGTCGTTTCCGATTGGATGAGTTTCCCCAGCTGTACAACGTGCTCAAGGGAGAAATGAGTCTGGTGGGCCCGCGACCCGAAGTGGTCGAAAATGTGGAGGCTTACACCAAAGAACTGCCCGAATTTGCCTATCGTTTGCAAGTAAAAGCCGGTATCACCGGCTACGCCCAAATCGCAGGCAAATACAACACCCTCCCCAAGGACAAAATGCTGTTGGACCTGTTTTATATTGAAAACTACAGCCTGTGGTTGGACATAAAAATGATATTTCGAACGCTGACCGTGTGGTTTAAAAAGGACAGCACCCAGGCCTTCGGCGAGGGCGCCCAGGCGCGCAGCAAGTTTACCTTGAAAGATTAAAACGATTAGCCAGGCTGTGCGCTCAAATCCTGTAAAACGTATATAAGAAGATCGAAAAAGGACGCGATTATCTCGCGTCCTTTAATACTTCTGTCAGACAAACCGCGCCGTGCAGCTTACTCTTGTGGCTCTTTATCTTTGTCCTTATCTTTCCCGTTGCGGCCTTTTTCCTTGTCCTTAGCCGCGTCTTGATCATCCTCGCTCTTTTCTTCCTTAAGCTTGGTTACAAGCGCCCATTCCACCCGCCGGTCTATGATTTCTTCCACCTGGATTTTCAGGTTATACACTTCCACCTCGGGTTGGCTGCCGTCCTTGGGGATGGAGCTAAACTGGCTGAACACCAATCCGCCCAGCGTATCGTATTCCACATCCTCGGGCACGTCTATCCCGATGATCTTGTCCAAAGTTTCCAGATCCACGCCACCGGCTACCCGCCAGGTGTCTTCGCTGATCTGGATCATATCCTGCTCTTCCTCGGGATCAAACTCATCATAGATGTTGCCCACGATTTCTTCCAGCAGGTCTTCCATGGTTACAATGCCGCTGGTACCGCCGTATTCGTCCACGACGATGGCCATGTGCACATTGTTGGTTTGCATCTCCCGAAACAGCACGTCAGTCTTGACCGATTCAGGCACAAAATATGCGGGACGCAACAGTTCGCGCAGCGTCTTGGGTTTTTCAGCGTGCATGTTGATTAGGAAATCCCTGGTAAACAGTATGCCCAGCACGTCGTCCAGATTGTCATCATATACCGGAAAGCGGGATAGACCGCTCTCGTCTATAATTTTGAAAACTTCATCTTTGGTGTCGTCTATCGACACGGCCACCACGTCGGTACGGTGAATCATGGTGTCTTCAGCGGTCATATTGTTAAACTCAAAGATGTTTTCAATCATCTCTTTTTCGTTTGCCTGTATCGTACCTTTTTCGCCGCCGATGTCCACCATCATGCGTATCTCTTCTTCGGTAACCTCTTCGGCTTCGTCGTTAGGGTCTATACCAAACAGGCGAAGCACCGCGTTAGTAGAAACCGAAAGCAGCCAGACTACAGGTTTGGTGATCTTGGCTACGCCATTGATCACTCCGCTGACCGCTTTAGCCACCTGCTCGGTCCTCTTCATTGCGATGCGCTTGGGCACCAGTTCGCCGAGCACCAGCGTAAAGTAGGACAAGATAAGCGTGATCACGATAACCGACAGCGTATTAAGCACGCTCAAGGGTATCATAGTGATCCCGCAGCTGTTCCTCAACCAGCCGGCCAGTCCGCTGGCGAAGTTGTCGGCAGCAAACGCACTGCCCAAAAATCCGGCCAAAGTGATGCCGATTTGAATGGTAGACAGGAAGCCTTCAGGCTGCTGAATGATTTTTAGCAAGCGCCCGGCTTTGGCGTCACCCTCCTCTTCCTGTCTGCGCAGCTTGTTCTCGTTAAGAGCCAACAGCGCAATTTCCGACATCGCAAAAAACGCATTGATTAAAATAAGTACAAGTTGAAGTATTAGGCTCCATATAGGCCCAGAGTCCAAAATGATTCCCCCTTTGTGTATTTGAAACAAGTAACCTTTTCCCGGCAGTCTATGGAAAGAAATGCAGAGAAATTGAGAATATTATAACACAGATATGGACAATATGCGAATGAATACTTAAAAACTTTTAAAGCCAGTAAATAACCAAAGAAAAAACTTGAGTTTGCCGGTTTGTACCACCTTTTTCGATATGCTATACTAAGCTAAAGAATAAGAATTTCATTTGTTTTTATTATATCACCATATTTTAGTTTTTTAAGGCATAGGGGGAGATTTTGTGCGCTATATTACCGGATTTCAGCGTCAATTGCAACGCCGATTGTTTCAAGAAATCGACGAAGCGCTACGCGCACCAAATCAACACGCACTGATATTGATCGTGCCCGAACAATATACGCTGCAAGCCGAGCTCGACTTGGTGGATGGGCTAGACCTGGCGGGCAGCTTTCGTTTGCAGGTACTCAGCCCAGCCAGGCTTCACGCCCGCATTTTTGAGCAAGCCGGCAAACCCGACCGGGTACGGATAGACGAGCGCGGCCGGGTAATGTTGATGCACGCCGCACTCCAGCAGCTTAAAGAAGAACTCAAATGGTACCGCGCTGCCGAACGGCGCAAAGGCTTCGCACAGCTGATTGTCGAAGAAATTTCTACATTAAAGCAAGCTGGACTTACCCCCGAATCTACAGCGTCTTTGGCCGATTCTTTGCAGCCCGGTACACTACAAATGAAGCTCTGGGATTTGGCAGTGCTCTATCAGCTATATGAACAGCAGCTGGAAGGCAAGTTCCTAGACGGGGACGACGAGGCCCAGGCTGCCGCCCAGCGCTCGGTGCGCACACCCCTCGTGCGTGATGCCCAGGTTTGGGTGTACGGATTTGATTTAATCACCCCCAATTTGACTCGTTTGCTGTCGGCCATGCATCCGGCGTGCAAAGAAATAAGCGTGTTGCTGCAAATGCAAAACGATGCAAACGCCGGAGATTACGATGTGTATTCACCTGCGCTGCGCTCGTTGGCCCAGCTTAAACGCCATATAGATCAGACCCAAATTCCTTGGGAACACGTCCGCTTGCCGGAAGGAGCTGCAAACTCGACTACAGCCAAGGAAATCACTTTTTTAGAAAAACATTTGTACAGCTGGAGCACCGGTATCTGGCCAAATACACCCGAACACATCCATCTAAGTGCTGCCCGATCTGTGGACCACGAAGCCATGAAGGTGGCTGCCACGGTGCGCTACTTGGTGCAAACTAAGGGGTGGCGTTACCGGGATGTGGCTTTGGCCTGCCAGAATCTTGAAGGATACCAGGATGCGCTTGCGCGGGCGTTCGCGTTATATGAAGTTCCCTTGTTTCTAGAAAGCAGCCGCCCAGCCACCAGCCACGGACTGGTGCGCTTTGTGCTCAATGCGCTGCGGGTGGTAGGCAAAGGCTGGCAGACCGACGAGGTGATCGCTCTTTTAAAGAGCGGCTACACACCGCTTAACCACGATGAAATCTCTGCGCTGGAAAACTACGCCCTGGCCTACGGCTTAAAAGGACGCCGCTGGAAAAATCCCTTTGACCGGGGCGCGCCGAAGGAGGCTCAGCTGCTGGAGCCCTTCCGCCAACTCTTTGCCCAGCCTATTTTGGATTTTGAAAAACAGGTAGGGCGCAAATCCACCGTTGCCCGGCAGATGGAAGCGTTGTTTGCGCTGCTTCAAAACGTGGGCGCCTTTGCCGCCCTCGACAGCGAAACGCAAAAGCTTATCGATCTAAATGCCCGCCAGAGCGCAGTTCAAAGTGCTCAGGTGTGGAATCAACTGATGGGTGCCATGGACCAGCTGTATCTGCTGCTAGGGCCGAACCAACTTCCCCTTACCGATACCGCCGATCTACTGGAACAGGCTTTGAACACCGCTAGCATCAAGGCCTTGCCCCAATCTGGGGACGCGGTAGCTGGGGGCAGCTTGAAGCACTTCAAAAGCCAGCCCATCAAAGCGCTGTTTCTAGTGGGCATGGACGATGCCCAGGAGCCGCCCACCGCAGGCGTTCTTCAGGACGATGAGCGCAGGCAACTGAGGGAAAAGAACGATTTGTGGCTGGGCATGGAGGCTTCCGAGCGCAGCGCGCTCAAGCGCTTGTCCCTCAAGGGCTCGCTGCAGTTGGCCGAGCAAGAATTGTACATAAGCTACGCCCAAAGCAATGGGGAAGGTGCTTCCACCCAGCCGGGTTCCTTCATCGGCTGGGTCAAGCGCATGTTCCCAAAAATTGCCGAGCAATCCCCCCTCGCGGAGGACAGCGCAGTGGCCTTGGGCGCTGCGGACGCCGCACTGCGCTTGCTGGCTCCCCGCTTAGGCCTGTCTGCCCAAGGCGAGCACGATCTTAGCGATATCGAAACTTTCACCCTCCAAGCGCTGGCCGCTCACCCCACTTACCGCAAAAAGGTGTCCATGCTCCGTCAGGCTCTAAGCTACCGGGTAGAGTCGGAGCCCCTGCCTCCCCATTTGGCAAACCTCATGTATGGCGCAATCCGAAGCGTCAGCGTATCCCGCCTGGAAAGCTATGAACGCTGCCCCTTTGCCCACTTTGTACGCTACGGCCTTGCGCCCGAGCCCCTGCGCGAATACGCCATCACCCCGCCGGACGAAGGTACCTTTTTTCACAGCGCACTGGAAGGCTATGTAAACGAATCCATACAAGCAAATGACTTGGATCAATTGGACAAAGGCGAATCCCGGCACCGCATGGACAAGTTGGTGGATGCCCTCTTGTCCAGCACCATGGACGCGCTGCTCACGGACAGCTCAGTCAACCGCGCCCAGGCCCAGCAGCTTCGGCGCAAAGCGCGAAGCGCGGCGTGGGCCCTCACCAAACAGCTTTCGGGATCGGGCTTTCAGCCCTGCGCGGTGGAACTGGATTTTTCCAAAGCGCGCCCCCGGGTCAAGCTGCACCCGGCCTCCGGCGATGTGGAACTATCCGGCATCATCGACAGGGTGGATTTGTTTGACGATGGCAGCACCCGCTACCTGCGCATCATAGACTACAAGCGGGGAATGAGCGAGCTCAAGTTGGATCACGTATACGCCGGTTTGCAGCTGCAGCTGTTAATATATCTGGCCGTGGCGGTCGCACTCCAGCGTGGTAACCCCGCCGGCGTGTTCTATTTTAAGGTGGACGATCCTTTGGTGGACAGCGATTCCCGGGATGCCGATGCGCTGGAAAACGAACGGCTCAAACGGCTCAAGCTAAGCGGTTTGGCCTTAAGCGACCCAGAAATCTTAAGCGCAATGGCTCAAGATCAGGAGCAGGCGATCGGAGTCAAGTATACAAAAACAGGAGATTTTTACAAAAGTGCCCCAGTGATCAGTGCCCAGCAGTTCAACCTTTTAATGAAACACGCCTTAAGCGTGGCCGAGCAAGCCCTCGACAAGATTCGCCAAGGTGATACCCGCATTCTGCCCGCATTGCTCAAAAATTACGACAGCTGCCAGTATTGTGAATACCGGTCGCTTTGTCAATTTGATGCCCAGCTGCAAGGTGCACAGCACCGTCGGTTGGAAGCCCTTTCCGCCAAAGAAGTATTCGAAAAGTTGGAGGAGGAAGCCCAGAGTGAAATGGACCGATGAACAACAGCGCGCCATAAATGCGAGGGGCGGCAACTTGCTGTTGGCCGCCGCCGCCGGTTCAGGTAAAACCGCGGTGCTGGTGGAAAGGGTGTTGTCGCTGATTGATGAGGGCGCCGACCTAGAGCGCATGCTGGTGGTGACCTTTACCCGGGCCGCCGCCGCAGACATGCGCCAAAAATTGTTGGAAAAGTTGACCGACAGCGCCCTGGACAATGTGCGCTTTCGCCGCCAAACCGAAAAAATTGAACGGGCCAGCATTAGCACCATACACTCTTTTTGCACAGAGCTACTGCGCACTCACTTTCAGGCGGCATCGGTAGATCCGGGTTTTCGCATCGTACAGGGGGCCGAGCGCGATCAGCTAATGGCCGCTTCCTTAAACGATACGCTGGAAAAAGCTTACGAGCGCCCCGACGACGATTTAAATGCCCTGAGCTACGGCCGCCCACCCGCGGTGATCAGCGAGCTTATTACAGAATTGCACACCTTTTTAATGGCCCGCCCGAATCCCGAAGGCTGGGTAGCCGAAGCGCTTCAAAAAAACCAGCAGGGCGATCCGGCTTGGGCCGAACTGCTGGCCAGCGAAGCGCGCAACGATCTACGCTCCATGGTTGCCGAGCTGTCTGCGCTTCAAAAAAGTTGTGCTTTGCCCGGTGGTGCCATCGAGTATCAAGACACTTTGGCCTCAGATATCCGCCAGCTTACAGAGCTGCTCGAGCTTGACTATGAAGCGCTTCAAGCCCAGCTAAACAACCTTAAAATGTCGCGTATTCCCCAGGTAAAGGAGAAAACCCCGGCCCACCAAGCGGTGCACGAACGCCGAACGGCGGTACTGGACGAGCGCAAAAAGCTGGCCGAAAACTTGCCACCGCTTAAAGATTCTTACCAAGATGCGGTGCAAAATACCCCTGCGCTTCGTGCGCTGTGCAAGCTGGCGCTGGAGCTGGAATCCAACTATCGGCAACGAAAGGAAGAGCGTAGCGCGCTGGATTTTAACGATCTTGAGCACCGGGCCCTGCTGGCGCTGAGCGATCCGGCGGTGCGCCAAAGCGTTCAACAAAAGTACGATTACGTGTTTGTCGACGAATATCAGGACACCAGCGACGTTCAAGAAGAAATTTTACAAAAAGCCAGCCGCGGCGACAACCTGTTCATGGTGGGGGATGTCAAACAAAGCATCTACCGCTTTCGCCAAGCCGAGCCCCGGCTGTTTATGGACAAATACGATGCATACGGCGCGCAAGGGGAAGGCAACTCTTCGCCAGGGCAACTGCTGCTTTTAAGCCGCAACTTCCGCTCCCGCGCTTCGGTGCTCAATTTTACCAACCGGGTTTTTGCGCGCAGCATGCACCGCTCCTTTTCCGAAATCGAATATGATGAAAACGCCCACCTAGTACCTGGGGCCAACTATCCGAACGATCACCCGCCGGTGGAGCTTCAGTTGATTACCGCGCAGGAGGACCCCGGTGAAACCCAGCCTCAGGATGAAGTAGCCCAGGCCATAGAAGACATGAACGCTGCCGAAAAAGAGGCGCTGCTGGCCGCCCGGCGCATTCAAGGGCTGCTCGGCACGCCCTTTTACGATTTGAAGCTGGGGGGCGAACGCGCCACCGAACCCAGGGATATTTGCGTTTTGAGCCGGGTCACGTCCAACATTGCCCACACCGTTGTGCGCACGCTGTTGGATCAGGGCATACCGGCCTACGCCGACGCCCAGTCGGGCTATTTTGACGTGCTGGAAGTACGCACCGTGTTGTCGCTTCTGGAACTGATCGACAATGGCCGCAGGGATCTGGCGCTGCTTTCGGTGCTGCGTTCACCTATCGGCGGATTTTCCACCAACGATTTGGCCCAAATCCGCGCCTATTTTAAGGCGACTTCCTTCGCCGAGGCCGTCCGGCGCTATGCAACCGAAATGGAGGACAAGCTAAGCCAAAATCTCACAACCTTTTTGGATCAAATAGAGCATTTTCGCCTGTTGGTGGGCGCCCTGCCTTTGGGGCAGTTTATAGATTCGCTGCTTATTCAAACCGGATATTTGGATTATGTGGGCGCTCTGCCCGGCGGAGAACAGCGCCAGGCCAACCTATCACTATTGTCCAGCCGGGCTCAATCGGTAGACGACAGCCAAAGCGGTGGGCTCTCGGGCTTTGTTCAATACATACGCAAGCTGCACAGCACCGGCGACGACACTTCCCCCGCCCACACCTTGAGCGAGGGGGACAACGTCGTGCGGGTTATGAGCGTGCACAAGAGCAAAGGGCTACAATTCCCGGTGGTGATCGCGCTGCAAATGGGGCGGCAAGTCCGCAGCCGGGGCGGCAAGTCGGGCCTGCTCGCCCACAGGGATTTAGGGCTGGCGCTTATGCTCAACGATGAGGCGCTGGGCAGCCGACGCGAACCCATTTCCCGAAAGGCCATCGCAGTGCAAAAGCGCAAAGAAGACATGGCCGAGGAACTTCGGATTTTATATGTGTTGATGACCCGGGCCATGAACCGGCTGATTTTGGTGGGCAGCGTAAAAAACCGCGAGGCCGAATGCCAACGCTACGCAGCCATCTATCCCTTGCCCGAACAGTTCAAGTCCTACCTGGACGTGCTGGCCCCGGTCGCCATGCGCACCCCCGGCGGCCAACCGCTCTGGCCCGAAGGACAATCGATCCCCATAGAGGAAAACGCTTCCCCGGTTGAAGTTCACTGGGTGAGCCCGGCGGATCTGCTTCTTCCGGCTGCCCGCCAAATCGATTCGGCCCGCTCGATACAAAACATGATGGATCAGTGGTTGGCCGGCCCACTCTGCGATGATTTTTCCCAAAATCCCATGGCGCGCCGGATTTTCTGGCGCTACCCCTATGCCGATGCCGTCCTGGCACCTTTAAAGCTCACCGCATCCGGGCTCAACCGAGAAATCGAAGGCCCGCTGCGCGTGCCTGAGCTGATGGAGCGCCCAAGCTTTTTGGAAGAGGAATCTATGACTGGTGCCGAACAAGGATCTGCGGTACACGCGGCTATGCAAGCCCTTAACCTAAATATGCTAAAAGGTCTGCACGACCAGCAGCTGCATCAGGAAATCGCCAATCAGTTGGAAGAAATGCTTCAAAACGGTCTGTTGACCCCACCAATGCATCAGGCGGTTTCACCCTCCATCTTGGCCGCATTCTTCGAAAGCAATTTGGGCAAACGGCTGTTGCGCGCCCAGGTGCTGCACCGGGAATGGGCGTTCAACCTGCGCATGAGCGCTGCCGAAGCTTTGGGAGAAGAGTTTCAACAAAGCGCTGGCAACGCCGCCGACCAGCGGTTGCTGGTGCAGGGCGTGGTGGACTGCTGCTTTTTGGAGGATGGCGCTTGGATACTGTTAGACTACAAAACCGATCGTAGCCGGGATATAGATTCCATCGTGGTGCGCTACCGTAGCCAGCTAAATCTTTACGCCCGCGCCCTTTCGGAAATTACCGCTTGCCCGGTGGCTCAAAAAGTGCTATGTTTGCTTCGTTTGGGTAAACAAATTCTTTTGTAACGGAGGAGCTCTATGCCTTTGCTGCTGATTCAGTTTCTCGCCGCAATCGCCGCCTACTTTGTAAAAGGGCTTTGCGGCTTCGCCAACACGTTGGTGCTCACCAACGTACTCAGCTTCCACCAGGACAACGCCAGCATCACCCCCATGGACATCTTGCTGGGCTATCCCGCCAACCTCTTCCTGACCTGGCACAACCGCAAGCTCATATCCCTGAAAGATGTGCTACCCTTGGCGGCGGTCAGCGTGCTGGGCATGATTCCCGGCGCGCTTCTGCTCAAATATGTAGATCCGCGTTTTTTAAAGATTGTTTTCGGCTTGTTGGTCATTGGGATGAGCGTTGAAGCCTTGCTGCGCAAAAAGTTTGCAAAACAGCGCAAACCTCAAAAGGCGGTCATGGCAGCCATCAGCCTGTGTTCGGGCCTATTGAGCGGCTTGTTCGGCGTGGGTGCACTGCTCGCTGCCTACATGAGCCGGATTACCCAGGATGCCGACCAGTTTCGCGGCAATCTGTGCGCAGTCTTTGTAATCATGGACACTTTCCGCATTGTTTCTTATGCGGTGCTGGGCATGTTTACCCCCCCAATCCTGCTGACCACCTTAAAGCTGTTACCCGCCATGGCAGGCGGAATGTTTATAGGTGTTTTAACCAGTAAAAAAATAAATAATACACTGGCGATTCAACTGGTCAACATTTTGTTGCTGCTCTCGGGCACCGCACTGATCGTTTCCAACCTATATAGCTTCTTTGCCTAAAATCGTATTTTGAGCAAAATTGTCCTAATTTTTCAAAAAGCCCTGTCTTCTTGCTAAGACTTCTCTTATAATAGGGGCGTGAAATGCCTTTGGCTTTTGCAAGGATATCTATCCAATCAAACCTACCTTTTACTCAAAGTGCCTGGATTAAGATTCCCCAAAGCCCATGTTGTCATCTTTTAAAAACAATGAACCGGGATTATGGAGGTTGCACAGATGGAAACCAGAGCCACAAAACTTCGCAGGATGAACGAGAGCATGCGCAATAGCCTACATGCCGAACGCATCCTCAGCCAGCTCAGCTTCTTGCTAGAAGTATCGGGCGTCAAATCAAACGCCTATGACGATCAACTGCTTCCCGTCATCGACAAGCTATACGACGAGGCCAGCAAGGTCGGCGCCATTACAAAGGAGATGGCTATTCAATACGAACAGACCTTGCTGCCCCTGGCCGATGTCTGTAAAGCGTACGAAATTACCTGCATCGCCCATGCTCATATCGATATGAACTGGATGTGGGGCTATCAGGAAACCGCATCACTGACCATAGACACTTTTAATACCATGCTGCGCCTGATGGACGAATACCCCGAGTTTACCTTTTCTCAGTCCCAAGCATCGGTCTATGAAATTGTAGAAAAATACCATCCTCAAATGCTGGAAAAGATCAAAAAACGGGTACACGAAGGCCGCTGGGAAGTCACTGCATCCACCTGGGTGGAACATGACAGCAACTTATCCGGCGAAGAATCTTTTGCCCGCCATTTGTTGTACACCAAGCGCTATCTATCCGAACTGCTGGACATTCCCCAAAGCTCTTTGGAGCTTAACTTTGAGCCCGATACCTTCGGTCACAACATCAACGTACCCGAAATCATGAATCGCGGCGGCGTAAAATACTATTATCATTGCCGCGGCTACAGCCATGAAATGGAGCATATTTACAACTGGCGCTCGCCCTCCGGCGCAGAAATACTGGTCTATCGCGAACCTCACTGGTACAACCAGACCATCTCCTACGATTTGTTTTACGATATGCCCTATTTCTGCAAAAAAAATAACACCAACAAAATGATGAAGGTTTACGGCGTGGGCGACCACGGCGGCGGACCCACCCGCCGCGACATCAACCGCCTGATAGAAATGTCCGGGTGGCCGCTGTTCCCCCGCATAAAATTTGGCACCTTGCACGGCTTCTTTAAGGAGTTGGAACTGGAACGCGCCAATTTCAACACAGTGGAGCAGGAGCTTAACTACGTATTCACCGGCTGTTACACCTCCCAATCCCGGATCAAACGGGCGAACCACATTGCCGAAGATCGCCTGCTGGAGGCCGAAGCGCTGGATGCCCAGGCCAAAATCCTGGCTAATGCCTACCGCACGGCGGGCAGCTTTGAACAACCTTGGCGCAAAGTGCTGTTCAACCAGTTCCATGACATCCTCCCCGGCTCGGGCGTCATGGAAACCCGGGAATATGCCATGGGCATCTACCAGCAATCGCTGGCGGGTAGTTTGATTAACGCAAACCACGCCACGTCCAGCATCGCCGACCAGATCGACACTTCCGGCATCATCGTCTATCCCGATGACGACATCGCCATCGGCGCGGGCGTAGGTTACTATACCGAAGAGGCCATGCATTACAAGTCCACCGCGCCCCAGCGCGGCACCGGCGTGCCTAGAATCTACCATCTGTTCAACACCACCCCCTTTGAACGCACGGAGGTGGTTGAGCTCACCTTGTGGGATTGGCCCGAAGACATTGGAAAAATCGCGGCAACCACCGCAACGGGCCAACCGTTGGAAACCCAGGTGTTGAGCCGGGGCGAGCACTACTGGGGGCACACATTCCACCAAATTGCGGTGTTGGCTACGGTACCCCCGATGGGCTACACCACCTGCCTGGTGACCCACACGCCCGAAAATACGGTAACCTACGTTCACGACATCACCCTCGAAGAGGCACCCCGCCAGGATTGCATCGACGATGCGCCTATCATCTTGGAAAACGAGCACCTCAAGGTTACCTTTGACCAGCGCATGAAGATCATCTCCATGGTGGACAAGAGCACAAACCGTCAACTGATCGATGGCTTAAACGGCGCTGGCTGCTTCACCTATACGGAGGAAAATCCGTTGGAAGGCATGACCTCCTGGCGGGTGGGCAAGCGCGCCCAGGTAGTAGACATCAACGACAGCTACCCCGTCATGATCCAAAGTTTTGTAAGCAGCGGCATACGTCAGCAGGTGCGCTACACCGTAAAATACTTAAACTCTTCTCTGGATGTTACAATCGTACTGGACAAGGGTGCCCAAACACTGCGCTACGATGTGCAATCCGATTGGCGCGAATTCGGCAGCCCTGATCGGGGAATCCCACAGCTCGGCTTTAACGTCCCCTTGGCCTTTAGCAGCCCAACCTACCGCTGCGGCATACAATACGGAACCATCGACCGCCCGGAGCTGGCCCACGACGTGCCCTGCATCGACTTCATGGCGGCGCTCCCCGCTACCGGTCAAGACAAAACCTTGGTGCTCATGAGCGACAGCAAATACGGCTTCAGAGGATTCCAAAACGTGCTCAGCGTAAACCTACTGCGCGGCTCCTACGACCCTGATCCGTCTCCCGAAATCGCAAAGCACTCGTTCTCCTTGGGCATTTCCCTAGTCGATCCGGCTCCGGAAAACATTAAGGCGGTCACAGAGCCCTTTATACACTCCATCTACTCCTGCACAAACAGCGTGCACGAAGGCAACCTGCCCAGCAGCGGCAGTCTGCTAAAGCTGGATGGCGAATTGGTGCTATCCGCCCTCAAACAAAGCGAAGACGGCAAAGGCCTGATCGTGCGCCTCTACAACCCCAAGGACGAGGACCGCACGGCAACGCTGACCTTTGCAAAAAATGTGCAAACTTCACATTTGCTCAATATGCTGGAAGAAGAGCAACAGCCCATCGAAGCCGAAGGGAACACGCTGAAAGTTGCCCTGCCCAAGCGCGCAGTTTATACCTACAAGGTCGTCTTGTAATCCCTTCAACTATACTCCTTCTCCAATATAAAAAAGGCCGTGGATTCTTCTTTTGAGTCCGCGGCCTTTTTATGATTTAACAATATTTTATGCGTGCATAATTAATCCGTCGTAACTCACCACAAACTCGGGCGCTTCACGCACCAGCTGATCGTACGTCAAATATCCGTTGTGAGAAAAATGGTTGAGCACAAACACGCAATCTTCCTTTGCCGCTCCCGAAGCCAACAAGCGCTCGCGCACTGTCCTGTTGGCCGGGATGCCCATGTGTCCGCTGGTGGTATCCTTTTTGCCCATCGTGCAATCGGCAGCCACCAAATCAATCTGCTGTCCGGCCAAAAATTCGAACGTGGCCTCGGGAAAAATGCCCGTATCATTGGCATACAGAATCTTCTTGCCCTCTTTTTCGATCAGGTAGAAAAAACATTCTTCATCGGTCATATGCTGGGCCAGCAGCGCGGTTACCGTATAACCCTCAATGGAGGTAGGTTCAAAAGCATTCAACCTGTGGGCGCGCACCAAATCGGTTCCCCGCATCTTGCGGTACCTTTCCACCTGCTTTTCCACCGATCCGTTTCCGTATACGGTCACAGGCTCGCTGTCGGGATCCACTTGGGCAAAGCCGGCGCTCCTGTAAAAAATATCGTGGATGGCAAAGTGATCTTCATGAGTGTGGGTGATCAGCACGCTTTTTAAATTTTCGAAATCCAGTTTATATTCTAAAATATGGTGGAACGTGTCGGGCGGGAAATCCAGTTTCAGGGTATCGTCGATCAATGCACCACACCGCGTTCTCTGCTGACGCCCGCCCAGTTCATATGCTTCTTTGCACACCTCGCAATTACAAAAAAACGCAGGAATTCCTTCGGCTGCTCCGCTGCCCAAAAATTGAATTTTCATCGTTTGTCATCCTTTCCGGAATGTCACTATGGGTAACGCACCGGTGTTGTACAAATTCGCCACCATTATAACACGTAGCCCGCCATCTTCCAATGGAATATCGCGTTTTTGGTTGCATAAATTTAACAAAGCGTCTATAATAAATATGCATATGTGAGCGGAGGTTTGCCGGCAGAGTGTGCCGCCGAAACCCTATCCGTTTGCCAAACATGCATTACTTAAGGAGGAAGTCACCATGAAAAAACTACTCAGTATTTTCCTGTCGCTGGTACTCATGTGTGGTATGCTGGCCATCCCTGCGCTTGCTGAAGAAGCTCCTGCAGAAGATTCCGCAACCGAAGAAACCGCGACCGAAGAAGCTGCGGCCGAAGGCGAAGAGCCGGCTGCCGATGCCAACGTTTCCGATAAGCCGCTGGTAGGTATCTTAGCCCCTCAAGCAACCCACGGCTGGCTGGCCGCCCTTTCCTACTATGCGGAAAAGGAAGCCCAAGAACTCGGCCTCAACTACCGCCTGTACACCTATCAGTCTTCCGCTGAAGCGGCCGGATACATCGAAGAGCTGATCACCGCCAATGCCAAAGCCATCGTTGCTTTCCCCCAGGCTGAAGGCTTGGAAGAAGCCACCAAAATGGCTGTGGACGCTGGCATAAAGATCATCAACTTCGACGTAAAAATCAACGTGGAAGGCACTTACTTCCTGGCCGGAGACAACTACGGAATGGGCGTTGAGTGCGCCAAATACATCGCCGATAAGTTGGGCGGCAAGGGCAAAGTAGCTACTTTGACCATCACCACCAAGAGCAACGTAACCGAAGATCGCAAAAAAGGCTTTGAAGACACAATCAAAGAAATCGCACCCGACATTGAGCTGGTGGGCGACTATGCGGGCGAAAGCTGGGCCCGCACCGACAGCGTTAGCGTCGTGGCCGATATGCTGACCGCCAACCCCGAGTTGGACGCCATCTTCTCTTTGGACGATGAAGCCTCCATCGGCGCTCTGCAAGCCATCGAAGAAGCCGGCCGTACCGACATCAAGGTCATCACCGGCGGCGGCGGCGCTCAAGAGTACTTCAACATGATGAAGGACAGCGAAATCAACCTGTGCTCGGCGCTGTATAGCCCAGCCATGATGATCGACTGTGTAAAAATGGCGGCCGATGCCCTCGAAGGCAAGGAAATCCCGGCTGAAACCATCGTGCCCACCACCATCGTGGACAAGGCAAACGTAGATGAATTCCTTGATACCGAAACTCCTTATTAATACTCTCAACTTTAACAAACACCCGCAAGCATTTGCTTGCGGGTGTTTGTCCTAATGACCAACGCACCTCTCTTATCATTCGAGATTCTCAGCCTTCACAACACAACCAGCAAAATATATTGCCCACAGAAGTTGATAGCGGCGTGATCAATTGTACTTTATAATTCCAAGCAACTTTCCATATTAAAAAATGGAAGCTACGAAATCCTCCCTTTTTCACATTTTTTCGTCCTCTGCAAGATGCCTACAAATTACTGTCAATGTATAAAACTACTATTATAACTACATTAACACGCACCTCACCGAGTACAAAGCTGGTCGCAAGTTTAATTTTTTAACTCCAACAAAATGTTTAAGAGTTTCTCTTTTCCCTTTCCGCCAATAACGCATAGAATGTGACCCATTTGCTTGGCTTTCCAATGCGTTCCTTGGGCAAATAGGATTTGCTCAAAGTTCCATTTAAAACGTACCTTCCATCCGAGCCTTTCTTGCCCTTTAGAATATCCCACGCTGCTTGCATACGGCTATCGCCGCCATAATCCAAAGCGCATAATGATTCAATAATATTATGCAAACCGACCCGCATCGGCTCAAATGGGTGAAACGTATCAATCGTACGCCAGCCTTCACGGCCATTCAAAATCAGTTCATTCGGGTTATCCCTTCGGTAAAATAAATTGTGATTCCAAAAATAATTCAGCAGCGCACCTTCAATGCTCGCTTGAATACCCTTCTTCTTGCACTCAGCACAAAACATAAGGGCGAGCAGATTTGCTTTTGCGCAGCTTTTCGGCGTATACTTCAGTTTGTTTAACCTCGATACACACAAAAAGCCTCCATCCGGCAGTTGTCCATCTACTAACTTTGCGATTGTCTCTGCAATCCCGGGTTCTGCAGCAAACCCCAAACGCACAAGTGCTCTCAAGCGCATGTAGTCGCTGCAACTATACTCAAAAGAGTTTTCGGCCACATAAATATCTTCCACGTCCTTTATCTGAGGAATATCCTTGTGGCTCAATCCGCTTTCAGCGCAGGTGGTGAGGTAATATGTGGACCACAATCCTTTTTGTTGAGGCCAGTCTGTAGGCAAAACATAGTTCAGCCAATCTACAACGGGCTTCTTATCGGCCGATTCGCCAAGTATTTCTGTTAATGTTCTATATTTCACGGCAGGGTTATCATCTGCCAACAGCCATTCAATAACCGAATTGCTATTCATTCGCTTTCTCCTCTCTCTTTTTTCTGGCTAAAACACATTCAACAACCAACGGACTCCAAACTTATCGGTCAGATCCGTAATCATTTTGCACCACGCGCAAGGTTTGGGAACATCCCATGCCTCTGCTTCTTCCTTTAAAACATCGTACGCTTTAAACGGTGATTGCTCTTTGTCAAAAGAAAAAAACACATGGTATTGCCCGGCTGAGCCTCCGGCGCTTCCATAACCGATAAAAACGCACGCCCGTTTAACGAAAGCTCCGCGTGCTCAACAAATTTTCCGGAGGCATCCACATAACAACATTGTATATCCGCACCAAAGGCCTTGCTGTAAAAATCCACAGCTTCCAAACTCTTGGATACACAGGCATGAAAAATGGCTCGCATCGGTTTTCCTCCCCATAAATATATCTGCAAGCGCTTTCGCGCTCATCACAACCGTTCTAAAAAATGTACAATGTCCAGCGCCGACGGTGGGCAACCTTTCACATATCGGTCACAGCCCGCGGCACAGTTGCCGACCCCCAACCCACCGCAACACTTTCCTTTAAAATCTTGCCCGATTTTATCTTTTCCTCCGGCTTATATCCGGTTTTGTTCAGCGCATATACCAGCGCCGCATAGCATGCAGAACAGGCACCGCCTTCCTCAACCTTTTCGGCAATTCTCCTTACCGCATTGCCCTTATTTGCCGCAACCAGCGGCCGGCCTTCGCTGCCCAGTTCTACAATTCGGGTTGCGTCGTCTGCGTATCTTCCCACTGCATAATCCCTGGCCATGCGCAAATATGCTATCTCGTCGGCTTCGTAGCCCAACAACCGGGCACAGTAGCTGTCCAGCAGCACCGGATCAAATCCCATCAAAATCCGGTTGGATTGCACCGGATTGCCGCCTTCTTCAAAGGTAAAGTCGCCACAAACGCTGTCAATGATGTGCAAATCGGGCCGCAAAGCAGTGTTGAGCAAGGCAATGGGGTTGTGCAATCCCGCCGCGTGGTAGCGCCGCTTCTCGCTGTCGGGTATACAGCCCTTCAGGTTCTTCAGACAACGGGTCAAGCGGGTTTGGCAATCGCCTTTGAGCACCGGAACGTTGATCAGATAATCGCACTCCACCAACGTCCGGCAAAGCTGAGTCTGCTCCCCGTGCACCATCTTTTTCACCACTTTATCGGTCTTGATGTCTACCAGATTCACGCCGTATTTTTTGCCCATCGCATTGTTCAAAGGCGGCCCGGCTGCTGTCTCCTACCCAGGATCCTTCTGCAATCGTAATGTCTATAACCCCGGCCTCCTGCAAATATTGAACGATGCCCTCCACAATTTGCACATGGGTTGTCGCGCCCTCTTCGGCCGGACGGGCAACCACTAAATTGGGCTTAATGCATACCTTGGCCCCAGCCTTTATCCGCCCGGCAATGTTCGCCTCCTGCATTAAACGCACACTCATTTGGGCAAGATCGGCTCCGTAATAGATATAAAAATCATTCATCGTCTCACTTCAAGCTGCAATACCTTTGCGTAGAGCACCCTCTGCTTATTGCTTAGCCGGCTTTTTCCTGATTTTCAGTTCAATATTTTGCCTTCCTGCCTGCTCTTCAAAAAGCTTTTTGGCCCGATCCGCCTTTTGTTTTAAGCTTAAAACAGCAATGTCCGGATCAGAGTGCAACTGCTGCGTCACCGCTCGCACATCGTCCAAGTCTAATAGGTTAACCGCCAGCGCAAAAAACGTCCTCTGCCGCCCTGCATTGTAGTGTGCCAACAAAAAATTCAAAATTTTTATTTTTTCTGTCTGTTCTAAGTTGTAGGCATCCAACCCAATCTCCTGGGCTTTTCGGATGTCCTTCAGCTGCTTTCTGTGGGTAATGAAAGAATCGCAAGCGTCTACTCCGTCGTATTTAGCGCAGGGAAACTGGCCGCACTCAAAACAATATTCAATGCCACCCTGCTCTATGCTGCACCGGGCAATCGGGCAGGAGTGATGCTTGCCCATTCCACAACCCGGGCAATGGCCGCTCATGCCCATCGGGCAAAGTCCACAGTTTAACCCACAAAGGGAAAATAAACCATTTTTGCGTTTGAAATCCTGCATTCGCGTCCCCTTTCCGTTCGTTCGCCTGACCGGCATCCATTCAAAATTTTCATAGATTCACGCCGCCCGGCCTTTAGCTCTTCTAAATCGTCGTGCCCTCTTTGGGTACAGACAATACAGATAAATCTATCCCTTCCCGCTCCAACAGTTTGATTTTTTTGTCTATTCCTCCGGCGTATCCAGTCAAATTTCCACTTGCACCCACGACCCGATGACAGGGAATAATAATAGAAATTGGGTTGTGTCCTACCGCGCCACCTACCGCTTGGCTTGAAAAGCTGCTAAGGCTGCGCTTTCGCGCAATCTTTTTGGCGATATCCCCATATGTAACCAATGTGCCGTATGGAATTTGGCAAAGCATTTCCCACACCATTTGGCGAAACCCGCTTCCCCGAGGGCGAATCAGTAGTTCGGAAATTTCAGGCCTTTCCCCTGTAAAATATCGATCCAACCAACCTTTAACGCCATCAAATTCCGGCCCATTCTCCTTGCCAACCGCCGATTCGAGCAGCCCGCTGCCGAAATATTTTTGGCCTTTAAACCACAAACCAATAATGCCTTCGCCGTCGGAAGCCATTACAACCTTTCCCATGGGCGATTCGTATGTTGCCCTGTAAATCATCGCTTGATTCCTCCTTGCTCGCCGCAATTTTTAAATACACACAGTTTCCATCCGTCCGTAGGCTTCATATTTTCAACCGCTTGTTTATTGCTAGATCGTGCTCGCCTTCGATCCGCTCCAAACAGCTTAAACAAAGCGCCTTAAAGGTTTCCACATCGCTCAAACAACCGGTTTCCAGCTCTTCTTTGGTGTCTAGGGCAAGCTGGTATTCTTCTTTGGAAATATCCCCTTTATTGTATGCTTCCACCAATTCATCTATGTCGTCAACAATAATAGAGCCATCCAACCTCAAAACGAGATCTAAATATAAATCATCAAAATATGCAACGCCATCTTTGTCGCGGCCGGTTCCGGCGACCATGTCTATATACCACAGCTCGACTTGGTTCTTATCGTTCATAATCATGGTGACCACATAGGCCTCTCCTTTGGGCATCAGCTGAAGCCATCTATAACCTTCGTTGGTCACATCGATTGATTTGTCCGGAAAATTCCAAGTAGAAATCGGATTGACCTCTATCATCGTTATCAGCGAAACGACGCCCACAAAATTGTCGTCGGCCATATCGCACTGGCGGTAGAGCTTCTCCTGAATCGACGTCCACATATCCCGGTCAAGGCGCTTGCGTACCATATTCGTAACCTCCGGCCCACCCATACAATACTTGAGCTTTAACTACCCTTTTATTGGGCTGTCCTTCTATTTTAATACGGGCAGAGAAACTTTTCTTATTTCCAATCTTATCACATATTTCCTTTGTATAAAACGGCATTGCATAGCATTTTACCCCTTAACCATTAAGCTTTTAGGCAGTCTGCTAGCGAACACCTATTGCGCGTTCAGTGTAATAACCACCTTTACACCTTGATCGAGTTCGGAGTCGATAGACATTTCACTCCGTTCACCGTAAAACAACTTTATTCGCCTGTAGACATTAACCAGCCCTATGCTGCCGGATGGGGAAACCTTTCTTTTTTTAAGCTGCATATGCGTACGAATTTTCTCTAATTGCTCACAATCCATTCCATGTCCATCATCCTCTATGGAAATGACGATCGACTCGGCAACCGCACGAATATCCAGACGGATTTTGGTGTGCCTTTGACCACGTCCGGCATGTTCATAACTATTTTCAAGAATGGGTTGTAAAATAAACCGGGGAATGGAGCTAGAAAGGACCTCTTTTTCCACCTGCATAGAGAACTCTACCTGGCTGCCAAATCGTAATTCCATAAGGGAGATATAGCTTTCGATATAGCGACACTCTTCCTGGATTGTCCACGCATTGGTTGTGTCGTAAAACAGTGGCTTCAGCAATTTATTTAAATGGGCAAGCGCCGTTGCGATGCTATCCACATGCGTCATGACGGCAATCCAGCGAATGGATACGAGTGTGTTGAACAGAAAATGTGGATTGATTTGCGCTTGTAAAGATTCTATCTCCAACTCTCTCTTTTCGCGCTCGATATCAACATTTTTCTGCATCAACATGCAAATATTTTCGAGCATACGATTAAAATGGCGACTGATTTTTTGAAATTCTAAAATTGGTAACTCTTCGTCCATCCTCACAGCAAAATTTCCCTGCCCTACCCGGTCCATCATCTTGATTATTCCCTTCAGCGGACGTTCCAAGGAAAAGGATAAATACACGCAGCAAATAGATAAAAGCACAAGTGCCCCCGCTCCAATCCCCAGCATCAGGTAAAGCAGTGGTTGCATCTTGAAAGCCCTATTTGGGAGCAGGTAGAGTTTT
>CAYFTL010000025.1:7264-27245 GCA_964346145.1 uncultured Oscillospiraceae bacterium | reverse complement strand
TGGTACAGCCAAGACGGCGCCGACTTGCTCTCCTACGGACCCGAAGGCAAATCCTACAAGTGGAACGAAGATGGGACACTTTCATGGATCTATGAAGAAACCGGCGTGATCGACAAGGGAGAAGAATTGGATTTCTGGACCGTTTACCCCAAATTTAAGCTGCACAACGGCGGTTATTTGCGCGATTCCAGCGCCTATGAAATGCAGCCCGAAGTATGGCAGTGTATTGAGGAGTGGAGCAAGGTTGACCCCGGTTGGGTTATGCCCCCTGTTTCCGAAACCGCTGAAGAAACCCAAGAGCGCTCACGAATCATGACCGACATCAATACTTACCGCGACGAGATGACGCCAAAGTTCATTATGGGACAGGAACCTTTGGAAAACTTTGATACGTTCGTAGAGCAAGTCAAAGGAATGGGGATTGACGATGCCGTAGCCATTAAACAGGCTGCGTTGGATCGGTACTTGGCCCGTTAAACTATATTTTTAGCTTTCATTCCATATAGTTAGCCATAACAAAGGCCTACCGCAAAAATGCTATTTGCATGCGGTAGGCTTTTCTTTTGTTGCGCATAGCAAAAAAGCAGCGCGCCAATTGGCGCGCTGCTTAAACAGCCAATGATTACAGTTTTTCGCGAGCTTCGTAGTGGGTGTGCAACAGCTCGTGTGCCTTGTGCCCATTGGGCTCACCCAGATAATCGGCATACAGTTTTTGGATCGACGGATTCTCGTGGGATTTACGCAAAGGCTTGTCCACGTCCTCCTGGTACAACGCCTGTGCGCGCAGCACGCGGGGATCTCCATCCATGCGCTGTTCAGGTGTTACGATGGGCTGACCACCGCCGTTTACACAGCCACCGGGGCATCCCATGATTTCAATGAAAGTGTATTGCTTTTCGCCACGCTTCACGCGTTCCAGCAATTCTGCCGCAGCCGCAGTACCGTTGGCAACCGCAACGTTCACTTCCATACCATCGATATCAATGGTAGCTTCCTTGATGCGCTCAATGCCGCGCACTTGCTCAAACTCCACCTTTTCAAGGGTTTTTCCGGTCAAGGTTTCGTAAGCGGTACGCAAGGCAGCTTCCATAACGCCACCGGTCGCGCCAAAGATTACGCCGGCGCCGGTGGAATCGCCCATCATCACGTCAAAATCGCCATCAGGCAATTTGGCAAAATCAATGCCTGCCTGTTTGATCATGCGAGCGATCTCGCGGGTGGTGACGACTATATCCACATCGCGCACGCCGTTCTCTTCCATTTCAGGACGGGCAGCTTCAAACTTTTTGGCCGTGCAAGGCATTACCGAAACGGTAACGATATCCTTGGGATCGATGCCGTTCTTCTCCGCATAATAGCTTTTAATCACCGCACCCAACATTTGGTGAGGAGATTTGCAGCTGGACAAGTTCGGGATAAATTCAGGATATTGATGCTCCAGGAACTTTACCCAGCCCGGGCTGCACGATGTGGTCATAGGCAACACGCCGTTGTTCTTGATCCGGTTGACCAGCTCGGTGGCTTCTTCCATGATGGTCAGGTCGGCACCGAAGTCGGTATCGAACACTTTATCAAAACCCAAGCGGTGAAGCGCCGTAGCCATTTTGCCGGTAACCGACGTGCCCATGGGGATACCGAACTCTTCGCCCAGCGCCACGCGCACCGAAGGAGCGGGCTGTACAACCACGTGCTTGGTAGGATCCTTGAGCGCGTCCCACACCTTTTGGGTGTCGTCGCGTTCGGTCAGAGCGCCGGTGGGGCAAACCGCAATACACTGTCCGCAGTTGATGCAGGGGGTATCTGCCAGACTCACGCCCCAGGCCGATTCCACCGCGGTGTTAAAGCCGCGCTGGGTCGGACCGATAACGCTTACCTGTTGGATCTTCTGGCAGACTGCGACACATCGGCGGCACAACACACATTTGCTATTGTCGCGCACGATGGCCAGGGATTTATTGTCGATTTTGGTTTCAACCATGCTGCCAGCAAAAGCGGTTTCGTCTTCCACGCCGTAGTCTGCGCACAGTTTTTGGAACTCACAGTTGGTGTTGCGTACACAGCTCAAGCAACGCTTGTTGTGGGTGGACAGCAACAGCTCCAGGTTAATTTTGCGCGCCTTGCGCACTTCCGGGGTGTTGGTTTTAACATTCATTCCATTGGTGGCCGGCAGCACGCACGCCGGGGACAGGGCGCGGGCGCCCGCATCCACCACGCACAAGCGGCAAGCTCCGATGGCATTAATATCTTTCAAATAACAAAGCGTCGGGATCGTGACTCCCGCCGAACGAGCGGCCTCCAGCACAGTGGTACCCTCCGGTACGGTAACCGAGATGCCGTCGATGGTCAGCGTAAGCATATCCATAGAAGATTTCCTCCTTGTATTACTTCTTAGAGATCGCGCCAAAGCGGCATTTTTCTATACAAGCACCGCACTTGATGCACTTATCCGTGTCGATTACATGGGGTTGTTTTACCGTGCCGGTAATCGCGTCTGCCGGGCATACGCGGGCACACAGCGTGCAACCAACACATTTCTCCGGATCAATGATGTATTTCAGCAAGCTCTGACATACGCCAGCCGGGCAGCGTTTTTCGCGAATATGCGCTTCATACTCTTCGCGGAAATGCTTTATGGTAGAAAGCACCGGGTTGGGCGCAGTCTGCCCTAAGCCGCACAGCGCGGTGGATGTAATGTTCTGAGCCAACTCTTCCAGCTTCTCAATGTCGCCCTCTTTTCCTCTGCCCTCGGTGATGCGGGTCAAAATTTCCAGCATGCGGCGGGTGCCGATGCGGCAAGGCGTACACTTTCCACAGGATTCATCTACCGTAAAGTCTAAGAAGAAACGAGCAATATCTACCATGCAGTTGTCTTCGTCCATGACGATCATGCCGCCAGATCCCATCATGGATCCAACAGCAGTCAGCCCGTCGTAGTCTACGGGGGTGTGAATCAAGGACTCCGGTATACAGCCGCCGGAGGGGCCGCCGGTTTGCACCGCTTTAAATTTCTTGCCATTGGGGATTCCGCCGCCGATATCATAAATGATTTCGTGCAAGGTGGTGCCCATGGGCACTTCGACCAGACCGGTGTTAATGATCTTACCGCCCAGCGCAAATACTTTGGTTCCCTTAGATTTTTCGGTACCCATGGAGGTAAACCATTCTACGCCTTTTAGCAGGATTTCTGGAATGTTGGCATAGGTTTCCACGTTGTTCAATATAGTAGGCTTACCAAACAGTCCCTTTTCTGCCGGGAACGGAGGACGGGGACGGGGTTCGCCACGGCCGCCTTCGATAGATGCCATCAGCGCGGTTTCCTCGCCACATACGAACGCGCCGGCACCCAATCGCACGTCAACGTCAAAATCAAAGCCGCTATCGAAAATATTCTTGCCCAACAGGCCATATTCGCGCGCCTGTTCGATGGCGAGCTGCAAGCGTCCGATCGCAATCGGATATTCAGCACGCACGTACACATAACCTTGGGAAGCGCCGATGGCGTAGCCGGCAATGGCCATGGCTTCCAGCACGGCATGGGGATCACCCTCCAACACCGATCGGTCCATGAACGCGCCCGGATCGCCCTCGTCTGCATTGCAGCAAACGTATTTTTGATCCGCTTTGTTCTGGGCTGCGAACTGCCACTTTAAGCCGGTGGAGAAACCGCCGCCCCCACGGCCACGCAAACCGGACCGTTTGATCGTATCAATTACCTGCTCGGGGGTCATTTCGCTCAACGCTTTGCCCAACGCTTTGTAGCCTTCAAAAGCGATGTACTCATCGATACTTTCGGGGTTGATTACGCCGCAGTTGCGCAGTGCAACGCGCTCTTGCTTCTGGTAAAAGTCTACGTCATCCAGCGCCTTGATCTCGCCCAATTCGTCAACCGAGTCCTTGTGCAGCAGCCTCTGCACAACGCGGCCCTTAATCAGGTGCTCATTAACGATTTCTTCTACATCCTCAGTTTCAACGCGGCTATAGAAAGCGCCTTCCGGATATATGATAACAATCGGACCCGCTTCACACAGACCAAAACAACCTGTGCGAACCAGCTTGATTTCATCCTGGATCTTGTTTTTTGCCAAAAGTTCCTCAAATCGGCTCTGAATTTGGGCAGATCCAGATGATGTGCAACCTGTACCTCCACAGATCAGCACGTGGGAACGGAACAAATTCATAATCGGTTTACCTCCTCAAAATTGCATCGGCGCCGTGGCCTTATTCTTTTTCTGCGGAAATTGTATATTCCTCCACGGGATTGCCGTTCACCACATGCTCGGTCACAATCCTGGAAACCATTTCGGGTTTTACATTGATGTAGGTAACTTTTTCCTTACCGGGCGATGTGATCTCCACGATGGGCTCATAGCGGCACATGCCGATACAGCCAGTTTGGGCAACCGTGACATCCAGCAGATTACGCTTTTTTACCTCTTCTACGAAGGCCAACATAACCGGGCGCGCACCCGCTGCAATGCCGCATGTGGCCATGCCCACGACAACGCGCGTGCCATCATTGTTTTCTTTTCGAAGGTTTACCTGGTCCAGCGTCCTTTGACGAATGGCTTCTAGTTCAGCTAACGTTTTCATCCCTTTATTAACACCCCTTAAGTATATTGTACATTTTCTGCGATATTCCGCACTTGATCCATGTTCTCTTGTAAGTATCCCTTAACCCAGTCCAACACATCCGGCAGGTCCAGCGGCAATCCGCCCAAAGCCTGACGCACTTCGGCCGTATCAAAAATAAATATGTTTTCACCGTAGCCGTAATGCAGTTCAAAGTCGGGGGCTTGCGGATGAGCAATCAAGAGCGAGCGCATGGTGCCGATTAAATCGCCCATAGGCGGCAAGTCCATATGGGAGTTTTGGAACTGGGCCCACAGCGTAGTGCCCTCGCCAAGCTTGGAAACAAGCTTAAAGCTGCCCCCGCACTGTTCGGCGCACTGTTTAAACATAGGAACACCCAGCCCCACTTTGCGCGTGGTTCTGGTTGTTGCGAAAGGACTGGTTACCCGATCGAGCAGTTCCCCATCCATGCCGCTTCCGTTATCGGCGATCTCTATGGTAAGCAAATCTCGACCGATATCGTACAGCACTTTGATGATAATCCGGCTTGCACCGGCAACGATAGAGTTTTGAACCAAATCCAGAATATGTAAAGAAAGTTCAGGCATATATTATTTTCCCCGGTATTTGTCCAGGATGCCCGGAATGTCCGAAGGCTGCAATCTGCCGTACACATCGTCATTGATCATCATAACCGGAGCCAAACCGCAAGCGCCCAAGCAACGAGTGTCTTTAATCGTAAACAGCTGATCCGGCGTGGTTTTGCCTACCGGAATTTCCAAAGTATCAGCCACTTTGTCCAGCACGCCTTTGGCATTCTTAACATAGCAAGCGGTACCCATGCACACACCAATTACATAGCGGCCACGCGGTTCCAATGCAAATTGCGAGTAAAAAGTTGCGACACCATACACTTCGCTCAACGAAACATTCAGCCCTGCTGCGATGTGTTTTTGAATGTCCTGAGATACGCAACCAAAAATATTCTGCGCCTCCTGCAAAGTCATCATGACCGCACCCTTTTTGTCCTTGTTTGCTGCGATCACTTTGTCTAGCTGCAGATATTTTTCGTTAGCTTCTACTGCTGACATGAAAACAACCCCTCCTTGATTTGAATGCTGAATTTTATGCACAGTAGTGCACAAAAAAACACCCTTGTTACTATTTTAACACAAGTGGCAAGCAATACCAGACCCTCATAGAAATTTTACCTGAATTCAATCTGTCTGTCGTCTTACCACCACTTTATCGGATAAATATGCACATGAATGCACCCATCAAAAGCCAGTTAGAGTTTTCTCTTCATAGAGTCAAAAAAGGCTGTCACGGTTTTTGATTCCATCTCCAAAAACTGTTCGCGCTCTAGAATGTCTTCCAGCCTATGGGCGTCGGAAGAGTGAAGTATCCTATGGCTATCTAGCAGCCTTTGGTTCACCGGATCCCCTTTCTTAGCCACCTCCAGCGCATCATAGTTTGCACCCGGAGGCAAAAATCCAAGCACCTTCAATATGCCGTTGGAACCTCGATTGATATGGGCCGGCACCGCCAGCCCGCCCATATCATTGATCCAATCATCCAGTTGATCAATGGACAAATCTAGAGCTTGAATCAGTAGCTTTTGCTCGACTGCAACCTCTTCATCCCGATCGTTTAACACTTTTTGTTCGCCAAAGAAATCAGGTTTGTTGTCCAGCAGCAAAAAAGAGCGCACTCTGTCGGAGATCTCCAGCGCCGTATCCACCGT
The DNA here is from genome assembly GCA_964346145.1 of uncultured Oscillospiraceae bacterium. Classification (GTDB taxonomy): domain Bacteria; phylum Bacillota; class Clostridia; order Christensenellales; family Aristaeellaceae; genus CAYFTL01. The sequence goes on along the minus strand of CAYFTL010000025.1, from coordinate 20,932 downwards.
AGGAAAATAGCCCAATATATGCACTTCTTCCCGCGTGTTAAACTCAATGGCCGGGATCAGGCATACGCCCACCTGCCGGGCAATGCTTGCAACTGCAGGCAAATTTAAAGCGCTGTTGTGGTCGGCAACCGCAATCACATCCAGCCCTTTAAGCGCCGCCATGTTGACGATATTGTTGGGCGTCATGAGCTCATCGCCACAGGAAGATAGGCAGCTGTGAATATGTAAATCCGCTGCGAGTTTCATCGCCTAGGAGAATGAGCAATGCCCAACTGAGCCATAATGCCGCAGATTTCGTAGGCCGTGGCCGTGGCCGACAACAGCGTAACGCCTTCCTCTTGCGCCTTTGCGATGATGTCATCTGCCACCTCAATACTTTCGGGCACAATCACGCAGCTCATTTCCATCAGACTGGCCACCGCGATCACATTCATGTGGGTTTGCACGGTGATCCAAGCCATGTCCGCCTCCCCGTGGGACATTACCCAACTCAACAGATCACAGGTGTACCCCACGCTGATTTGGCGGGACAGATCCGTTTCTGCAGTAAGCACTTTTGCATCCAGAACTTTGGCCAATTCTCCGACATTCATATGATTCTTCCTCCTGTTATTCCCTCTCCGAGCCCGAAATTTCCACCATTTGTTCGGCCATTTCGCGCACCCGTTGTTTTAGCAAAAAAAGACAATCTATTTCTTTGGCATATCCATTGGCGATATCTTCCGCCAACGATTGGCAAGTAGGCGAGCCGCAAGAGCCACAATCCAATCCCGGAAGAGTTTTGCGAATGATCTCAATTTCCTTTATCTTTTGCAGTGCCTGGTTTAGATTGGAGTCCAGTTGCATAACCTCTATCGGTTCGATGGATATATCGCAATACAAATCATCGGTCAGTTCATCCATTTTTTCTTCCGCTACCGCTTCCTGCGGCAATTTTTTAGGCAATTTTTCTGTGAGCTTCCGAATTCTATTCTTGGCGATGTAGCCATTTTCAAACACCAGCGGCCCACCTACGCAGCCACCGTTGCAAGCGAGTCCTTCAAAAAACATTAGATCGGTCAATCGATTATTTTCGATTTCCTCTAAGACGCGAGTCACATTTTCTATTCCGTCCACCGCCATAAAGTCATCGATGCCTATGGAGTTGGCTTCCCCACCGGAATTCGCCCAGCCCACGCCAAAACCGGTGGCATGGTACATGCTGCCACCTTTGCTACCCTGCTGCATATCGTTGCGGATTTGGCTGGACAAAAGCCCATAAACCTCCAATATGGATATAGCCCCGTCGACCGCTGAAGCCATATGACCGATGGGTTCGCGTATGGCGGTCATTTTGGCTGCACAGGGCGTTATAAAAAAGCAGCCCACATCCTTCGGGTCCACTCCGTTTTGTTTGCAGAATTCGTTGCGGGCATCGATCGCCGCCATTTCCATAGGCGATTTAATGTCCACGATATTGTCAATCAAATCGGGAAAACGCGCTTGGATCAACCTGACCACCGCTGGACAGGAAGAGGAGATCAACGGTCTGGGGCAATCGGGCTCCTTCAGCCGCTGCTGCACCGCACGCGCGACAATATCGGCCCCACGCGCAACTTCATACACGGCATCAAAGCCCATACGCTTAAGCCCTCGCGGCACGCTATCAATATGTTTTAGTTCTTTAAATTGGCCGTACAAAGCCGGAGCAGGCAAGGCGATTTTGTAACGGAACCGATTGATGGTAGCCAAAGGGTTGGTTACCGCTATTTTTGCATGATAAGGACAGGTGCGAATGCATTCCCCGCAATCGATGCACCTTTCATCTATGATACGAGCCCGGCCGCCGCGAACCCGTATGGCTTCGGTCGGGCAGCGTTTCAAACAACTAGTACATCCCATACACTTGGATGCATCCAGCGTGACCGAATGATAATATTTTTTGCCGCTCATTTTTATCTCCAATAATGGTTGACCGAAAATTTCCGGCTATTGTTCTAAGTCAAACTTCATATGAATATTGGTGCCAACCCCTACTTCGGATTCGATTGTAAACTCGGTGGCATTCCGGCGCATATTGGGCAAGCCCATGCCCGCGCCAAACCCCATCATGCGCACATCTTCGGTTGCAGTAGAGTATCCTTCGCTCATGGCCAAATCGATATTTTCAATTCCCGGCCCGCAGTCGGATATATTCAGCGAAACAGCCGACGGATCCACAATCAATTCCATCTGGCCGCCCAAGCTGTGTATCACCAAATTCAGTTCCACCTCATAGGCTGCAATAGCGACGCTACGCATGATTGAACTGCTGATGCCCAAACGCTTTAAAATGCGTTTTATACTACCTGAAGCCTCCCCCGCAGTGGCAAAATTGCGCGCCTCCACATTAAACACTTGTCTTAATACCAGTCTATCTTCCATCGTGCGCTTACCTACCTTCCGCCTTATCGGTTGCAGGTAAGCCCTGCATATATAGTTTCCCACAAGATTCATAGAGCGTGCCTTTGGTGCCCAGCAAGGCGATTTCGCGTTCCTGAGCCATTTCTATCATCTCTTCAGTCGGGCGCTTTCCCCGCACAAAGACGATGCAGCGCACATCCAGCATTTCGGCAGTGCGCAGCACATGGGGATTGGTAAGCCCGGTTAAAAGGACAGCTTTGTCTTTTAAAAAGGCCAACACATCGCTCATCAGATCGGCGCCACAGGCAGATTTAATCTCCCGTTCCAGCAAATCATTTCCGTAAAACAACTCTGCATTCAAAAGATCTTTAATTTGCCCAATATTCATAAATTACCCCTCCAGCGATGTTGCCTCATAGAGCAAACCGCATTTTTTATGGCGTCACTTCGTTATATTATAAACGATTCATTAATATATTGCTACCACAATATCTTTGCAACACCTATACCGGTAGTGCGTTGCGCCGCCATCACGTTTCTGCTATGATACAAACACAAGGATGGAGGTTGGATTACGTGAAACAGCATATAAATACCATTCCGATATGGGATGCCTACCGCACCGACTGTGAATGCCCATTGTGTTGGATTGAAAAAAATAACGAAGCCATGTACGTGGACAATTTTTTGGGCGGATCGGTGATGGAGCCTAGCACACGAATTGAAGTCAACCAAAAGGGGTTTTGTTCCGCCCATTTTCGTCAGCTGTACGATGCCCAAAACCGCTTGGGGTTGTCGCTGATGGCCCACACATATATGAAAGAAACCATGCAGGTTGTAAACGAAAGTGTCGCACAACTGCTGGCGAACAAATCGCCCGGAAAGCTCTCCAGCATGCTGGGGAAGAAACGTAATCAACCTTCACCATTGCAAGCAATTGCACACCGCACAAATACCTGCATTCTGTGCGATAGGCTTAATGCCACCATGCAGCGTTATGTCTACACGCTGGTCTATTTGTGGAGCAAAGAGAGCGAGTTTCAAAAGCTGTATGCCGCATCCAAAGGATTCTGCATGCCCCACTATATTCAATTGCTACAATCAGCACCCGAAGAGCTCTCGGGCAAAAAGTTGGATGAATTTTTAAAAGCCACCACCACATTGCAACGAGAAAATATGGAACGCATTGAAAAGGAGCTTGAATGGTTCACGCTCAAGTTTGATTACCGCAATCAAGACAAACCCTGGAACAATTCTAGAGACGCAGTAGAACGTTCGCTGAACAAGCTGCGCGGCAGAGTCATTGACAACCGGTAACTAAACAATCATTTTTGCAACCGGAATCCTTGGCCAGTTTCTGTTAGCAAAGATTTATAGCCACTATTTTTTCTCCCTTTTCGGAGCCGCTGTGTTCAATGCCCGTTCGTTTGGGATTTTCAAAACAAAATACCAAAAATCAAAAATGTTTGCTATATTTTTAAGTTTCTATGCACTACACTAAAGGCAATAGGAAGTACACTATAGCCAACATTCGAAAGGGGCATTCATATTTATGAACATGAAAAACTGGCTAAAAGATCAAATAGCTCTGGAACAAAAAAAACCGATGCCCGTACTCTCCTTCCCTGCTATCACTTTGATGGGCATCACCGTAAAACAACTGATTGAAGACAGTGATCTGCAGGCTCAGGGCATGAAAAAGGTGGCCGACGCTGTGGACAGCGCCGCCTCCGTGAGCATGATGGACTTGTCGGTGGAAGCCGAAGCTTTCGGTTCGGATATCCGCCTATCCGACGATGAAGTGCCCACCGTGGTTGGCGCCATCGTTACCGACGAAGATGAAGCTGAAGCGCTCGAGGTGCCCGCTGTAGGCACTGCACGCACCGGACGTTACGTAGACGCCATCGAAAAAGCGTGCAAGCTGATTACCGACCGCCCGGTCTTTGCCGGGGTGATCGGACCGTTCTCCTTGGCCGGGCGATTGATGGACGTTACCGAAGCACTGGTAAACTGCATGACCGAACCCGAAATGGTACACATTACCATGCGCAAATGCACCCAGTTCTTGATTGAGTACTGCAAAGCCTACAAGGCCGTCGGAGCCAACGGTGTGGTTATGGCCGAACCCTTAACCGGCCTCCTCTCCCCCGCTTTGGCCACCGAATTTTCCGAGCCTTATGTACGCCAAATTATTGAGGCGGTACAGGATGACAACTTTGTCGTGATTTATCACAATTGCGGAAATAGCGTAATCCAAATCATGGATTCTATTTTGGCGACCGGTGCTTCCGCTTTCCACCTGGGCAACTCTATCAATATGGCCGAGGCGCTTAAGTTAATCCCTGCAGACACCATCGTCATGGGCAACGTCGACCCCGCCGGACAGTTCCGTGGCGGCACACCCGAAAGCATCGCCGCAGAAACCAAGCGCATTATGGACGCTTGCTGTCCAAACCACCCCAACTTTATCATTTCTTCCGGCTGTGATATTCCTCCCTTGTCCCCGTGGGAGAACATCCATGCGTTCTTTAACGCCGCCAAGGAGTATTACGACAATCTGTAAAAACACAAAACTTATGGACGAAGCCTGCCTACAATGTTATACTGACAGTAATGAAAATATTTCTGTGTACCGGAGGGGCGTCCATGGCCAACGAGCTGCAAAACAGCGTAGTTGAATATGCCAAGCACTTGTCTGCGGTCGATAATATATCGACCGCAGTATTTGATTATAGCGCTCGCGACTTTCTATCGGAAGCTGCGTGTAGCTTCTGCCCCGAATGCGAATATGCCAAGCAGGAAAAATGCAGGTATGTAATTGCCCACCAATACGGTTGCTTTCAAGCCGAACGCTGGAATGGCCTGTATATCTATTATTGCCCGATGAGCCTGGCTTTCGTCGCGACCACCGTTTCGGATGGAGAACCATCGGCTTATGCCATAATCACCGGCCCTATCGTCATGGGCAATCCTGATGATGTGTTAGAGGTCAACGGAAACAGCATGCGCGATTCGGTGTACGCGTTGCCCCAACGCTCTGCAAGCGCCACAACCTCCTTAGCCCAACTACAATGGGCATTGTGCCGATTCCTATCGGGCCAGTCCATTCAAAGTGCCACTCAAAAGAATCAGACCCAAAGCGAGCTGTTTAATGCGTTGTACCGCGCCACTGAAAACACCTCCATTGAGACCAACGCCCGCTATCCGCTGGAAATAGAGCAGCGCTTGCAACGCATGATCGTCCAAGGGGATAAAAAAGGCGCTCAACAAATGATCAACCAGTTGTTGGGCTCGCTGTACTTCCATTCGGGCGGAGATTTTTCAGTCATTAAGGAGAGGGCCAAGGAGCTGATCGTGTTGTTTTCCCGCGCTTCGATGGAAGGCGGCGCCGACGTGCAACAAATTTTTGGCCACAAGCAGGATTATGTTTTGGAAATCAACCAGTTCGACTCTTTGGATGAGCTGTCATTGTTTTTGACCTCTATTTTCAACCGATTTGTCGGATATGTGTTTGAGTTTAGCCGTTTCGAGCATTCGGATATTCTGCACAAAACCATAAACTTTATACGCGAAAATTATGCGCAAAAAATTGCGCTGGAAGATGCCGCAGCCCACGTAGGACTATCCCGTAGCTATTTAAGCACGGTGTTTAAAGATGAGACCGGGACAACTTTTACCGATTACATTAACAATGTACGCGTCGAAAAAAGCAAAGAGCTTTTGCTGGATCCCTCGTTGTCCTTGGCGGCGATCGCCGATATGGTAGGGTACAACGATCAAAGCTACTACACCAAAGTGTTCACCCGATCGGTGGGCATTTCGCCCGGACAGTTCCGAAAAAAACGGGGTCGAATTGAATAAAGCACAAAATAGGCGGATGTTGCAAACAACATCCGCCTATTTTTAAACGGTCGATTTCACTTTCAAACCGCCTTAGATATTGAGTTATAATAGTTTAAAGCTTTAGAACCCTGCGCAACAGATGCCTGCATTCATCAGGCATAGTCAGCCCTTTTTTTCATCGCGTTATATCTTCTGTTGGAATATACCGCTCCATCTGTACCATGCCTTCGGTGAGCATCTCCAGCGCAAAATCGTCGGGGTAGCCTTCCTGATACACCACCCGGACGATGCCCGCATTGACAATCATTTTGCCGCACATTACGCAGGGCTGATGGGTGCAGTACAACGTGGCTCCATCGATGGATATGCCCAGCTTCGCCGCTTGAATAATCGCGTTTTGTTCGGCATGGATTGCATAGCATATCTCTTGGCGCGTGCCCGAAGGAATGTTCAACTTGCGGCGCAGACATTCGCCCCGTTCTACGCAGGTGCGCACGCCAGCAGGCGCTCCGTTATACCCGGTCGTAATAATCCGTTTGTTCTTTACAATTACCGCACCTATTTTTCGATTCTCTTGGTAACAACTGGCCCAGCTCGAAATCAGCCAAGCCATTTCCATAAAACGATCGTCCCATTTATCCAAATTTAAGTCACCTCAACGCTCTTTATAATATCTATTAAAATATGACAATACCATTATGGGTATAAGTATAGCAATTAAAACCTTCGAAAAGCAATCATTTCCGCTACAGTTTTTTCAAGATACGGGATATTCAAACATTTTTAACATTTTTTCTTGCCTCAATTTATTTTTTTATGCAAAAAACACTTGCATTTTAGACTGATATTGTATACACTACTAATAGAGCTTAGCACTCAATGGTAACGAGTGCTAACAAACAAAAAATCTTTAAGGAGGAATTTGTACATGACTATTCAACCTCTCGGCGATCGCGTCGTTTTGAAGAACGTTGAAGCCGAAGAAACCACCAAAAGCGGCATTTTGCTGACCAGCGCTGCACAGGAAAAACCCCAGATGGCCGAAATTCTGGCTGTTGGCCCAGGCGGCAATGTGGATGGAAAAGAAATTGAAATGCAGGTTAAAGTCGGCGAAAAAGTAATTTACAGCAAATACGCCGGAACCGAAGTAAAGCTGGACGGCGAAGAATACATTATCGTTCGTCAAAGCGATATTTTGGCTGTAGTAAAATAAATCATATCATATTCTATTAAAATCACAACTACCAAGGAGGATGAAACAATATGGCGAAGCAAATTAAATACGGCGAAGACGCCCGCCGCGCACTAGAAGCCGGCATTAACGCGTTGGCCGATACCGTTAAAATTACACTCGGCCCTAAAGGCCGCAATGTGGTGTTAGACAAAAAGTTTGGCGCACCTTTGATCACCAACGATGGCGTAACCATCGCCAAGGACATTGAGCTGGATGATCCTTTCGAAAACATGGGTGCACAGTTGGTTAAAGAGGTTGCCACCAAAACCAACGATGTCGCTGGCGACGGAACCACCACCGCTACCCTGTTGGCCCAGTCCATGGTTCGCGAAGGGCTGAAAAACGTCGCGGCCGGCGCAAACCCCATGGGACTGCGCAAGGGCATCGACCTGGCTACCGCAGTTGCCATCAAAGAGTTAGCTGCGATTTCCAAACCCATCGAGTCTAAACAGTCTATCGCTCAAGTAGCTTCCATTTCTGCAGGCGACGAAACCGTAGGCGCTTTGATCTCCGATGCTATGGAAAAGGTTGGCAAAGACGGCGTAATCACCATCGAAGAAAGCAAGACTATGCTAACCGAGCTGACCATCGTGGAAGGTATGCAATTTGACCGCGGTTATGCTTCGGCCTACATGGTAACCGACAACGAAAAGATGGAAGCCGTTCTGGATGAGCCGTTGATTCTGATCACCGACAAAAAGATTTCCAATATTCAGGAAATTTTGCCCTTGTTGGAGCAGGTTGTACAACAGAGCCGCAAGCTATTGATCATCGCTGAAGAAGTTGAAGGCGAAGCCTTGGCCACTTTGGTATTGAACAAACTGCGCGGCATGTTCCAATGCGTGGCCGTAAAAGCCCCCGGCTTCGGCGACCGCCGCAAAGAAATGCTGCAGGACATCGCCATCTTGACCGGTGGACAAGTGATCACCGAAGAGCTGGGTCTGGAACTGAAAGACACCACCATCGACATGCTGGGCAGCGCCCGTCAGGTTAAGGTGGACAAAGAGAACACCGTTATCGTTGAAGGTGCTGGCTCTTCTGAGGACATTAAAGCCCGCATCAGCGCTATCCGCGCCCAGATTGAAGAGACCACCAGCGATTACGACCGCGAAAAGCTGCAAGAGCGCTTGGCCAAGCTAGCCGGTGGCGTAGCCGTTATCAACGTAGGCGCTGCCACCGAAGTAGAGATGAAAGAGCGCAAATTGCACATTGAAGACGCTCTAAATGCCACCCGCGCTGCAGTGGAAGAGGGCATCGTTCCCGGCGGCGGCACCGCATTGCTGGCAACCGCAGCGGCCGTAGCTGAAACGATGAATTCGCTGCACGGCGACGAAAAAACCGGCGCTTCCATCGTATTACGTGCTCTGGAAGAACCGGTGCGCATGATCGCTAGAAACGCCGGTGTCGAAGGCTCCGTGGTTGTGGCCAAGGTTAAAGAAAACGGCAAGATGGGCTTCGGCTACGATGCCTCCAAGGACGAGTACACCGATATGGCCGAACGCGGAATTATTGACCCCACCAAGGTAACCCGCAGTGCGCTGCAAAATGCTGCTTCCGTAGCTGCCATGGTGCTGACCACTGAATCTTTGGTGTGCGATCTGCCTGAGCCGCCTGCGCCCGCCGCAGCTGCTGGTCCCGACATGGGCGGAATGTATTAAGATAATTCCAAACCACATAAATATAAAGAAGAAACCGAACCATATGGTTCGGTTTCTTCTTTATATTTATGTACAAAGTATTATTCATATTCTAAAAACCAATTCTTGATCAAAGGGTTTTTATGGACTTTATCCATATATTGAAGGCGACATCTATAGCAGCTCCATCAATCCCACACGGACACAGTGGAACAGATGTTGTTGGATGATGCCCGCATCTTTCCCAAACATTTCCCTACCTGTTTGCTTAATTTGTTTTTTGTTCTTGGCGTCCGGGGCAAACCATGCGCGCATCATCCGCTCCACCCACACATCTACCGGAAATGCATCGGCGTGCCGACAGCCAAACAATAGCACACAGTCAGCTACCTTCTCCCCCACGCCGGCCAACTTCACAAGCTCTTTGAGCGCCTCCTCGTAATCCATCTGTTGAAGCCTTTCAAGGTTAAAGCCATCCCGAACCATTTGAGCTGTTTTCACAAGATATGGCGCGCGGTAACCACAACCCAGAGCGCGAAACACCGCTTCGTCGGTGACCGCCATGACTTCGGGCGCGGGAAATGCATATAACGTGCAACCGTCGACCTCATGCGCTTCTCCCAGTTGCTCGCTGATTCCATGCACCAGCTGGCGAATGCGCTTAACGTTGTTATTGGCAGAGAGGATGAAAGCAATTAAAACTTCCCAAGCCGGCTGATTGAGTACACGCAGGCCCGGCAGCAAGTCCAACGCTTCTACCACTTTGGGCAAATGTTGCATATCTCGCTTCAAATAGCCATAATCGCGCTTCAAATCCATATATCGAATCCAAAAATCGACATCCTCGGGAATGCAGTTGCTGATATGCAGCCCATCTTCCAACCGTGAAATAGTGGCAACCTTGCCCGCACACAACGCTGAGAATCCGCTTGGAGTTTCCTTCCAGTGAAATACTTGAGCGCTATCCATGAGGTTTAGCCGGGTGTCAAATTCAACGTTCGTGATGCGCGCGCCATCGGGCAAATATTTAATCTGCAATAAAGATTCCCTCCCTCTAAAAACATAAAGAAAATCCGTTGTCGGTACGGCTAAAGCCATACCGACAACGGACTAAATTATGTTTTGAGCTTAGTTTGCCGCAACCTCGGCTACCGGATAAACGCTTACCTGTTTGCGCGTTTTGCCTTTGTGTTCAAAGCGCACAACGCCATCAGCGATGGCAAATAAAGTATCGTCCTTGCCGATGCCCACATTGTTGCCCGGATGAATTTTGGTGCCGCGTTGGCGCACCAGAATATTGCCCGCAAGTACAAATTGGCCGTCAGCACGCTTCGTGCCCAAACGTTGGGCCGCACTGTCGCGACCGTTACGCGAGCTACCCGTCCCCTTCTTGCTGGCAAACAGCTGAAGATTTATTTTGAACATGGGTATTCCCTCCATTCCTTACAAATTACCCGTACATGACCGGGATAATCCTGTGCTATTTGTTTAAGTCCTGCGTTTAGCGTGGCAAGGATTGTCTGCGCCTGGTTCAACGAACCTTGTTCCACCTTTCGGCTCAGCACAACATTCAGCTGCCCCCGGCGCTGATCGACATGGTGCCGCAACGAAGCTTTTGCCACTTGCGACAGGCCGATCAATGCCGTTTGTGTCAATGCGGACACCGCCGCACACACGATATCGCTTCCGCTTTCATCAAAATTCGAATGGCCACCGGCCTTAAAGCCCCACCACCGCCCTGACTTTTTATACATGTAAACCGTGGTCATTTTAGCCCTTGATCTCAGTAATCTCAACCTTGGTGTAGGGCTGACGATGGCCCTGACGCTTACGCTGATTCTTTTTCGATTTATACTTCATGATCATGATCTTTTTGCCTTTTACCTGGGCAACAGCTTTGCCTACCACTTTGGCTCCATCCACCGTGGGCGCTCCGATAAGGGCAGTCGCATCGTCCTTTGCCAGCATCAAAACATCAAAATCAACGGCCTGTCCGTCTTCCACGTTGAGCTTTTCGACGTAAATCACATCGCCTTTTTCTACGCGGTACTGCTTTCCTCCGGTTTGAATAATAGCGTACACCTTTGTGACACCTCCTAAAAATAAGTCTCGCCGAACGCCAGGCACGCAAACGCGATTTAATAAGCCCGCCTCGAGCGGATCACTAAGCCATTATACAAAAAAAGGCAAGGTTTGTCAATTAAACAATTGCTAAGATTGGCACAGTGGGTATTGCTATGCCTTGCCTACAGAAGTTCTTTGCTTGAAATGTAAAAGCAGCTGCACAAGCACGCCTGGGATCGCTATGGCAAGCCCCAGCAATAACAGCATCCAACTTTCCTTGGCACCAAACAAAGGCAACAGCGAACGGATAAACAACTGTCCGCCGCCGATGGCTGTAAGGCCGATAATCACGTAGTTTTGCCATTTAAACGAGAGTATAGTCAGCAGCAATCCAGCTACGGCGCCTATAATTACAACATTTTTTAGCGCAGACAATTCCACGTTTGGCAGGCATACCACCAACAAAATGATGCTGACCGAACAATTCAAAAGCAGTATGCCCAACTTGGGAACAAACAGTGCTAATGCGGCAAAAACCAAACCTGAACCGACGGCAATCGCGTACACCATTTCCGTCATCTGCGGGATCTTCAACGACGCAACGAGAAATCCCCCTGCCGCAGCAAGTCCAAAGCTGAGCACCACAGCCAAACCGCGCCATAGTTTAAGCCCAACAAAGCATATTCCCAGCCCAAGCACAGCCAACGCAATGGCTACGCCCATATTGCCCGATAGTTTGTTTATTAAGCGGATAAATTCCATGTTATTTCCTCCAATCATCCTTCTTGTTTGTTATGCCTCAATCCATCCTTTGGCCCTATCCACTGCCCGATGCCAGCCGCGGATCAGTTGATCGGTCTGCACCGGGTCCATAGAGGGCTCAAACCGCGTGGATCGGGTTTTTAGGCTTGCAAGGCGCTCGTCATCCCAAAGCCCAACAGCCCTGCCCGCCAACATGGCGGCACCGCGCGCTGTAGTTTCTGTGCTTTGCGGCCGTACCACCGGCGTGCGCAGAATATCGGCCTGAAACTGCATCAAGAAGCTGTTGGCACTGGCGCCGCCATCCACCCGCATTTCTCCAGGCCTAAGTCCGCTATCCAGCATCATCGCCTCCAGCACATCCCAAGTTTGGTAGGCGATGGACTCCAGCGTTGCACGCACCACGTGGGCTTTGCCCGTTCCACGGGTTAAGCCAATGATGGTACCACGGCTGTACATGTCCCAGTGGGGTGCACCAAGGCCGGTAAACGCTGGAACCATATATACGTTATCCGAACTGTCCAGCGATGTTGCCAGCTGTTCCGACTCGGCAGCGGTGGCAATCAGCTGCATCTCATCGCGCAGCCACTGCACCGCCGCACCCGTCATGAACACGCTGCCCTCAAGTGCATAGCTGGTCTTCCCATCCAGCCGCCAAGCCACCGTTGTCAGCAAATCATTTTCTGAGCTGATGGGCTGGCTGCCCGTGTGCATCAGCATAAAGCAGCCGGTTCCGTATGTGTTTTTCACCATGCCCGGTGAAGTGCATCCTTGTCCAAAGAGCGCCGCGTGCTGATCTCCTATCAAAGCGGCAACCGGAATTTCAATCCCCAATATGCGTTTGTCCAACACTCCAACAACTTGAGAAGAGTTGACCACTTTGGGCAAAAGCGCGGGAGGGATGCTCATCGACTTGAGCAGAAGCTCGTCCCAGCGGTGGGTGTGAATGTTGTAGAGCATTGTACGCGCCGCGTTGGTTTCATCGGTGATGTGCACTCTTTCTTTGGTTAATTTGTAAGCCAGGAAACTATCTACCGTTCCAAAACACAGCTCGCCACGCTGAGCACACGCTCGCGCATCCGGAAGGTGATCCAACAGCCACTGAAGTTTCGTTCCGGAAAAATAGGCGTCAGGAATCAGCCCGGTCCTCTCCCGAATCACGTTGCCGAGCCCATCCTTCTTCAAGCGTTCAACCAACGGAGCGGTGCGCCTGCACTGCCATACGATGGCATTGTACAACGGTTCTCCGGTAGCTTTGTCCCATAACAATGTGGTTTCCCGCTGATTGGTTATGCCGATGGCGGCAATATCTTCCAGCGGTACCGCCGCCTTTTCCACCGTTTTTTTTAAGGCCTCAACCTGACTAGATAAGATGTCCTCTGGCCGGTGTTCCACCCAGCCCGGCTGGGGATAAAGCTGTTCAAATTCCACTCCGTGGGACGCAACCGCGGTCCCATTTTCATCAAACATGATTGCCCGCGAACTGGTCGTCCCTTGATCCAACGCGATTACATAACGCATAAATGAAAACCTCTTCCAAGTAGTTTTATCATAATAGTGGGCAAGTACCTTCCAAACATAAACAAACGCGCGCACCTGTGCCAGGAGCGCGCGCAGCATATACATACTCTAGAAGGGCAGCGGCTTCTTGCACCAACCATCATCCGGCTGCTTGCCCCCCAACTAGGCAGCAGGCTGCTGTTCTTCCACCGGTTGCTGCTCGGCCGGTTGTTGCTCGGCGGGTTGTTG
>CAYFTL010000025.1:0-7164 GCA_964346145.1 uncultured Oscillospiraceae bacterium | reverse complement strand
GCTGCTGTTCTTCCACCGGTTGCTGCTCGGCCGGTTGTTGCTCGGCGGGTTGTTGTTCCGCCGCAGGTTGAGCCGGCTGCTCGGCTGGCTGCTCCGCCGGTTGTTGCTGAGATTGTTGCTCATCAGGCGTTTGCCCTTCGGTAGCCGGGGTAACCTGCGGCTGTTGAGGCTGACCCTGGGGTTCCGGGAAAATATTCTCGATCGGCACAACGTCCCCCACCAAATCGCGCAACCAATTCAGGCTGAGGATTCCGGAAGATTCCATCTGTCTAAGCCCCAACACGATCAACAGGCAGATCAAACCAATCAGAATAATGGTCTTAAAAAAGCCCAAGACAAAGTGGCCAATTCCTACACGATCATCGTCGTCATCATCGTAATCGTCATCATAATCATCGTAATCGTAATCATTATCATAATCGTCATCGCTATAAACGCGGCGTTCCAGCTGACGACGATCGGGTTCCGGCTTCATCCTTTCGCGCTTGGATCGAGATGGAATCGTGCGCACTGATTCATCCTCCTGCTCAACTGCACGCCGACTAGGCTGCTGATCCGGCTGGCGCAACGGCTTAAATTCCAATGTAGGTTCGTCTACCGGAATATCGCTTTCCCATATATCTGCAGTAACGACATCGTCGCGCTCGGTATCTGCCAACGCCGGCTGTTCAACCGCTGCAGCAGTCTGCTTGCTTCCGCCTGCCTTGCGCGCTCTACGCGACGGCACGGGCTGATCATCCAAATCAGCTGCCAACAATTCAGTTAAACTGGCTGAAGCGCTCCTATCTTTTTCGTCCATACCCTCGCCTCCATCCTCATTATTAAAGCTCAATTCAATATTTTCATCTGCGGCTGCCGGAATATCTTCAATATCCAACTCTTCAGCCCCTATATCTTCAAAATCAAATTTAATTTGTCCTTCCACTGCCACAGATTCTGTTTCATCGGGCAAATCATCCCAATAATCGTCATCCGCTTGGACGCTTTTTGCTTTATCTTTGTTGCGGTTACTAAAGAAGGCTTTTGCCTTCTCAAGCGCCTCGGTAAACCCAAGGGGTTCAGGCTCGGATTCCGCAATATCTTTGGCTTCCTCTATTTCGTCCGCATCCGAGTCCGTGTCGTTCCCTTTGGACAAAAAGCGAAAAAACTTTCGAGCAACGTTCAAATTGGCATCCTGTAAATCTTGATCCTCCAGGACAAACACGCCTTCTTCTTCAACCGGGGGTGTCTCGGGCACAATCAAGGTATGCGGCGCATCAAAAACTTCTACCTTCTCAGCCGATTTTTCTGCTGGCGCCAAAGGCTGAACCTCTACGTCCGATTCCAATGTCGCGTCCAAATCGAATTCTATATCCTCAAATTCGTCTTGTTCAGCTTCAACCCAGTCCTGGTCCTCTTGATCTGATGCAGTTTTTAAGTCGTTCCACTTCGCGATTAAAAACTTTGCCCCCTGCTTTAGACCGTCACCTACTTTTTTGACTGTACGGATAGCCGGTTCAAAAGGATTAGCACCCAAGTCAACGTCGGTATCCGCATCCTCAAACACTTCAATATCATCAACCGGATGGCTTTGAACAGACGCCGGCATGTCGGCCGGTTGTATACTCTCTTGACTTTCTTGCAAGTTTAGCGCATCGGGTTGCCCTTCTTCGGTAGTACCCGCCATGTCTAAAGTTTCAAAATCAAAAGGCTCATCTTCCAATTTAGGTTCTTCGGTATGCTGTAGCGCTTTGTCAACTACATTTTTTATTCCGCCAAAAATCTTTGCGCCAGCTTTTTTAGTTTGGCTTTGTTCGTTAATCGCAAGACCGGTTGACCGCTCCTCAGGCTTATCTTCTTCTATCGCTATAGGCGTTTGCCGTTGCGTCGGCTGTTCAACGCTCGGAGCGTTTTTCATTCGCCGCAAATCTCGTTGGCGCTTATACTCATAATAATCTATATTTGGGCCGCCCATAGTATTTGGGCTGCGTTTGTTTCTTGCCATACTGACCGCCTCTCTATAAGCGTATAAACCAAAAATGCATATACTTATCAACTTAAACACTGCATTTATTATACCATAAGCCTTCAATCTGACAAGCAAATGACCACATTTTCTACCAAAGATTTATATTCCCATCGATATTTTCGGGCTCTTTCCCAGCAAAACCGATGCTTTATGGCAAAAGAAAGAACTAAAGAGGGAGGACAACAAATGTTTATCCTCCCTCTTTAGTTTTATTCTAATGTGAATGCGCCTTGCTTATACTGCTCTGCAGTATCAATAATTTCCTGAACCTTAGACTTTTTGATTAGGAACTGAGCCCTATCATTCTTGCGGGCAATGTAATAATCCTGGTCATACTCCATATACTCAACTGTTAAGGAGTTGGGAGCAACGTTTAAGTCATAGGTGATTCTAAGCACCACTTCACCCGTTCCAGGATCCTCATCCACATACTTGTCGGCTAAAGTCCCAATAACGACCTGATAAAACTTTTTGAAAAGCTTATCCTGCGTCATATTTTCGTTGAACATGTACGTTTCAAGAATCTTTTCTTTCCCGGCGTCATCCAAGATAACCTTCCCATCCTCATCCAGCTGAGGCTCGCGCGTAATGCTCATGGTATAGGTATCGGTTTGGGTTTCGATTGTTAATCCATCCACTTTGACAATGTTTACAAGATTTATAAACGGATCAATCAAGTTTGGAACCGTGACTTGTTCAAGGAAACCAAAGAGCGATTTGTCCATCAAGTATACCGCATCGCTATTATCCAAGCGCACATAGACCTGGTTTTCATCGTTGGTATCCCCTAGCTCCAAAAACACTTCGCTGGTTTGAGTGGTCTCTTGAGTAGGTTCTTGAGTCGCTGCCTCATCAATTGCCTCCGTCTCGACCGGAATTGTTGAAAACACTGTGATCTTTGCACTAGGCTCTTCAAAGCCATAATCGGTGCCGTCTGTTATTTGGCCGGCATATCCGCTGATTTGCATAGCCACAAGGCTTTCCTTTACCTGCTGAGTGCGATCTTGATGCGCTTGATATACGATTGGTTGTTCAATCATTGAACTGTTTACAGACAAATCGTCGACCAATTCGGAATTGTTGGTTCGAATCTGTATGAAATCTTGGCCCTTGCGTTCCACCCGGAAGCCATCGATGGTTTCTGCGTTCAAATTCAGTTGAGGGATGGTGTGCAGATCGTTTAAAGCGGTGGCAAACGCATTGTAAACGCTCCCGTTCACCAAGACCACTTTTTTTGAATCGCCTTCGGTAAGATAATAAGTGCTCCCAGTGGGCATTTTTTGACCAAAGTTTAACACTTTGCTGGTGCCGTTCTTATAGTTAATCGTCGCTTTAACCCCCGGTTTATCCAACCCAAACTCTGCCAAATTCTGAGCATCCTCGTCAATGATCTCCACTGCGTTCAACGAACCCGCATAGTTGACCATCGAACTGGGCACCGAAGCATTGAGTTCAAAGGATGGCTGGCCTTCCAGCTCGAAGCTCTTGTCTTCGTCGTTGTAAAGCAGCGTGTACTTACCCGCTTCGTTCTCCACTTGAATAGACCTTACATCGGCCTGTTCGGCTTTTAAAATGGACAGATCCACCGAGTTATCTTCTGTTGCAGCCGGTTCAGTGAGCTCGGTTTGATCGGGCATGTTTTGCAAAACATACGCGCCACCAAATAGTAGCCCGGCCACGACCAGCAAAGCGATTAAAACAAAATACTTTTTAGACCCGCCCTTTCGAGAAGATTTCTTTTTCTTGAGTTCTTCTCCGCCAAAGGGCGTCGGCCTTCCTTGATCCTGCTTGTCGCTCATTATAAGTGCCTCCTTCTAACCCAAACAAACACGCCCCCTGCGAACACCAATACCGGAATAGCAATAAGTGTTACAACCACGAGAGTCCAGAAGGATTCGGAGTTCGGAATAGCCAACGAGGTGTTTTGGGCTGGTTTGTTGGGCACACGTACATCCACTTGAGCATTGCACAACCATTTCAGGGTGGAGATTAAAAAGTCTTGATTGGACGTAGCGTTTGCCAATCCATCGGCGAACATATTGATGTTGCCAATTAAAGCGATGCGCACATCCTTATCTGAATCTTCGTTTTGCCTCAGCGCGGTCAACGCCAGAATCTGACTGTCCACCTCATCGCCTTCCTGGGCCGTATAAGTGGTCTCTTCCCTAATTTCGCTTTTTAACACCGATTTGTCGCTGCTTTTGAGCAGTGTTTGATATTGCACGCCCGAAATCGGCATTTCAGGATACTGTATCGCTCTGTTGTTCTGCGGCATGAGTAAAATAGCCTTTTCCGGTAATGTGTCGGTTATTTCGCTTTCCTCCATGGCAGGTACGATAAAATCCGGATAGACGTTATATGCACTCGCATTATCCACGTCTTCTACAATCATCCCATCTTTAAATCCCAAATTATACAAACCTAGTAGTTTGTTGAAGTTTGGCAATTTCTCGAAATCAACTTGAAAATCCACAGCAAATAATAAACGGCCGCCATTTTCAAGCCAAGTGCTTAACTTAGAATACTCTTCGTCCAACAAATCTTTGGTGGGTTTTAAAATGATTACGGTATCCCCGGCTTCAAGCTCTGGAGCCTCTGCACTCCCCAAATTCAACTCCAGCGCCTCCATGTTTTCAAAACTCATATTTTGCGTAAACATCGAAAGATAATCCTTAGGAACTTCACCATGATTACTCAAAAAATACATGCGTGGAGTTTCTGTAGACGTCGCGTATACCAGCGCCGAAGAAATTTGGGATTCGGCGCGAGTAAAGCTGTAGCTAACGTTGCCGGAATACTGATTCTGTTGTTGCGTAAAGAAATCCATATAGGAAATTACTTTTACACGAGATTCATCTGCGTTGGTGACAATCACACTGCCCTCGCTAATCGTTAACGAGTCTCTTTCATAACTGCGTACTTTTTGCGGGTTAGTCTTAGGGTCAATGTTGCTCACAGTAATTTCAGAGTTTTTGGCAGCATAACGCCCAAGCAAAGTTTCAATTTGAATCCGTTGGCTGACGTTTGCGGAATCAGGACTGTATACCGTATAAATATGAACCGGTTGATCTATACCCTTCAAGATTTCTTCGGTCTCTTCGCTTAGTTCAGTAAGTTCATTGCCCGACATGTCAAAGGACAGTGCAAACCTATCTTCCAGCGCTCCGAAAGCATAGTTCAGCGCCACAACAAGCACGATGACGAGCGCCGTGATTACAATGGAGTAGCCGCCGTAGCGCAGTTTTTTGGTGAAAGAAGATTGTATCTTCTTGTCTTGTTTCTCATTCATCTTTAATTCTCACTCCATCTTCTCTTGTCTATGACGCGAATCGTTAAAAATAGCACTATTCCGATAAAGGAAAGAAAATAAATGATGTTGGCAATGCTCAATACGTTTGCATTAAATTGACTGTACCGCCCTAAAAGCGATATCCACCGAAATGCATTAGGCAGCCAATCCATATAAGGAATGGTTACGGTGGGAAGCGATGACTCTAATGCAAACAACAACAGGTTGATGATCAGTGCAAACAAAAATGCGGAAATCTGAGTTTGGCACAGCGAGCTGACCAACACACCAATCGCGATGTAGCAAGAAATCATTAGAAAAAAGCCTAAATAGCTGCTGAAAATCGAACCGATAGAAGGATTACCATATACAGAAACAGCCACCGCACAAAATAGGCTTAATACCAGAGCAACGAACAGCACGGTTACCGCTGCCAGGAACTTGCCTACCACGATGCTGCTGATTGACAAAGGCGAGGTCAACAAAAGCTGATCGGTCTTGTTTCTGCGTTCCTCGCTCAGCAGCCGCATCGTGAGCACAGGAATTATGATCATTACAAAAAATATCAGTATGCTATCAAACATTATGCTCAAGTCTGAGCTGTTGGACATGAGATTGGTTAGGAAAAAAAATAATCCAAATAGAAAAGTAAACACACCTACAAATACATAGCCTATAGGTGTATAAAAATAAGCTTGTAGTTCGCGTTTCCAAACGGCCCGCATTAGTGCTCGCCTCCTCTATCTCCGGTTAATTGCAAGAAAATATCTTCCAACTCTATGTCCATGGGCTTCAACATTAAAATTGGATATTCTCTCTTTGCAAGCGCACGGAACAATGCCGCGCGTACATCCTGCTCCCGACTGGATTCAATCAGGAAATCCAGACTCCCCGGCTCTTTTACGCCTACGGCCTCAACATACCGCACGCCTTCCAGGTCGCGGAGCATTTTTTGTATTTCGCGCTCATAATTGGTGGATTGTAACAAGGTGTTTTCATCTGTTAAAACCCTGAGCATCATCCTAAAGGTATCACCGGCACCCCGGGCCAAATTGTCCAGCGTATCTTCCGCAACAATTTTGCCTTGGTTGATAATCACAACGCGTTCACACACATCGGAAACCTCATGCAGGATGTGAGACGATAGCACAACCGTGTGATTCTCTCCCAACGCTTTGATCAATTTGCGAATTTCGATAATCTGTTTCGGATCCAAACCCACGGTGGGTTCATCCAAGATTACCACTTCAGGATTGCCGATGAGCGCTTGGGCCAATCCCACCCTTTGCTTATAGCCCTTTGACAAGTTTTTGATCAAGCGTTTGCGCATATCGGCGATGCCTACCAAATCGCATACGTCGTTTAGGTGTGAGGTGATTTTGCTGCTGTTCAGCTCCTTAATCGAACTCACAAAGCGCAAGTATTCTTCCACCGTCATATCCACATACAACGGCGGCTGTTCGGGTAGATACCCAATGCGCCGCTTTACCTCGCGAGAATTTTCCAAAATATCATAGCCGTCAACCAAAACACGCCCTTCACTTGCGGATATGTAGCCAGTTATGATGTTCATAGTCGTGGTTTTTCCCGCGCCATTCCTTCCCAAAAAACCGAGGATTTCACCTTTTTTAATGGTGAAGTTAGCATCTTGAACGGCATATATATTGCCATAACGTTTGCTAACGTGTTGAATCTCAATCATGCTTCTAACCTCTCCTTTCTATTTATGTAAAATTATAACAAAGTTTATATTCACAGTTTTGAATAGTTTATGAATAAACTGTAAATTCGCTTTGTTGATGCCACGAATCATGAAAAAACCGCTCCATAAGGGAGCGGTTAAAATTTAAAGAACCTTATTTGGCTT
>CAYFTL010000024.1:0-29877 GCA_964346145.1 uncultured Oscillospiraceae bacterium | reverse complement strand
TCTTTGGGTGTGACTACAAATTTGCTATCCATAATGTCTCAAAACACCTCCATACTTTTTGAGTACATTATAAGTTGGGATAGCATCTTTAATCTATGACACAAGATGAGTTGAATAATTATGTGAAAATGTAATGTGCTTTCGAGTTAAAGTGTGTTAGTATGTGTCTAAGCATAAACTGCTGAAAAAATGCAGGGAGTTGGTTAGACACCATGATGAATGTTCAGACGATAGAGCAAATACTATCAGACAATAAAAAAATGTTCACTGGTATGAAGAAATACAAAACTATAATGGACACCCTTTACTGGACGGACGTTTCCACAGACAGGGAGTTCCAAAGGGCATTTAACGGTTTCTTTGTGATGCGTTCCAAGAAGAGTGAGTATTACGATATGTTCTACTCGTTCCTTGAGCAGAAGAAGGACAAAGGCGTGTCTTTCGAAGAAACTTTGGAATGCCTAAAAGAAGCCGGTGGACAACTCGAAATATCGTTTTCAAGCAAGCTGATACATATTATCAATCCCAAAAGACCGATATGGGATAATAATGTTGCGGTACAGCATTTTGGAATGAAGATGCCAAGTTATGGCATAGATGGTGCTACCCGTCAAAAAGAAGCCATCAGGGTATACCATGAGTATTGCAGTAGGTTTTATGAGTATCTGGATTCAAGCGACGGACAGACTGCGCTTCGGCTGTTTAACGACAAATATCCTCATACTGGTTTTACTGATGCGAAAAAAATTGACTTCCTCATGTGGGTAGACGTGTAATAACAAAATTCTAACAAATTCGGGATTTCGAACATCTCAACAGGCAAAACAAAGAAAGAGTACACCCTCAAATTAAGGGCATACTCTTTCTTTTTGGACTTCCGATTTTCAATGAAGAAAACTCCGAAAACCCTGATGAAATGGAGCTGCTGGGCGGATTTGAACCGCCGACCCCGTCCTTACCAAGGACGTGCTCTACCCCTGAGCCACAGCAGCATATTCAATTTATATTGGCAAGCTCGAACGGAAGAGTACATCCTTACCAAGGACGCGCTCTGCCTACTGAGCTATAGCAGCGCAAAATCAAATGCAAGAATTATCATACACTAATATCGGACAAAAAGCAATACCCCAAATGTACGAAATATGTAAAATCGTGCTGCAAATCGAAAATTAGCTTCTAGCGGATGAAAGAGGAGGGAATTGGAGATGTTAGAACTGCCGGAAAGCAATGTAATGGCTACCCAGTTGAACGCTGAAATTGTTGGGAAACGTATTTTAAACACGGTGGTGGGTGCTTCGCCTCACAGATTTGCATTTTTCTCGGAGGATGTAGAAGCCTATCAACGATTGCGCGGACTGGAAGTGGAATCCGTTTCGGCGGTGGGGGGAATGGTGGACTGCAAATTGGGTCGATACCATCTGCTCTTCGCCGATGGTGCCAATCTGCACCTTATTCAGCCTGATGACAAGCCGATTGTGAAGCATCAGTTCTGTGCCGAATTTGTCGACGGCAGCAAACTGATGTTTTCCATATAAATGTACGGGATGGTTTTTGTGTTTGAAGAGGGGAATTACAACAATTTCTATTATGACGTGGCCTGTGACAAACCCAGCCCGCTGACCGAAGCATTTGACTTTGAATATTTCCTGCGAATCTTTAAAGAAGCCAAGTCTATATGCAGCATAAAAAAACTGTTGGCAACCGAACAAAGGATTCCAGGGTTGGGCAACGGTGTGCTTCAGGACATACTCTTTCGTAGCAGATTGAATCCACAAACCAAATTGTCGGACATGATCGACAACCAGGTAGAATCGTTGTTTGCAAACACAAAAAGCACTCTGCTGGAAATGACTCAAAAGGGTGGCAGGGATACCGAAAAAGACATCTATAGAAACTTCGGTGGATACAAAACCATATTGTCCAGTAAAACCTTTAAAGACCCGTGTCCGCGCTGTGCTGGGCCCATTGAGCGCAAAGCCTACTTGGGCGGCAATGTGTACTTTTGTCCGCACTGCCAGCCGTTGGCATAGGGATCGGTTGCAACAAAGCAGAGAGCGAAGCAGATAAAGTTACAAAGCGGTTTCGATTCAGTATCGAAACCGCTTTGTAACTTTGCGTTTTGCGGCGATCAGTTTTAAAACTCTGCAGCAAGTAGATCTTACACAGTTTTTACTTGCAGCCTCCGGTAGATTATATTTCCCGTTTATATTATGAATGCGAACGAGAAAAGAAAGATAAAAAATAACGGGGGAGTACATTCATGAAAAAAAGAGTTATGGGCATTTTGCTGATCGCGATGAGTTTGGTTTTTGTCGCCGGCTGTTCCAACAGTTCCGCCGGCTTTGACCCGTCGAAGGAAATCAACGTTTTTTCCCGGGAAGACGGTTCCGGGACGCGGGGTGCTTTTGTGGAATTGTTTGGAATAGAGGAAAAGGGTGAGGACGGCAGCAGGAAGGACCGGACCACCAAGGAAGCGGTCATTGCCAAACAAACCGACATTATGATGAACAACGTTGCCGGAGATAGATATGGAATCGGATACATCTCGCTGGGCTCGCTGAACGACACGGTCAAAGGCTTGCAGGTGGAGGGCATAGACGCATTGCCGGAAAACGTAAAAAATGGTACATATCCGATTGCGCGCCCATTTATCGTAGCGACCAAGGGCGAGGCGTTGGGTACAGCCAAGGATTTCATGGATTTCATTTTATCGTCGGAAGGGCAAGCAGTGGTATCGGGAAGCTACATTGCGGTGAGCGATGATGCGGCTCCCTATGCAGGAGACAAACCGCAGGGCAAGGTTGTGGTTGCAGGTTCCTCCTCGGTCACGCCGGTTATGGAAAAGCTGAAGGAAGCATACTTGAAAATAAACCCGAATGCGACCATAGAAATCCAATTGAGCGATTCTTCCGCAGGGATGACTGGCGCGATAGAAGGCACTTGTGATATTGGAATGTCCAGCCGAGAGCTGAAGGAAAGTGAACTCGAACAGCTGACGCCCACCACGATCGCCTTGGACGGGATAAGCGTAATCGTAAACAAAGAAAATACCGTTGTAAGCCTTACCAAAGCGCAAATCCAGAGCATATTTATGGGTGAAACGACCAAGTGGAGCGAGGTAAAATGATTCGCAAATTCACAGAAAAGTTCATGAGTGCCGTGTTTTTTGTAGCGGCACTCGCGTCCGTGTTGGCGGTTGGGTTGATTTGCTTTTTTCTTTTTGCCAACGGACTACCGGCTATTGCCAAGATAGGCGTGTTTGATTTTCTGGCGGGGACCGATTGGTCTCCGTCGGATGTGCCCCCGGCCTTTGGGATCTTGCCCATGATCGTGGGCAGTTTGTATGTAACGGCGGGGGCCATCATCATCGGTGTGCCCATCGGTGTGTTGACCGCAGTGTTCTTAGCTTACGTATGTCCGAAAACCATCTACAAAACGGTCAAGCCCGGCGTAGATTTGCTCGCGGGCATCCCTTCGGTGGTGTACGGTTTTTTCGGCATGGCCGTGATCGTTCCTTTTGCGGGCAACAGCATACTGTCGGCCTGTATTCTTCTAGGGGTGATGATATTGCCCACCATTATCGGGATTGCCGAGAGCGCCCTTAGGGCAGTGCCCGACCAGTACTATGAAGGAGCGCTTGCGCTGGGTGCCGGGCATTACCGCAGCGTGTTTTTTGTGGTACTGCCGGCGGCAAAGTCTGGCGTCTTGGCGGCGGTCGTGCTGGGCATCGGCCGCGCCATCGGCGAAACCATGGCGGTTATCATGGTAGCCGGCAACCAGGCGCGCATGCCCGGTTCCCTGTTTAAAGGGGTGCGCACCCTTACGGCCAACATTGTAATTGAAATGGGATACGCCGCCGAACTACACCGGGAGGCCTTGATCGCCACGGGTGTGGTGCTGTTTGTGTTTATCTTGATTATTAACTTGAGCTTCTCCGCTCTTAAGAGGAGGGCTGACCGATGAAAAAACAAAACGCATTTGAATGGACGATGAGAGCGGTTACTTGGGTGGCTGCCGGGTTAACCATCGGCACACTAATGTTCTTGGTAGGGTTTATTTTGATCCGGGGAATCCCACACATTAAACCGTCGCTGTTTTCCTTTACCTACAACAGCGAAAACGTTTCCTTGATGCCAGCGCTGATATCCACCGTGCTTATGACGATTTTGTCCTTGATTATCGCGGTGCCGCTGGGGGTTTTTGCGGCAATTTATTTGACCGAGTATGCGGGGCGCGGCAACAAAGCCGTGTCGCTGATTCGGGTAACCACCGAAACCTTGTCGGGAATCCCTTCGATCGTATATGGACTTTTTGGTCTGCTGTTTTTTGTAACCTCGTTGGGGTGGGGGTTTTCTATGCTTGCCGGTGCCTTTACCCTGTCAATTATGATTTTGCCTCTCATCATTCGTTCCAGCGAAGAAGCGCTGCAAGCGGTGTCCGATAGTTTCCGCGAAGGATCTTTCGGGCTGGGCGCCGGAAAGCTGCGCACGGTTTTTCGGATTGTGCTGCCTTCGGCGATGCCGGGCATCTTAGCAGGGATTATTTTGGCTATCGGGCGCATCGTAGGGGAAACTGCGGCGCTAATATATACGGCGGGAACGGTGGCGCAGATTCCTGAAACACCGATGATGTCCGCACGAACGCTTTCAGTCCATATGTATGCGTTGTCCAGCGAAGGGTTATACACAAACGAAAGCTATGCAACGGCGGTGGTATTGTTGCTGCTGGTGATACTCATTAATATGCTTTCTGCAAAGGTAGCAAAAAAGATTGGAGGAAAAGCATGAACTGCTTTGATATAACAAACCTTGATTTATTTTACGGAAATTTTCAAGCGTTAAAAAATATAAACCTGTCCATAGAACAGGGCAACGTAACCGCTTTTATCGGCCCGTCGGGTTGCGGCAAATCCACGCTGCTCAAATCCCTTAACCGAATGAACGATTTGGTGGAAGGCTGCAAAATTACAGGGGAGATAAAACTATTTGGCGAGGACATTTACGGAGGAATGGACATCAATATGCTGCGCAAGCGGGTGGGGATGGTGTTTCAAAAGCCCAATCCTTTCCCCATGAGCGTGTATGACAATATTGCCTTTGGGCCGCGTACCCATGGGATTAAGAAAAAATACGAACTGGATGAGATTGTGGAACGCTCTTTGCGCGGCGCCGCCATTTGGGATGAGGTGAAAGACCGGCTGAAAAAGTCGGCGCTTGGGCTGTCCGGTGGTCAACAGCAGCGCTTGTGCATCGCCAGGGCGCTTGCAGTATCGCCCGAGGTGTTGCTGATGGACGAACCCACCAGCGCGCTGGATCCAATTTCGACAGGCAAAATAGAGGAGCTGCTGCTGACTTTGCGGGACGAGTATAGTATAATTATTGTGACCCACAATATGCAGCAGGCCACGCGAATTAGCGATAAGACTGCATTTTTCCTGCTCGGTGAGGTGGTTGAATACCGGGATACCGAAGCCATGTTTGCCATGCCCGAAGATAAACGGACCGAAGATTATATTACCGGGAGGTTTGGATAATGAGAAGCCGATTTGACGAACAACTCGCCGTGCTGAACACCAGCTTGATCGAAATGGGCGCTCTGATAGAGCAGGCGATCGAAAAGGCGACCAAAGCTTTGATAGAACAAGATGCAGCCCTAGCCCGGGAAGTGATGAGCAGCGACAACATTATAGACAACAAGGAAAAAGACATCGAAAGCCAATGCCTGAAGCTGTTGCTTAGCCAGCAGCCGGTGGCCCGGGATTTGCGGCAGATATCCACTGCGCTAAAAATGATTACCGACATGGAGCGCATTGGCGATCAGGCCGAGGACATTGCTGAAATTTGCATTTACCTTGCCGACCAAAAATACATAAAAGACCTTGAGCATATTCCGCAAATGGCCCAGGGCACTATCAAAATGGTGAAGGACAGCATCGATGCTTACGTAAAAAAGGATTTGGCATTGGCCCGATCGGTGATTGAGCACGATGACGTGGTGGACAAGCTATATGTGCAAATCAAAAACGATTTGATTAAGATGGTGTATGAGGACGCCGAAAACGGCGAACAGGCTTTTGACTTGATGCAGATTGCCAAGTACTATGAAAGAATCGGCGACCATGCGGTCAACATTGCCGAATGGGTGGTTTTTTCACTCACCGGAAAGCATAAGGAGAAACAAGTTTTGTAAGGAGGTGGCGCTGTGCAAAAAGTATATATTGTAGAGGATGACGACAGCATCCGGGAGATGGTTATGTATGCTTTGCGCACAGCCGGATTTGATGTGCAGGGCATAGTGGACGGAGATCAGCTCTTTCCTGCGCTGGACGATTGTATTCCCGACATGATTTTGTTGGACATTATGCTGCCTGGAAGCGACGGCATAACCCTTTTGAAGAAACTAAAGCAAACCGATCGCTACAAACAGATTCCGGTGATCATGCTCACGGCCAAGGGGAGCGAGCTGGATCGGATCAAGGGATTGGATTTGGGGGCCGACGATTATATCACGAAGCCTTTTTCGGTAATGGAAGTGATATCCCGCATCAAAGCTGTGTTGCGCCGCTTTGTCGCCGAACAGGAACCGCCGGCCGAACTCACAGTCGGACAGATTTTGCTGAACCAGGCAAAGCGGACCGTAACGGTTGGGGGCAGCGAAGTTGCGCTCACCTATAAAGAGTTTGAGTTGCTCCAGTACCTTATGATTAATTCTGGCATTGTTTTAAGCAGGGATAAGCTGCTGGAGCAGGTTTGGGGCTTTGATTACAACGGCGAAAGCCGGACGGTAGACATGCACATTAAAACCTTGCGCCAAAAGCTTGGGGGTGCGGGCAGTCACATCAAAACAGTGCGCAATGTAGGCTACAAGATTGGAGCGTAAATCTTGAGAAAAAAGATATTTGTCCAGATGGTCATGCTGATTTCAGTAGGCATACTGTTGGTGTCTATCGCGCTTTGTGTAGTGTTTTACAATCAGTTTTCGGCACAAACACGCACAGATTTGCAACAAAGAACCAATATTTTTGCGGATGAAGATTCAAAGGGAGCATACAACACGTTGCAATCGGTGTCTCCGGCGGATATGCGCATCAGCATTATACGTTCGGATGGCACGGTGCTCTTTGACAACATGGCAGATCCTAACGATTTGACCAGTCACTTGGACCGTGAAGAAATTCAGGAGGCTTTTTCCTTCGGTAAAGGGGAGAGCCGGCGTTTTTCCGAAACCTTGAGTTCTCAAACCTATTACTATGCGGTGAAGCTGACCGATGGCGCAGCGCTGCGCACAGCCAAAACCATCGACAGCATTTGGGGCATGTTTGCCAGGGTGCTGCCTTGGATTGTTTTGATTGCGGTGTTTTTTGTGGCGGCAGGGTATTTCATTTCCGGCCGGTTATCGAAGCGGACCGTTGCGCCCATCGCCAAGCTGGATTTGGAAAGCGAATTGGATGTGCCTTACGATGAACTGGCGCCCTATGTCCGGGCCATAGTCGAGCACCGCAGCCGCATCGCTTCGGACAGCCAAGAGCTGCAACGCCGCAACCAAACGATTAACGCGATCATGGAAAACATGAACGAAGGCATGGTGCTGTTGAACCGCTACGGATCGATTCTTGCGATCAACAAGGGCGCAGCCAAGATTTTTGACATCGGCGAATCGGTTGAAGGCAAGACCGTGTTGGAGCTTTGGCGGGACATAGAGTTTTCGGATAAGGTTCAAAAAGCGCTGGAGGGCGGCAGGAGTGAAATGGCGCTGAGCAAATCGGGCAAGGAGTACCGGGTGCTCATTAGCCCGGTGGTCAACATGGGCGTAATCGTCTTCTTTTTGGACATTACCGAAAAATCCAAAGCCGAAAAAATGCGTAGAGAGTTTTCGGCGAACGTATCCCACGAGCTGAAAACCCCACTTACTAGCATTTATGGCAACGCCGAAATGCTGAAGGAAGGCGTGGTAAAAACCGAAGATCAACCCGAGTTTTATGCCAAGATTATGAATGAAGCGGCGCGGCTGATCGCGCTGATAGACGATATCATTATGTTGTCTGAGTTGGATGAAGGGAAGCTGCGCAAGAGTCTGGATGAGATAGACCTTGCCGATGTGGCCAAGGAGTGCGCCAATGCGCTTAAGCAAAAGGCCGATCGGCACCAGGTCGGCGTTAGCGTATCCGGCACCGGTTGGATTCGGGCCAACCGTTCATTGATTTACGAGATGTTCTACAATTTGATTGACAACGGCATAAAATACAGCAATGCAGGCGGAACGGTGCGGGTTGAGGTCTCCCAAAGCGCAGGAAGGGTGAGCGTAGCTGTAGCGGATAGCGGCATTGGAATCGCGCCGGAAGACTTGGGGAGGATGTTTGAACGCTTCTATCGCTCGGACAAATCGCGTTCCAAAAAGTCGGGGGGCACCGGCCTCGGCTTGGCCATAGTCAAACATATTATCCTGGCGCATGGCGGCAGCATAAACGCGGCGAGCGAGTTGGGCAAGGGTACCCGGTTTGAGATTGCGTTTGACGAAACGGATGACTAGATAACAAGGCAACAATAGCATAGAAAATACGCCCGTTCTAAGAAAATATAACTTCTCAGAACGAGCACTTTTTTATTTGCGCACCAGCGTGTTCGGTATCGGGCCGTAGACCGGGGCTAGCCCGGCATAGGCAAAATCCTATACACATTGCTAAGATTCTGCTGAAAGTCAGATGAGATGGGTTGCGGTAGCTCCATCAGGCGAGGAACCCACCGACGATGAGTCCGCGCAGCAGGCACAGCAGCGCGAGGGCAAGCGCCGAGGATATATACATCAGTCGGTTGCTCCGCAAAATGTCGGCAGGTTCTATCGGCCGGAGAGGGTCGCCGATGTAGGGTTTGCGCACAAGCTGTCCGCCATAATAGGCATCTTCGGCCAACCGGATGCCCAACGCGCCCGCGCAGGCTGCTTCGGTTTGGGCCGAATTGGGGCTGCTGTGGTTTTTGCGGTCGCGCAGGAAGATGCGCAGCGCACCCTTGGCATTCATTTTGGACAAGGCGGCCGATAGGATGATGAGTAGTCCAGCAAGGCGGGCGGGGATGAAGTTGAGTATATCGTCCAGCTTGGCTGAAGCACAGCCAAAATGTTGGTAGCGTTGGTTTTTGTAGCCCACCATGCTGTCCAGCGTGTTAACCGCCTTGTATAGTGCCATCAACGGTGCGCCGCCTAGGGCCATAAAGCACAGCGGAGCGATGACGCCATCGCTCAGGTTTTCGGCTACGGTCTCCGCAGCTGCTCGGGCAATCCCGTCGGCGTTTAGGGCAGCGGTATCCCGCCCAACGATCATGGAAAGGGCGCTGCGCGCGCCGCTGATGTTGTGGGAACGAAGAGCCGCATACACTTTCATGCTCTCATCTCGAAGGGAGCGCGCGGCGAGCAGCTGATAGCACATCCAGCTTTCTACGGCAAGGCGCAAAATGGGATGGATAAGGCCAGACAGCCAAAGGATGATGAAATAGGCCAGAAAACTGGCCACAGGCAGAGCGATGGCCAGTAGCAACCCGGCTTTGCGTTCGCCTTGTGCCGTTGGAGGAAATTTTTTGCGCAATGTAGCTTCTGCACGGGTGATGGCCTTACCCATCATGCGCACAGGGTGGGGTATGTTGTAAGGGTCGCCCAACAAGGCATCCAACAAAAAGCCAAAGATCATAGCCAAAATGATCATGGTGTGCCTCCGATTTTTTCTTGTACATTAAGGGAATGTCCATACAAAACATTGCAAAGAAAGCCGGTCGCACAAGGGGTTTGCCAGGAGAAGTAATCTTTCTCCGGTACGGCAAAACGGCTAAGGATTGACATCAGCGTGCCGCCGTGGGCGATGATGGCCGCGTCTTCGTCGGGGGATATAGCCAAAGCCTCATAGGCGCTGCAGCAGCGAATTATAAAGCTGTCCCGGCTTTCGCCTCCGGGGAAGGGCAAGGTGCCCATACTCTCTAGCCAGCGCATATAGTCGGGATCGTCCTTTAACTCTTGAAAACTTTTGTTTTCAAAACGGCCAAAATCACACTCGCGAAAATCGTAAACCGGCACCGATTCAATGTGGGGATAAGCCAGCCGTGCGGTTTGGATGCAGCGAAGCATTGGGCTGCAATATACCTTTTGCACGGGAGGGAACTGCAACCCTTGAATGGCTTGAATGCCCTGATCGCACAAGGGCTCGTCGGTGGTGCCGATATAGCGCTTGGCCAGGTTGCCCTGGGTATGGCCGTGGCGCAACAGGATCAACATATCGCGTTCCCCTTAAGGGTGCAAGGGATGCCGCACTGCATGCGGATCACCTGCGTGGCCAGTGCAGCCAGCTGTTGGCAAGCGGCCCCCACTGCATCGCGCCACAGACGCTCGTCCTTGTCCATGGGTACGACGCCGCAACCGATTTCGTTGCAGGTTACGCAGGCCGAGTTAGAAGCCTGCGCGATGATCTTTTCGATCTGCTCAGCGTCGTGCAGCGCTTCGCGGATGCGCAAGTGCAAATCTAAGAAGACATCGCTTTCAATAAATTGTTCCAAGGCATATTGATTTTGGCCTTGGCCTTGTCCGCCGATGATCAGCACCATGGTTACATACCTCCCAGCACAAATACGATTTTTTGTACGAGCATCAATGCGGCGAGGGCCCAAGCTTCGGCGGTACAAACGAACCAGCCCGCGGTGTCCCCGGTGATGCCGCCTAGTTTTCTTTTGGTGAAATAATAATAGAAAACGAAAACTGCGCAGGTGGCCGCTACGGAGACTAGCCCTAACCATCCAGCAATCAGACAGGTTAGGATCGAAACGGTACAGCCGACGGCGATGAGCGCGTTGCGCACATTGGCTTTGTTGGCGTTGTTGGCAAACAGGTAGGCAAGTCCGCTATTTTTGGCGCAGGGGAAGCAAACTACAGCGAGCCCGCTTAGCGCTCTGCTCAGCGTGGAAACTGCGGCAAACGCAACCAAAGATTGCAGGTTCCAAACAACCTCATGAAACAGGGCGGCGTTTAAAAGCAGATAGAGCATGAGCGCCATGGCACCAAAAGCGCCCACGTGGGGATCCTTCATAATCTCCAGCATTTTGTCGCGGCCGCTGTTGCTGGCCAGCGCGTCCATGGTGTCGCAATAGCCATCCATGTGAATCCCGCCGGTCAACAGCTTGATACAGACTAGGACCAACACGCCGAACAACACTGGGCTTAGATTGAGGGCGCTCGAAAGCCAATGCAGCAAGGCAACGATAGCGCCTTGGATCAACCCGATGACCGGAAAAAAACACAGCGCGTATTGCATATTTTTTTGTGTCCATTGGGTGTGTGGCATGGGTATGGAAGAGTACATGGACAGCGCCACGATGAGGGATTTGATCATAATGTAGCTCCTTTGTGCCAAATAGGGATTCCACAAACCACCTCAATCACCCGGTCGGCTTGAGCGGCAAGCTCGCGGTTGATGTAGGCTATGGCGTCTATATAGGCTGTGGTTGCGGGATCGTAGTCGCTGCCATCTCGGTATACATCGTTAGACACGATGAAAATATGCTTGCTCGCCTGGCAAATATAGCGGATGCCGTCCAGAATGCGGTCGGCGGCGCCTGCATCAATCCCGGCTTCGCCAAACATTTCGTTGGCCAGCAGATTGCCGATGCACTCCAGCAGCACGAAATCATAATTTTGCGTAGCGGCCTTATTCAAATCGTGGTAACACTCAAGCGTGTCAAAACCCCGGTTTGCGCGCAGTTTTTGGTGGCGTTCAATGCGCTTGAAGCATTCGTCGTCCCAAGGCTTCATGGTGGCGATGTAGAGCCGCGCGTTGCTTTGGACGGCTACGGTCAGCTTTTCGGCAAAATTGCTTTTCCCGCTGGAGCTGCCGCCGAATATCAAGGTCAACACGGCAAATCACCCTGCCCCAGCTCCTCGTATGCGGCAACGTTTACCCCCTCAAAAAGGGCGGCCTTGGAGTAGACAGCCAGCGCCATATCCAAAATAGGCATGAGTGCAACCGCTCCGGTTCCCTCACCTAAGCGCATTTCGGCTTGAATGGGCGCCTTAAGACCTAAAGTTTCCAGCAAAAGTTTGCCGGCCGGTTCGGCGCTTTGGTGGCTTGCTAGCATATATTGAGCGCACAGGGGCTCCATCCGCACGGCGACGAGAGCGGCGACCGCCGAAATTACGCCGTCCAATATTACCGGAATCCGAAATTCGGCGCAACCCAATATAATGCCCACCATGCAGGCAATATCAAATCCGCCGAGCTTTGCCAACGTGCCCAACGGATCGCCGGGATCGGGCTGATTTACTTGGATGGCTTTGCGGATGGCCTCGCGTTTGCGCAATAGGCCTTCATCCGATAAGCCTGCGCCGCGCCCGGTCATGCGATCAGAATCGATGCCCAGCAACACCGAGGCCAAAGCGCTGCTGGTGGTGGTGTTGCCGATGCCCAGTTCCCCTGTGAGCACGACTTCGTAGCCGCGTTGCTGCATTTGCTGAACCAGATCCCTTCCGGTTTGGATTGCCTGCAGGGCCTGCGCTGTGCTCATGGCCGGACCTTGTGCGATGTTTTGCGTTCCGGATGCGATGCGGCGATCCAAAAGATTGGGATGCTCCAAAGGTTCTAAAATGCCGAGATCCACCGGAAAAACGTCCACTCCAGCAGTCTCTGCCATTTTGCACACGCAACAGGCGCCGTCAGCCACTGCGCGCGCCATGCTGTGGGTCACGTCGCTGCCGGTTTGGGTGCAGCCTTCCTGCACCACGCCATTGTCCGCGCAGCACACGATCAGGCAACGTTTGCCGATGCTAGGGATGAGGCATCCAGTTATTGCGGCAATTTTGGTGATGGAATCTTCTAGGAGGCCCAAACTGCCCAAGGGTTTGGCCACTTTGTTCCAGTGCTTCTGAGCGGCAGCCTGCATATTTGCGTCAGCAGGACGAATGGGGCAGAGAAAATCTTTAAGCATTGCTTGCCTTCTTTCCTTAATTGTGAAAAATTGTGAAAACGGTAATGGTTGTGCGCAGGTCTTATAAACAAAACGCCCTACCATTCAGTAAGGTAGGGCGCACAAAACAAGATTTGCCGATGCGCCTTGTTGCACACCGACCAGCCTTTGTGCACCGCTTTCCATCGATCGTGGATTTGGTGCGCGCTCAAGCTGTGGCCTGGCTCAAGAAGACTGCCTTTCCGCGGATTCTTGTAACGCGAAAGGGCTCCTTTTACAGTGGCGGGACCGCGCGGGATTTGCACCCGACTTCCTCATTGAATCGGCAATGTTGCCGAACTTGTGCGCTATAAATGATATGCAATTCTCCTCTACAAGTATACGCAGATATATATCAAAAAGCAATATATCGTGGGAGGGTTTTGGGGAAAGATTAGAGTACAGCCGTATATTGGAGGTCCCATACTTATTCACGGTTATGGGCATCAACATCGGTTGCTTCCAATAGAAAAGATACCGGGCGGGTGCCGTCGTTACAGGATACCACAGCAATCTTAGGGTTTTGCATCCAGCCGTTAAAGAAATTTTCTCCGCCATGGGATAACGTCATAACATATTCCTGCATGCATTTCCATGTATTATCGCACAGGACATCCGGCTTTCTCCAGCCGTTGGAGTAAAACAATTCTCCTTCTTTATGCAGAGAACAGGGTTTTAATTTTGCTTGAGCATACGCTGTGACTAGGTCAGGATAATATCCTCGTTTTAGTACCGTTATTCTCGTTTTTTTCATGACAGCCACTCCTTCGTAGACAAATTATTATTCAAAGCATACCCTCGGGCAGTGCGGAAAAATCTTTATAGATTCATTGTAGCGTTACATTTAGGCGATGTCTATCTATCGCGTCTATGGGGGTGAATAAGCTATCTGAAGTTGCCGGGCATGGGGCATATCCTTTCTCAACTTTGCTTATGTTTGTTTTTGCGAAAAACACTAGGGAAAATATTGTTTGAAAATTAAATGTTATATTATTAAAAATAATAAATTAATGTGTTATAATATAGTCAATAAAAGGAAGGAGGGATGGCCATATGATCTGGACAAATCATCTGTTGCCACTTCGTGGCAAATTATGGCCTATCCGAGCTGTAATAAGTGGGTAAAAAGCCCTGCTGTGGTCAATGGCGGTGGGGCTTTTTACCCGTAATCCTATATTTTTTGTGAAGCGTTGCTTGTATGAGCGGCGTTTTTTTATAGATGATCAATGCAAGCACTCCACGAGGCTGTTGGTCGTAAGCGGGTAAAATTGCAAATCGTACGCCGCTGCAGTGGAATGGAACACGAAGAGGAGGTAATCTTGTGTATAATCAAAAAATTCGCGTAGTACAATACGGCTGCGGAAAGATGGCGAAGTACATCATACGCTACCTTTATGAAAAAGGTGCGGAGATCGTGGGCGCGATCGACACCAATCCTGAAATCGTCGGGCAGGATGTAGGCGAATGGGCGGGGCTGAACACTCGATTGAACGTTCCCATTCGGGCTGATGCCGATGCGGTGCTCGACGAGTGCGACGCAGATATTGCTGTGTTGACCTTGTTTAGCTTCATGGAGGACGTATATCCGCATTTTGAAAGGTGCGCAAGCCGCGGCATAAATATTGTTACAACCTGTGAAGAGGCGATCTATCCTTGGACGACAGCACCCGCCGTAACCAACAAATTGGATGCCCTGGCGAAGGAGTCCGGTTGTACCATTGTGGGCACGGGTATGCAGGATATTTATTGGATTAATATGATTGCCTGCGTTGCAGGTGGCGCGCACCAGATTAACCGCATCGAAGGCGCAGTAAGCTATAACGTGGAAGACTACGGACTTGCCCTAGCAAAAGCCCATGGTGTTGGGCTTACGCCGGAAGAGTTTGAAAAGCAGCTGGCGCACCCGGAGATTATTGAACCCAGCTATGTATGGAATTCTAATGAATCTTTGTGCGCGAGGATGGGTTGGACGATTAAATCTCAAACACAAAAAAGCGTTCCGTTTTTTTATGATAAAGATCTTTACTCCGCTACCTTGGGTGAAACCATTCCCAAAGGAAACTGTATCGGTATGAGCGCAGTGGTCACAACCGAAACCTATCAAGGACCGGTCATTGAAACCCAGTGCATCGGCAAGGTATATGGCCAAGACGATGGGGATATGTGCGATTGGAAGATCTTGGGCGAGCCCGACATAAACTTTTATGTTTCAAAGCCCGCAACGCCGGAACACACCTGTGCGACGCTCGTGAACAGAATCCCTTCAATCCTTTGCGCTCCGGCAGGGTACATTACCGTAGATCAGTTACCCCCGGTAGAGTACCTAGCCTATCCGATTCATATGTATGTGGATTAATATTTGTTGATTTTATCTGTACGAGAGTGCAAAGCAACATGCCTGTTTTAGTTTTCAGGCATGTTGCTTTTATTAATAAAGATATTTATCATGCTTACTGCAAGGCGTTCGCAGCAAAAATCGCTTTGTGGGTCAATGATTTTTCATAAACATTAAAACAAGAGGATTTTAAGAAAGGCATACAGACGAACGTTGTCTATGCCTTCGTTTTTGAGTATGGATTCGGAAAAAAGCATGGCTTGCTTGCCCCTTTGCCCTGGAAAGCTGGATTCACACACAATTTATACACTACCGAAAATGAAGAATGTGGATACTGTCAAGTTCCGGATGCATATTCGATGTCCGTTTGGTCTAACCTCTTTTCTTGCTTCATCCAACATATATTCATACGGCAATCTATATTATTTTTTAGCCTTTTGCCCAACCGAGTATCGCCATCCATATATTCGCCGGTCCCGCGTCATGAGATTCACAGCGGATTGTGCATGGTTCAACAGGGTCTGTAAATGGAACTGAATACAAAATTTTCCTTTTGAGCAGGCGGTTGCCCGATCCATGCGAAAATGCGGTCGTACGCTTGTAGCAATTTATCATTGCTTAAATTGCCATAAGTGGCATTGTTAAGCAATGATTTGTGTATTCGTACTGTATAGAATCATATAATTTGCTTATAAAAAAGGGTATATGGCTGCACTCAACGTCCCCATGGAAAATCTCTACATGGGGAATTCTTTTTCGACTAGATCCAAAGCCGAAAGAATGACCTTGTCCATGTCGTAATACTTGTACTCGCCCAACCGGCCGCCGAAGATTACGTCCTTTGTCTTATCGGCTAACGCGCGGTATTGAGCGTAGAGCTGAGTGTTTTTTTCGTCATTAACCGGATAATACGGATCGCCGCCCTTTGTCCACTCGGAGGAATATTCCCGAGAGATGACCGTTTTGGGTTGCCTGCCGAATTCAAAATGCTTATGTTCAATGATGCGCGTGTACGGCACCTCGCGCTCGGTGTAGTTGACCACTGCGTTGCCCTGGTAATTGTCGGTATCGAGTACTTCGGTTTCAAAGCGCACACTGCGATACTCCAACGTACCTAGGCGATAGCCGAAGAACTCATCGATCATGCCGGTGTAGAGGGTTTTCTTGGCGACATTGGGGTATTGGCGAACGAAATCAAAATAGTCGGTGTCCAACATCACATCGCAATTGGCGAGCATCTTCTCGACGATGGGCGTGTAGCCCCCCTCCGGAATGCCTTGGTAGCGGTCGTTAAAATAATTGTTATCGTAGATAAAGCGGAAGGGCAAACGGCGAATGATAAAGGCGGGCAGCTCGGTGCAGCTGCGGCCCCATTGTTTTTCGGTATAGCCTTTGATGAGCTTTTCGTAAATATCCCGTCCGGCAAGCTTGAGCGCTTGCTCTTCCAGGTTTTTTGGCTCATCTATATTTTCCTGCGCTACCTGTTCAGCGATGATTTTTTGGGCTTCTTCGGGTGTTCGAATTCCCCAAAGGCGGCTGAAGGTGTTCATGTTAAAGGGCAGATTGTATAGCTCATCTTTATATACGGCGATAGGGGCATTCACGTAGTTGTTAAATCGTGCAAACTGGCAAATATAGTCCCACACCTGCTCGTTGGAGGTGTGGAAGATGTGTGCGCCGTAGCGGTGTACGTTGATGCCCTCGACCGGCTCGGTATAAATATTTCCGGCAATATGATTGCGGCGTTCGATTACCAGGCAGCTTTTGCCGCGGCGAGTGGCTTCATTGGCGAATACTGCGCTAAAAAGGCCGGCGCCGACGATTAGATAGTCATAGTTTTTCATGGAATAAATCCCTCCGGTGGTGTTTTTGTAGATTGGTACTTGAAAAGGAAATGGCCGTGTTAACGAAATATTTTGGCCGGTGTACTTAAACAGTCGGCATGCCGACCTTTTGGATACGCCGTCCGGGCTTAATCGCATAGCGTTACATAAGAGTTATGTAATCTATTTATTTTTCTTAAAGGTGCGCTGCAAAAACCGTTTGTTTTTTTCTGCAACAATTGCTGGCACCGGTTTTTCTCTAATTCTAATCGATTATAAACACTATCATATTCAATATTCACAAATAGATCAATATGTTTGATGATCCTACAAAGGAATAGTATGGTTTTGCGCATTAGTTTACACTATTATAGTGCAAGAGTTGGTAAAAAACATTTTAAGAGTTGAGGAACATATGAAAAATGTGCTTGAAACATTCGAATAATGCTTTGGCCTTCGGTGCTACTTGTTGTCAGAAGAGCGAGCTACTGAAACTCGCAACAAAATGATATTGAATTAAATGTTAAGTTGTGCAAGGGAACATGTGTCGCATATACATAAATTGATATCTTGGCAACATATGGTTAAGATTCTTACAACAAATAGCACGCAGAAAAAACGCGGTGCAGTAAAAATCATAGAACGGTTGCGCTGAAGTCAAAACGGAAGCGAGCCGTAAATTACAGAGGTATGGGAAAGGATGACGAGAACATTTGAGTTAGGGAACGAAAAAAAGGATATCCGTGAATGGGTACTTTTGTTCGGAAGTACCGTTCAAGTTCATACATGTGGACGTCGAATACATTTTTTTGTTGCTGTTTTTTAAGGCAAGGGGTTATAGCATTGTGATGTCATATGATGATCTGGCGGCCGATAGGGTTTTGTGGTAGTATACCATGTAGAAAGTATATAAAGCAAATGAACAAAGGAATGGGATGTCCATGCGTTTTCAAGTAGGGCTAGATATGGGAAGCAGCAATACCCGTATTATGTCGACGGGATCGGGCTCCATAATCAGCGAGGCCACCTTGTTTCAAGTAAACGAAAAGGGCATGCTTGAACTGGTTGGAGATGCGGCCTACCGAACACTGGGCAGAACCCATGATAAATTGCGTGCAGTGTGGCCTGTGCTTCGCGGAGCGGTGGAAAATATGGCTCTTTGTGTTGAACTTATAAACTATTTAACGCCTAATTTATCGGATTGCTCGGCAAACAAGAAGTATACATTTCTTGTGGCATCGCCTACCGGTGTTCGCGAGAGCGACCGGAGAGCATTGACTACGGCGGTTTTGGAGTCGATGGGTAGCCAATGTTATTTGGTGGAGTCTTCCATTGCTGCGGCGCTTGGCGCTGGCATTGAACTGTCTTCGCCGGAAACCATGGTTGTTGCCGAACTGGGTGCGGGCATCATGGCTGCAAGCCTTCTTGCCGGAGGACATATTATTAAACAAGTCCAGCTTCCCTACGGTTCGGCAAATATTGATGTCAGCATACAACGCAAATTGGCAGCGCAAGGCATTCGCATTGGCCTGCGCACTGCCCAGGAATTAAAACATACCTTGGGTGCGGCGTGGGGCGGGAGGACAGCGCTCAAAGAAAATGTGTTGGGCTTAGATCAAAAGAGTGGTTTTCCGGTTGTCCGTGAAGTGACGGCGGAATTGGTCAATCAGGCGATTGAGCCGGTGGTTCAACAGTTATGCATATTGGTAAACGATTTGTTACAGAGTTTAAGCGGGCAAATGGCTAGCGATGTATCCCGTACCGGCATCGTGCTCACCGGAGGAGGGGCCAATCTGTTTGGGATTGAGCGTTTGCTGGCCGATGCGACAGGACTAGCCTGCAGGGTTGCCGATGATCCGGAAGGATGCACAGCCCACGGCTTGGAGCTGTTGCTTGCGCGCCCAGCGCTTGCGGCAGAATATGCATGCCTCGGTCGTTCGCTGAACAACGACAAACGTTTTTAGAGGAGCTATGCGAAGAAAGATATGCACGAAATTTATGACATTTTGGTATGAATTGGTTCAGACCAAACGGAAAAACATCGAAATCCGTGTATTGCCGGATGGGCGAGTGCGGGTGTTTGCGCCTAAGGCCGCCTCTTTGCGAGGGGTAGACCAGTTTGTGCTGGAGCAGCAAGGTTGGATTGCGCAGGTACAAGAGCGCTTTGCGGAGTATCCGCTACACAAAGCTCACTCTCCTTTGATGAGTGGAGAAGGGTTGCCGTTACAAGGGCGGGAGATTACGCTTGATATATGTGATTCTCCCGATGCAAAACCGCGAGCGTTTTTTGAGGGTAATACGCTTACGCTCTTTGTGAGTGATAAGCATGATCTAGAGAGCAGGCGCAAGCTCGTTACCGACTGGTACAAGGCGTACGCCGGCGAAGCGTTGCGCGAGCGTGTCGAGCATTTTGCAAGCATGGTGGGGCGCAGTCCAAATCGTGTGGCCATACGCGAGCAAAAAACCCGCTGGGGCAGCTGTTCCAGCAAGGGCAACATTAATTTAAACTGGAAGCTGATCTTAGCGCCGCCAGAATGTTTGGATTATGTGGTAATTCATGAACTATGCCATTTATACGAGTTCAATCATTCGGAAAAGTTTTGGCAAAGCGTGCAGCGCCATATGCCCGATTACATGATATGGAAGAGATGGCTGAAGGAAAACGGAGCCGGTTTGCAGATATAGCTAGAACGCTTTAACTTTATTTTTTTTAAATGGATTGCAACCGAGACTTTGAGCTTCTATAATGAAGATGAGTGTTGATATTGAATGGCTATATGCCAGAACAGGAGGATACAATGGCGCAGAAATTAACTACCCGCGAGCGTTTTGAGCGCATGTATGAACATAGGGATGCCGACCGCGTACCGATTTTAGATTCTCCGTGGGAGAGCACCATCAACCGTTGGGTAGATGAGGGCATGCCTTCGCGCGATTATGTGGATTATTTTGACCTGGACAAGGTTGCGATGATCCATGTGGATAATTCGCCCCAATATCCCAAGAAGGTCCTTGAAGAGACTGAAGACTATATTATTTACACTACAGAGTGGGGAGCGACGCTAAAGAGCTGGACCAAACACGGTTCCACGCCCGAATTCTTGGATTTTACCATCACCTCGCCCAAAGCCTGGGCCGAAGCAAAAGAGCGCATGGTTGCCAGCGATGACCGCATCCCTTGGGATTTACTCAAGCGTGAATACTCCAAATGGGTTAAGGAAGACCAGTGGATCGTTGGTGGATTCTGGTTCGGGTTCGACGTGACCCACTCCTGGGCTGTGGGCACCGAGCGTTTGCTGATGGCCATGGTGGAAGATCCAGAGTGGTGCTTTGATATGTTTAACCATTATTTGGATGTAAACATTGCGCTGATGGACAAGGTGTGGGACGCCGGATACCATTTTCACGAAATCAACTGGCCGGATGATATGGGATACAAAAACACCCAGTTTTTCTCGCTGAACATGTATCGAGAGTTGGTTAAGCCTGTACAAAAGCGCGCTGTAGAGTGGGCCCACAAAAAAGGAATCAAGGCGCGGCTGCACTCCTGCGGCGACATCAACAAGTTCATTCCCGAACTGATTGAGATTGGCATGGATGGTTTGAATCCGCTGGAAGTAAAGGCTGGCATGGATCCTATTCACATTAAGCAAACTTACGGAGATAAGCTGGTGCTGCACGGCGGCGTCAACGCAGTGCTGTGGGACAAGCCCGATCAAATCACTGCGGAAATTAACCGGGTGGTGCCGGTGCTCAAACAAAACGGCGGATATATATTTGCGTCGGATCACTCGGTTCCCGAGAATGTAAGCTTGGAAGATTTCCGCCACATCATTGAAACGGCCAAAAAAGCCGGTAGCTACGAATAGTAATCAGCCTAAGGAGGAAATTATTTTCATGACACCCCGCGAACGTATGATGACTGCTTTGGATTTAGGGATACCGGATAGGGTGCCCACCTTTGAGCTGGAATTCCAGTTGTCCGAAGAACTTTTGGGCAAATCCATGCTAAAGGAAGACGACTTAAAGGGATTGTCCGAGGCGGAACAGCAAAAAAAGCTGGAAGAAAATGCCGAGTTTTTGATTCAAGTGTACGACAAACTGGAGCACGATGCCATTTGTATTCAGTATTTAAGCACTGAACACATTTGTGATACGGTGTGCTATATCCACAAAAATGTAGGCAACCGTTTCATGCTGATGGCCCACGGAGACGGAACCTTTGCCATCCCTGACGGCGATGGCATGCTGGAGTTTTCCTACCGCATAGCCGATGAGCCCGAAGAGGTGCACGCAGAAGCCGAGAGGATGGCTACAGATGCGATAAAGCGCAACAGGCGCATGATGGATGCGGGCATGGACGGATTCATACTGTGTTCCGACTACTGCTTTAATCAAGGGCCGTTTTTGTCGCCCCAAATGTTTGGCGAGTTTGTGGTGCCTTATTTGGCCCGCATCATTGCCGACATTCGCGACAGGGGAGGCTACGCAATTAAGCACACCGACGGGGACATTATGCCCATACTCGACCAGCTGGTTTCTACCAACCCCCACGCCTTGCATTCCATCGATCCGATGGCCGGCGTGGATATTAAGGAGGTCAAGCGGTTGGTTGGAGACAAGGTGGCGCTGTGCGGCAATGTAAACTGTGCGCTTATGCAAACCGGAACCGAAGAAGAGGTTGTCGCATCGGCCGAATATTGTCTGACCCATGCAAAGCCTGGCGGCGGATATGTATACTGCACCAGCAACATCCCTTTTAAGGGGCTGCCCCTCGAGCGTTATCAGTTGGTGCTCGACGTATGGAAGCGCATGCGCGATTATTAATGGTTTGCTGTGATTGCATATAAAAAGCCCGACGAAAGGTCTCGCCGGGCTTTTTCAAATCAGAGGATTCGGGAGGAATACGGATGCCAAATAAAACGATTGTATGCAGCATGGATGTGTTAAGCGCAGCCCATCGCCAACAAATAGCCCAAGCGGCGGGAGAGTCCACCATTTCTTTTGTCAAAGAAAGCGAACTTTCGCTGGAACACTTGAAGGATGCTCATATATTCTTGGGCAATCCGCGTCCCGCTTTTTTGCAGGGGGCGGAAAACCTCGAGTGGCTGCAGCTGTGCACTGCGGGGTCGGACAATTATGCCTCGCCCCAAGTGCTACCCGCAAGCGTACGCTTGACCAATGCGACCGGTGCTTTTGGGCGTGCGATTTCCGAGTATATGCTGGGTGTAGTGCTGATGCTCAAGTACAAACTGCATTTGTATCGGGACAATCAACACGAAGGTTTGTGGCGCAACGAAGGGAGGGTGACTTCGTTGGCCGATGCCAATGTGTTGGTGTTGGGTTACGGCGATTTGGGCGGGGAGTTCGGTCGAAAAGCCGCTGCGCTAGGCGCAAACGTTATCGGCGTTACGCGCACATTGCGCCAGAAGCCTGATCATGTACAGGAGATGGTACAGCTCAGCGATTTGCAAAGGCTGTTGCCCTGGGCCGACGTGGTGGCGATGTGCCTGCCAAACTCTTCGGAGACTGCGGGGCTTATGGGCAAAGAAAACCTGGTGATGATGAAGGAAGGCTCAATACTGGTCAATGTAGGCCGGGGTAGCGCGGTGGATACTGAAGCGCTATGCGATGCGCTGGCAAGCGGCCGCCTAGGCGGCGCAGCGCTGGATGTAACCGATCCCGAACCGTTGCCCTCCGACCACAGGTTGTACAAAATCAAAAACGCTTACGTCACGCCGCATATTTCCGGTGGGACAAATTTGCAGCACACGGTGGATTTTATTGCAGAGTTATTTGCCGACAACTTGGATCGCTATCTGCATGACAAGCCGCTACGCAACCTGGTTAACCGGGAAACCGGATATATGGAATCCAGAAAATAGTGCGGTATGGTTTATACAAACGCGCCAAAGTCCCTGCCATTCGGTAAGAATGGCAGGGACTTTATCTTTAGTGCTGGCTTCATCAATCCATCCGGCGGGAAGCTTAAACGGTGTCACCCAATAAGTCATCGCCAATTAGCGCTTTAATGGCGGGAATCTGGGTAAACCAGTTTATGCTTTTGTCTAGCGCGTTTTGGATTTCATAACTTAGTGCTTCCTGCTCTTTTGTTGTCAGGGTTAAGACGTCTACAACCTCTACACTTTTGGGAAAGGTTAGCGGGTATTCAGGCATCTCGCCTTCGGTCAACTGGGTTTTAAAGGAGAGGTTTGCCGTTGCGGAATATTGGGGAGTGCTTGCGTAAATCATGCTCATTTGCAGATCCGCGATACCGTCATAGTTATTTTGCGCGCCGGATGTGTTTTTGGTGCCGTCATAGCTAAACTTTATGCCAATATCTTCCTCGCCATCGACAAGGTGCATTTCGGTTTCTAAGCTGTTGGCTTTTTCGCTATCGGTGGATTTGGAATTTATTTTGAAGGTTAAAGTATTTTTACGGGCGTCGGTTGTTTGTATGAGCATGTTGAAAGTAGTTTGATCTATTGAATCTTGTTTTTCAGAATTCATAGCAAAAGCTATATCTGTGTTGACTTGGTCCGGATCCAGCGTAGTGATCTGCAAGTCGGTGTCCATAAGATCGCCATCGGCTTCAAAATTCATATTCATTTCAAGGGTGGTAGTCGCTGGGAAGTTATAAAAAGCATCGGCGCCGGTTTGAGCGCTGTAAATGAGCGCGTTGTTATCCAGCGCTGCGTCCATAGCCAGATCAAACTTAAAGGTGTAGGCATCTGCGACCCAAAAGGTGCCCTTAATATCGAGATGGGTATAGATCTTTTTTATGTTATCTATGAGTGTTTAGATACTTGGCTGGATGCCACCTTCTTCCGGGGAAATGGGTCCCAGCATTTCCATATAGGCATTTAATAAGGATTTCCATGTCTCGTCATCTTCCAGAGCAATGAGAGTTTCTTCTATAAGGGCCAGAGATTGTTCGGTATTCATGTCGCACACAAATTTCT
Organism: uncultured Oscillospiraceae bacterium; assembly: GCA_964346145.1. GTDB lineage: Bacteria > Bacillota > Clostridia > Christensenellales > Aristaeellaceae > CAYFTL01. Next base: position 5,786 of record CAYFTL010000024.1, on the reverse strand, counting down.
GCGCGCTAACCGACCTGCCCATGATTTCTACGGTTTCGACGCCCTCTTCGGTGATTCCGTCTGGGTTTTCCAAATAAGGTTTTTCATAACTTGTGTTCGGTTTTTCAAAGGCAAATTCGCTGTTCGGCGAAGTGAGCGGTTTGGGCAATCTGGCAGCAGTACTGCTTAATGGCTTTGCATCGGCAGGGATATTGAATATGCTTTCCGTTATGAGGGCATTTGTGTTTATGCTTAGCACCTTATCCAAATCGCTGATCCAGAAAAAAAGTTTATCTTTATCTAGGAATAAACTTAGCCCGACACCATTGTCCGAATAATCATCGGTTATACCAGCGCCAAGACCTAGGCAGCCGCGATCGCCGGCCTCGCTTGCGCCAAATCCCGTATATATATCCAAGCCGGTAAAATCAAAGGTGTGCTTTAAAACGCCTTGATCAATATTAAGCACGATGTCATTGATAGTCAGGTCATATAGTATGCCCTCTGACTCTGCAAACCCACAGGCTGGCGCGCAGAACAATGAGAGGGCGAGCAGAACTGTTAACAACAGGCGAATCTTGTTTTGAGCGTTTTTCATTTTTTTCCTCCTAGATGCTTTGTCTTTTGCATTTGAAAAAGCCTGATCAAATGCTGTGCAACGCAATCGCAGCCGGGATTGAATGTACAAACATTGTACACTATATTGTCGGCTATAGGAAGAGTTTTGTTATGAGATTGTAAAACGAAGCAAGCCGGAAGGATGCTCGATTGCTGGAATAAGTTTGTTTTGCTTTTTGCAGATAGAAATAGCCCTGCCATTGAAAAGATGGCAGGGCTATTTCTATACTTAATTGTTAAATTGGTTCGGAATCAAATTACGCTGCGGGAGCCCCTTCTTCGGTAGTTTCTTCCACAGGAACTTCTTCCACAGCTTCTTCAACAGCACTGTCGGTCTGCGCCGGCATGCTACCGGCGATTAACGCTTGGAATGCGGGCAGCTGAGCGAATTTTTCCATGCTGCCGGCCAGTATGCTTTGGATTTCGTAGCTCAGCATAGCCTGATCCTCTTCCGCCATGGATAAAATGCTCACGCGTTCCTTTCCTTCAGCATCAATCAAGGCGCCTTCTGGCATGTCGGCTTCGGTCAAGTGGGTTTTGAAGGAGAGGTTCATCGTTCCGGAATTTTGTGAATCGCTCGGATCAACCATGTTCATCTGCAGAGAAACCGTGCCGTCATAGGCAGTTTGGCCATCAACCGAATCCTTGGTGCCGTCGTAAGCGAGCTTTATGCCAAACTCCTCTTTATCATCGCCCTGAGCTTGCATTTCGGCCTCAAAGCTGTTGGCTTTTTCTCCGTTAGTAGATTTGCCGTTCATCTGAAGAACCAGAATTTTTTTGCCGGCATCAAGCAAATCCATGGACATGTTGAAGGTGATCTGCTCGGTGGAATCTTGTTCTTCGGAATTTATGACGAAAGCCATGTTTATACCCGATTGTTTTTCGTCCTGCATATCCATCTGCATGTCGATGTTGGCAAGATCACCGTTAACTTCAGATTGGATATTCATTTTAAGGGTTATTGGTGACGGTTCGGAAGGAATTTCGATTTTAGATTCGTCGTCAAGCACCATTTCGGCATCGGTAGCCTGTTCGGCTTCTTCGTATATTTCGAATGCAATCTGGGTATCGCCCATGGAAGCATTACTGTCCAGCGTCGCATTCATAGTCAACTCAGCCTTGGAAGTATCGGCATCGACAATCCATCCGGTACCTTTCAATTCAACGTTGGTATAGACTTTTTTCATCATATCTACCAGCATTTGGGTGTCCAACTGGATGTCTTCACCTTCGGGCATTGTGGATTGTATCATTTCGGTGTAGGCGCTCCAATAGGCTTTCCACGCTTCATTTTCTTCCAGAATGCCGAAAGTTTTTTCGATGAAAGCGATGAACTGCTCGGTGTTCATATCATATACGACTTTTTTTGCTTCTACCGATTCGCCCATGATTTCAACGGTTTCAGCGCCTTCTACGGTGATTCCATCTACGCCTTCGGAAAGCAGCTTTTCAAAACTTTCGTTTAGCTCTTTTTCAGTGGCTTCGCTGCTCAGCGCAGTAAAAGCCTCGATAAAATTTTTGCTGGCGCTGTTGAACGCTTCTCCGTCGGAGGCCATATTAACCATGGCTTGGATTTCTTCTGCGCTTATGGTCAGCAATTTGTTTAGCCCGTTTATCGCGATCAAAACTTCGTCGCTTTCCATGGCGAGGGAGGCTTCGGCCGCAGGATCGCCGTTTACTGCGGCTCCAAGGCCCAGCAACATACGGTCTCCGGTATCATTGGTACCAAATTTCATGTTGACGTCCAGTCCGGTGAGGTCGATGGCTTGCTTCAAAGCTCCTTGATCCATATCGAACATAATATCGTTGACCGTCAGGGTATAAAGCTTTTCCTTTGACTCTGCAAATCCAGAAACCGGCACGCAGAGCACTGCAAGGGCGAGCACCATCGTCAATAATTGCCAGATCCTTTTTTGAATATTTTTCATTTTTTGCCTCCTAAAATATTTTATATTTAGCAGTTGATAAAGTTTCATCAAGTGCTATGGGGTAAAATTATGGTTGTGATTAAAGCCGTAAATGAAACATGCCATCATTATGACGCTGTGAGGATGCCGATTGTTGCGCAACTATAAATATATTAAACAAAAATAAGATATAATCTTCATTGGTCATCGTTTTCCTATAGTTGTTTCCTGCAAATGCGCACCAACCAAAGCATTTTGAGTTGATTTTAGCAGTCTACATTTTTTCGGGTGCTTCGATACCGATTAAGTTTAGCGCGGTTTTAATGGTTTGGCGAGTTACATCGGTGAGCAATACGCGGGCTGCGCTTACGCTCTCGTTTTCGGTTATGACGCGGCGTTCGCGATAGAACCTATTGTAAGCCTGAGCCAAGTCCACCGAAAAGCGGGTAACCAACGACGGTTCGTTACGCTCGACAGCACTGGCAATCACTTGTGGGAATGCATTGATTAGCCGTAGCACATCCTGGGCCTCATCGTCTGTCAGGCTGGAAAAGTCAGGCTGGGCCGCCATCGGCTCAACCTTGCGCAACACCGAGCAGCAGCGCGCATGGGTATATTGCACGTAGGGTCCGGTTTCTCCATCGAATTGCAATGCGCGATCCCACCAGAAATCGATATCATTAATGCGGTTGCTGTATAGGTCAAAGAACACCACGGCGCCCACGCCCACCTGCCGGGCCACCTTGTCTTTATCTTCCAAATTGGGGCTTTTTTCTTCTATAATGCTGCGCGCTTTTTCGACCGCTTTGTTGAGTAGATCTTCCAAATACACCACATGTCCCTTGCGGGTAGCCATGGCCTGGCCTTCGTAGCTGACCATACCGAACGCCACATGTTTGCAATCTTGCGCCCACTCGTAGCCCATCAGCTTCAAGACCTGGCGGAAGTGCAGATCCTGCTGGTAGGCCACCACGTACAAGGATTTGGAAAACCCATAAGTGTTTTTTCGGTCCAGTGCTGCGGCCAAATCCCGCGTGGCGTATAGAGTCGCGCCGTCGGTTTTGAGGATCAGGCAAGGTGGCATGTCGTATTCTTCCAGGTCCACCACGTAGGCGCCGTCTGACTCCACCAACAAGCCTTGCTTGCGCAACTGGTTTACTACGGCGTCCATTTTGTCGTTATAATAACTCTCGCCGTTGTAGGAATCGAAACTCACGCCCAGCATATCGTACACCCGTTGCGCATCGCGTAACGTGATTTCCTTGAACCATTCAAATATTTGCAGCGCTTCGGCATCGCCGTCTTCGATTTTTTTAAACCAGGCGCGGCCTTCTTCCATCAGTTCCGGGTCGGAGGCGGCCTCGCGGTCAAAGCGCACGTACAGCTCGGTAAGCGCGTCGATTCCGCCCTGCTCCACGTCTTGGGGGTTGCCCCAGCGTTTGTAGGCGCTGATGAGTTTTCCGAATTGAGTCCCCCAATCGCCCAAATAGTTAATGCCCACGCATTTGTATCCGCTGAATTCGTATAGCTTATACAGTGCGTTTCCGATCATGGTGGTGGACAAATGGCCGATGTGGAAACGCTTGGCGATGTTGATCGAAGAGTAGTCTATGCACACAGTTTTGCCTGCACCGACGTCGCTGCTGCCATATCGTTCTTTCTGTTGCGCTGCAGCGTTCAACACGGTTTGCGCATACACGGTAGAATCGATATAAAAATTCAAATAACCCGATACCGCTTGCACTTTTTCCAGGAAATCGGCTCCGATGGCGCTAGCCAGCTCGGCAGCAATGGCAGGTGGAGCTTTTTTTAAAGCCTTTGCCAATCGGAAGCAGGGAAAGGCGTAATTGCCCATTTTGGAATCCGGAGGAATCTCTATAAAATCTTGAATCTGCTGAACTGACAGATCTGTCTGTCCAAAAACAATTTCCAGCGCGGAACAAATTTCTTCTGCAACGCTCTTTTTAAAATCCAATCCATACACCTCGTTGTCGATTTTTAACATTTTCTTTTAGTATAGCATCGTTTTGTTTAATATCGTACCGATCCCCTGAAACATTTTCAAAATTTACATGAATTTCTTTCGCTTGATTATGATATAATATAATCATAACATAAAAGGAGGTCATCAATATGGATTTGCAAATTGGCATTCAACTATTTTCTGTGGTTGATTATATGATGAAAGACCCTGTTGACGCGATCAAGCAAGTGGTAAAGGCGGGCTACAAAAATCTGGAAGTGGCCAACCACAACGCGCAAAAAGATCCAGGAGTAGGGTTTGGCGTGTCCGCCAATGAAATGAAGCAATTATTGGATGAATTGGGCGCCAAAGTGGTCGGAGCGCACATAGCTCCAATGGTTGCTGAGACGATAGACGAGATCATCCGTTACCACAGCGCAATCGGCAACAAATATTTGATCAACGCCATGAGCTTCTTTCCGGATGAAGCTAGTGTGCACAAGCTGGCCAAAGATTTTCGGGAAATAGGCAAGCGTTGCCGCGATAACGGAATGATGTTTTTGTATCACAACCATTTTCACGAATTCCAGCAGTTTAACGGCAAGCCGATTCTGTATACGTTGGCAGAGCTGGTGCCTGAAGATGAAATGGGTTTTGAGATCGATACATTTTGGTGTATGCGCGCCGGATACGACCCGGTAGAGGTGCTCAAAACTTTGGGAACCCGGGTAAAGCTGGTGCATCAAAAAGATTTCTCCAAGAGCACCAAGGCACCCAAGAACCTGTTTGATGTCATTGATGCCAAGGCGCCCATCACGATGGAAACCTTTATGCAGCATGCTGACCGCGATGCCTTTACCGAAATTGGCGAAGGTATTATGGATATCCAATCAATTATCGATTGTGCGCGGGATTTGGATTCGGTTTCTCACTTGATTTTGGAACAGGACGCAAGTCAGCACGACACGCTCGAAAGCATCGGCATCAGCCGGAGGAATTTGGCTAAATATACTGGACTGGTACAAGATTAAAGCGTTTACAACGCTGTTCCCTGCACGCATCGCGTAAGGGGAACAGTGTTCGTTTGTAGGATTATCAAACATATCGGACAGTGTTTGTTTGGCTTGACAGAAAATCCACTTCATGCCATAATATTTTTTATTCATCGTATAAGGATTGAGCATCCTCAGGTTTAAATTTACAACCTCAAGGCGAGCAACCAACACTGAGGCGAGGAGCGCTCATTACTTTTTAGATGTCGCTATAGCTCAGCTGGATAGAGCGACCGCCTCCTAAGGTTGCGTTACAACGGTCACCTT
>CAYFTL010000023.1:0-31575 GCA_964346145.1 uncultured Oscillospiraceae bacterium | reverse complement strand
ACCCGGAGGGGCTGACCGTAGAGTCTACGCTTTCCTTTGTCGCGGGCCAGTGCATTGGCTGCGGCGCTTGTCACCATTTTTGCGAAGATGGCACCTTAAACCGGTTAAACGAAAGCCTGAATTATCGACCGGACTGCGAAAAATGCAACCTGGCGGTAGAGTTGTGCCCTACCCAGGCACTGCACGTTTATGGGAAAGAATATGCCTTTTCTGAGCTTAAGGGGCTGCTGGCCAGGGATCGGGTTTTTTATAGCCAGTCGGGAGGCGGGATAACCTTTTCCGGAGGGGAACCTACGCTGCAATACTGGGCACTGGCGGATTTTTTAAAATCTCTAAAGTCGGAAGGGTATCACATTACCGTAGAAACCTCGGGGCAGGCGCCCTATGCCGCCCTGGAGGCATTGTTGCCTTATGTCGATTGCTTTTTCTACGATATAAAAATGATGGATCCGGCGCTGCACCGCAAGTGGACTGGCGCCGACAATGGCCAGATTTTGAAAAATTTTGCGGCTCTTGCCAAGGTGCACAACGACATTCGCGTGCGGGTGCCGATTATCCCTGGCATTAACGATTCGCAAAAACAGATGGTGGAGATTGCAGGTTTCATAAAAGATTATGCTGTTTCCTACGTTGAGCTGATGCCATATCATCCGCTGGGGGCATCAAAAGCCAGTAGTATAGGCTATGAGCGCTACTTTGCTAGCGAAAAGAGCTACACGCCTGAGGCGCTGGCGGCGCTAAAAGAAGTTTTTGTATCCTACAACATCCCTGTAAAATAAAAACGGACCGGCGGAGAGTCGCGATAGGAAAAGCAAAGGCATACGCTTTTTCGAATAAGATCAATAAAAAAGTGGACCGCTGGAAAAAGAGCGGGTCCACTTTTTTGTTATAGATTTAGCCATTGATTGTATTCCAAGGGCTGGCTCTAAGAATTCTTCCATGTACGGGGTATGGCCAGCATCAGTATTGGGAAAATTTCCAAACGGCCGATCAGCATACACAAAGAGAGCACGATTTTAGAAAATGGTGAAAACATTCCCCAATTGTCCACCGGGCCAACGGCATCCAAGCCAGGTCCGGTGTTGCCCATGGCGGAGAGCACGCTGCTGAGCGTGGTCTCCAGCGAATAATTGTCCAGCGAAACCAGCAAAGTGGCGATCACGACAACAAAAATGTAGGAGAAAAAGAAGATGGAAATGGCGCTGAGGGAGCGTTCATCTACGGCGCGCCCTTCGTCTTTTACAACGCGCACAGACCGGGGGTGGATTGTATATTGAATCTCCCGGATCATAGACTTAAACAGCACACCAATCCGAACCAGTTTGACACCGCCGCCGGTAGACCCGGCGCAGGGACCTGTAATCATGAACAACAGCAACAGCGCTTTGCTGAAAACTGGCCATAAATTAAAGTCGGTGGTGGAAAATCCTGTAGAGGTGATGATGGAGCTGACCTGAAAGAGGCTTAAGCGCAGTGAGTCCGCCAGGTTGCGTACACTTGGGAAAATGTTCCAGGCCACCAGCAAAACCGCGATGGCCACCACCGCGCCGTATAGCTTCAACTCGCTGTTTTTTAGGATCCCCCTAAAATTGCGAGTGATCAACTGAAAATGCACAATGAAGTTGACACCGAACAACAACATGGCGATTGCGATGGTGTTTTCTATGGCAGCGCTCTTAAAGTGGCCGATGCTGGCATTGTAGGAAGAAAACCCACCGGTTCCGGCGGTGCTGAAGGTATGGATGGAGGCGTCAAACGCATCCATTCCCTCCAGCATGAGCAGAAAAAACAACACAAGGCTCATGCCGAAATAAATCATATAGGTGATTTTTGCACTGTCGCCCAGCTTGGGCACCAACTTGCCCGGATTTGGACCGGGCGATTCGGCGCGCAGCAGGTGCACAGCGCGCGCTCCCATTCTGGGCAAAATGGCCAAGGTCAGCACCAGAACACCCATGCCGCCGACCCAATTGGTAAAGCTGCGCCAAAACAGCAGTCCTTTGGGCATGGCTTCCACGTCGGAGAGGATGGTCGATCCCGTGGTGGTGAATCCGGAAGCGGCCTCAAAAAAAGCATCCACATAGGATTGGATATGCCCGCCGATGCAAAAGGGGAGCGCGCCAAACGCTGACAGCACTATCCAGGCTAAGGCTACGGTGACAAATCCATCCCGGGAACGCATGCTATCGGCCTTCGGTTTTACCAGAAGCGTTAGCGGAAAGCCTAGGGCGCATACGATTGCGATCGACCAGAGGAGTGAAAGGGTGCTGCCATCGCCATAAATGAGGGATACAGCCAAAGAAGGCGCCATCAGCACGCCTTCCAACAATAGTATTTTGCCCAACAAATTGACGATTAATCGTGCGTTCATACAAAGGCATCCTCCAACAACACAACTTTTCCGGTTTCTGCGACCAGCAAAACGGTGTCGCCGGCTTCAATGTGGTCCGAGCCGAAGGGAATGATGATGCGGCGGTTGCGCTCAAGCGCTGCGACCAACACCTCGGGAGCGATGTCAAGTTTATTCAGGGGGATGTTTAAGAAGCGTGCGTTTGCCTCGGCGGTAAATTCCAGCGCTTCTATCTTGCCGTTGGCAATGCGGTAGATTTTTTCCACCGGTGAGTGTTCAGACTGAGACCGGGCGCGCACGGTGCGCAAAATCAAGTTTGCAGTAGTCAGCTTGGGGCTGATGATGCTGTCGATGCCCAAATCGCCCAGCAAATCCATGTAGTTAATGCGGTTTACCTTGGCGATCACCTTATCGACCCCACTGTGCACTGCATACAAACCGGTGATCAAGTTTTCTTCATCGCGGTCGATGAGAGCGACCAGCGCGTCGGAAGTGCTCATGTTTTCCGAATCCAGCAACTCCCGGTCGGTTGCATCGCCGTGGATGATGTTGACTTCATCATCCAATGCTTCACTCAGGAAAGTACATTTCTCAGGATTGATCTCAAGTATGGTCAGGGCGATGCCCATGCCCGAAAGAATTTTGGCCAAATAATAAGAAATGTAGCCGCCTCCTAGCAGCATGGCGGTGCGCACCTGCCTGGTGTCTTTTCCCAAACTCTTAAAGTATTCGGTGATCACGTTTCTGTGGCCGACGACGTATACTTTGTCCTCCGGAAGGATTACGCTATCGCCATTGGGGATAAACATATTCTGATCGCGGTCGATGGCGCAATACAAAATTTCAGGTTTGTTTTTGCTCAACTCCCTTAATGGGCGGTTGACGATGCGTTCGCCTTCTTTGGCGCGAAATTCCACCATCTCTACCTGCCCGTGAGCGAAGGACTCGATATTGATGGCGAAGGGGAAGCGGAGCAGCCTAGAGATTTCCAGTGCCGCTGCGCGTTCCGGGTTGATGACCAGGTCGATGCCCATACTGCTTTGCAAAAGCACCAAGCTTTCAGTGTATTCGGGGTCGCGGATGCGCGCGATGGAGTATTTTGCGCCTAGCTGTTTGGCGGCAAGGCAGCAAACCATATTGATTTCATCGTGGGTGGTCACCGAGATCATGATGTCTGCGGTGTCCACTCCGGCTTCCAACAACGTGCGTGCGTTTGCCGCATTGCCGCGTATGCACATCACGTCCAGCGTGTCGGCGGCCCGATCCAACACTTGCTGGTCGCGATCGATTATGGTGACGTCGTGTCCATCGTTGGATAGAAAATCAGCCAAAGCGTATCCGAGTTTGCCGTCGCCGGCAATGATAATATTCATATCGTGTAGTTCATCCTCTGTTTCGTTAAAAAAGATTACTTATTGCTGTGCTTTCTTCAAAACTTGCAATGCCTGGGTCGTGGCGAGCAGAAAATCGCCGTCAGTACCGGCTTCGACGCTTACTCTGCCCGTATAGTCTATGGATTTGAGCACATCAAACACTTCTTTGTAGTCGCACCCGTCGTTTTGGGCGGGAATGGTTCGGTTTACGTCGTGGGAAATATGCACGTGGCGCAGCAGGGTTCCGGCCATCCGCAGCGCATCAAGGGGTTCGCTTCCCTGGCGCATGTGGTAGGTATCGCCCAAAACGCGCACGTGGCTTAAATCGAGCAGCGAGCTGAGGAGTACGGCTTCGCTTACATAGTTGAGTATGTTGCATTCCGCCCGGCGCAAGGGCTCTATGGCGATGGTAATGCCGTACTGCTCAGCCTGGGCGTTGCATTGGGTTAAAAATGCCGCGACTTGCCGCCAAGCCTTGTCGGCCGGCCATCCCTCGGGCGCCTTTCGCGCTTCGCCGCTGCCAAAGACCACGAGGTTGCCGTTGAGTCGAGCCATGCGGGCGAAGGCTTTTGCCAAGTATTCGCCGATCCTTTGTTCATCGGCCTCGGGTCCGGTGATCTTAATATCACCGGGCAGCAGCACGTTAAAAGTTTCCACATCGATGGAGGCGGCATCGGCCTTGCGCGCCAGCGCATCAAACTCCTCCTGAGAAAGGGCGCACAGTCCGCTGATTCCACATTCCAAATAGTCATAGCCGATGGCGGCAATCTGGTCGATTCGGTCGATTGAAGTGCAAATTCCAAGCCGGATCATAGAAATACTCCTTTCAACATAGAGGGTATCCTTTGATTATTGCAATGGGGTAGCGTTAACAATCGGTAAAGAATGTCCCCCGACGAAAGCTGTGCAGCTGCCGTCGGGGGTTTGTGTGACAAGGCCAAGCCAGCTGTCGGGATCATCAGTACCGCTATATGCTGTTAAATGCTTAACTTCATATGCGCGCGGTATCAAGATGGCCCTTAGGCGTTATAGCTTCCTTCGGTGTTCAGCACAATGCCATCGCTGGTTTTATGGCGCGAAGTTTTTACGCGCTTTCGTAGTTCTTCATAAAATTTGTCTGCATCGATGGGCAGTTCCACCATCGAATCGGTCCAACTGGACAAATGCATGGCGTTGGACAAGGTCAATCCGTTGATGCCTTCCACGCCTTCTGCGGTCAACGGTTCACCACGCAAAATATGGGCGGCGAAAGCGCGCAGCACTTCGTTGTGCTGGGGGTTTAGGCCGTCGGTTTCCACTTCGATTTTTTCGTATTTCGGCTCGCCAAATCCGCCCTTGTAGGTCTTGGAGAATTCGGGTTCGGACATTTCCAGCTTGTATTGATACAGCTTGTCATTTTCTACGACCAGCTTGCCGCCGTCCAGCATTACCTCAAAGCGGTTGGTGCCGGGGGTGTCGCCGGTGGAGGTGATGAATACACCGGTTGCTCCGTTGGGGTATTCCACATAAGCGGTTACATCGTCTTCCACTTCAATGTCGTGCCACTTGCCGTTGTGGGTGTAGGCGCGTATGCGGCTGGGCATCCCGCAGATCCACTGCCACAGGTCCAGGTTGTGGGGGCACTGGTTGAGCAGCACGCCGCCGCCTTCGCCGGCCCATGTGGCGCGCCATGCACCGCTGTCGTAATAGGACTGGGAGCGATACCAGTTGGTAATCAACCAGTTTGTGCGGCGAATTTCGCCCATCTCGCCACTCTTGATGATCTCGCGCATTTTGCGATATACACAGTTGGTGCGCTGGTTAAACATGATGGCATAGGTGGCTTTGGATTTTTTGGCCAGTTCGTTGACTTCCTCTACCGCTTTGGTATAAACGCCGGCCGGCTTTTCGCACATCACGTGTATGTCCTTTTTCAGGGCTTCGATGCCTAGTGTGGGGTGATCGTAGTGGGGCGTAGCGATGATGACCGCATCCACCAGTCCGCTGTCCATCAGTGCGGTGGCATTGTCAAAACGCTCGACTCCGGGAAGGTTTTCTTCTGCCCACTGTAACCGTTTGGACTTTACATCCGCCACTGCGGTTAAGGTCATGCCGTCCACCTTGCCCTCAACAATGTTTTTGGCATGGCCGCTACCCATGTTACCAATACCGATGATTCCAACTCTTACCGTGTCCATATGCCTTTCTCTCCTTCTGTGAATTTAATGTCGGTTAGTACTTGTTTCAGCGCTTGTGCTGCCGCGGCAAACGCGGTGATATTATCCGGATAATGATAGTGGTGTGTGAGTCCTTCGCCCTGCAAGGAAGCAAGGCCGTCAAAAACCGTTAAATGGGGCTCTAAAGTCAGCGTAAGGGTTCCTGAAAAGTTGGCTAAAGCCTGTAAGACGGATTCAATTTCGGCGTCCCCTTTGCCAGCGGGCACGATGGAGCCGTCTTGAAACAGCGCATCCTTAATGTGTAGCCAGCTTAGATAAGGCATGAGCTTGGTGAGGGCCGCCATAGGCCGGACACCGCACTGCACGTAGTTGGCTGGATCCAAAATGGCACCCATGCGTCCGTCAAAGGTTTTGGCAAGGCTTAGGCAGCGTTCGTCCGTGTCGCCATATATTCCCTTTTCGTTTTCGTGGGCGCAGTGTATGTTTGCATCTTGGGCTATTTGAAGCATGGTATCCAGCCGGTCCATTACCTGATGGGTGTATATGTTCGGATCGCTGCCCTCGGGCATATAAAATGAAAATATACGCATGCGCTCGGTGCCTAGCTCATGGCAGAGCTCCACACCGCGCTTGAATTTATCCAAATGGGGCTCGAAAGCTTCGGTGATTTGAATCTTGCCGAAGGGGGATCCCATCGCGGTGATGTACAGGCCTGCATCTTCCACCATCTTGCGCGCTTCACGCGCCTGTTCGGTGGTTAAATCGGCCACCGATTGGCCGCCCACTCCGCGTATTTCTATGCCGCCGATCCCGTTTTCCCGGCAGGCTTGCACTTGTTCGTGCAGCTGAGGGCTTGCCTCGTCGGCAAAGGCGGACAGTTGAAATCGAGTCATCCAACCCCTCCTAATATACAAAAATATATATAATTCTACGATAACCAGCGGTTTAAGTATACCGCCGAGATTGGGCACAGTCAACTATTTCTGGAGGAAATAACGCCGGAAAGCAGGGGATCGGGACCGTGCTCTGGAATTAAGGTTACATATCCTAAAATAAAGGGATCGGGTGATTTTTTATGAGCACATATTATTCCACTTGCGTTTCCGGACTGGAAGACGTGGCGCGCGCCATATTGCTGGATTACGTCCCGGGCACCCGGGTTCGCCAGGTGATGGACGGTGCCCTCATTTATGAATCGGGAGATATACGTCCACACTTGAAAAAACTGCGGTGTTTTCAAAACACTTATGAACTCATCGCTTCTCGTCCGCGTAGCCAAAATCTCAACGACGCCGTGCGCTGGGCGACCGGAGACCGGCGTGCGTTGCAACTGGCTAACCAGTCCATCTATCGCCACAGGTTTAAAACCTTCCGCGTCATGTTTTCCTCGGGCAACCGGTTGAGCACCGTGGCGGCCAACGCCAGAAGCGCCATGGAGCGAGCGATTTCTTCTGCAAAGCCCAACCGGCAAAATCCGGATACCGAATTGCTCCTGCTGTGGCGCAACGAACGGATAGCCTATCTGATGGTGCGCCTGGCAAATCGTCAAAATGTCCGGGCGGGGCAGCACAAGGGCGAGTTGTCCGAAGCCTTGGCTCAATGCATGGTGTATCTGGCCGCGCCGCGCTCCAAAAATGTGTTTCTAGATCCCTTTTGTGGCTACGGCGCCCTAGGAAAAGAGCGCGCCAACATGGTTGCGGCCCAAATTTTATTGAGCGATGCGGATGTGGACATGGTAAAGTATACGCGCTCCGGCCTTCAGCGGTATCCGCGGGCAAGGGCAAGCGTAAATCAAATGGATGCGCTGCAGCTGAGCCGACACCTAGAGCCCGAATCGGTAGACGAACTGGTCACCGATCCGCCGTGGGGCATCTACGAGGCTTTGCCCATGGAGGCTACGGCGTTTTATAAAGCGGTGTTGCAGGAGTTTGCCGTAGTGATGAAAAAGCGGGCGCGGCTAGTGGTGCTGACGGCGGCCAAGCAGGAGTTTGAAACTGCGCTGGCAGGTTTGGGCTTGTTCCAGCCCATGGCTCGGTATAATGTGTTGGTCAACGGCAAAAAAGCTGCGGTATATATGGCTGAAAAAATTTAAAGGCGCAGGCAATGGCTGTTGCGATTTAGGATTACGCAAAAGAGACCGGATTATGCACCGAAACCATGGCGGTACTGCATAAGCTTGTCGAAGTTATCTGCGCCGGGGGGAGATATTGGTTGTTGGGTGGCAGTGCCCGGCACAAAATAGTTTTCTGCTGCGCGGATGGCGTGGTTGAGTTCGAATTGAACGCAAAGCGGTTGCAAGGCTAGGAAAACCTTTGGCCTTTTCACGGATTAAATTCTTTTTTATTTCGAAAGAAGATGATTGGGGTAATCTTAATTGTAACAAGAACAAGGAGGAACATATTTTGAAACGACTTGTAGCAATTTTGTTGGCTGCAGTGCTTTTGTGCGTGGCCGGGATCGCCGCCTTTGCTGAAGAGCAAACTGCCCAGGAACCTGTAGAGACTACCCCAACTTACGAAGGCGAATGGGTAGATTTGGCCGATGGTGCCTTTTCGCTGTATTTGCCTGTGGGCGGACAATCTCAAGAAGTCTCAGAGGAGCTGAAGGCCACCAGCATAGTGAATCTAATTATGTTTGATAATGGTTCGGTTTTGTCTGTGGTGGGTCAACCCATGCCCGAAGTCGCCACCGGTGAGGAAGCCGTCAAGACAGCTTTGGAAACTGCAGGGTTTGCTGATCACGAGTGGATTGAACTGAGCGATGATCAACGCATACTTATCGGCACCAATGCAGACATCCAGAGTGTGATGGGCGCTTGGTATAGCGATATAGATAAGAATATATATGCTGCCGTTAATGTGTTTCCGGTGCTTGAGGAGGATTCTATAGAGCAGGCTGAAGCGATGCTGAAATCCCTGACAATCAAGAAATAAAATCTGCTTCTCGGGTGATTTTAAATTCCTTACTTTACCTTATGAAAAGAAAACGCCTTTCAAATCCAATCTTGGATTTGAAAGGCGTTTTGAATTGCACAGATAGCTTAAAACAAGCGCATATGTGATCTTAAAATTGAAAAGGGCAGATACGTGCCTTTAACAAATTTTCAAAAGCATTGTGTGGGCCTCGTCCATCTCGACGACCAGCATCCGTTGCTTTTCCAGCTCCTTCATGATGTCGCTGAAACGCTTGAAGCCTATTTGGCGTTCATCAAAATTGGGATATTCTTCCTGGATCGCCGATTTTAGAATGGAGGGGTTGATGCGCTCAAATCCTTGCTTCTTAAAGTTTTCCAGTTGCTCGCTAAAAGCGGGCATCCAATTGTCTTTGGTCAGCATCTGAGCCACTGCTTCGGCGGTGTTCAGGCCGATTTTTAGCGAGGAATCCTCGGTCCAGGAGCGCAAGCGATCGCTCTTTTTGGTCACATCGGCAATCAGCTTGCCAAAGGTGGCGTAGCCGTAGTTGCGCTCGTTAAAATCGGGGCGCAGCCGAAGCAGCGTATCCTTCAATTCGCTGGCATACATCATGTCTTCGTTCTGATCGTCCAGCACGGTTTTGATTTGTTTGATTAGTTCATCTATGTCCGCATCGGAATCGGTGTCGGCCACGGCGCCCTTTTCCTTGTAAGCCGGGCGTGCCACTTTGGTGGAGGCTACCGACTCCAGGAAGATGAATTCATTGCACGCTTTGATGAATATGTTGGAGGCTACTTCCGAACGGGAAATGCCCAGCACGTGTTTGCCCATGGATTTTAATTTGCCCACCAGCGGGGTATAGTCGCTGTCTCCGGACACGATGCAAAAGCTGTCAATTAAAGGATTCACATACGCTACTTCCAGCGCATCGATGACCAGCTGAATGTCCAGATTGTTCTTTTGGTTTTTGCCGTAGCGCAGCGAGGGCACCACATAAAACGTGTTGGACAGCAGGCTTTCTTTGAGTTCGGAATAGCGGTCGGTGTAGCCGTACACTTTGCCCAGCAGGATATCGCCCCGGATTTTTACTTTTTCTATGATGTTGTTGAGCATAGCGGCTTTTCCGCCCGCGTTTTCCAAATCAACAAACACTGCAAAATTAGATGTGCCCATATTGATCTCCTTAAATCTATCGATAGTTTTCAAGTTTGCGGCGCAACAGCAGCGCTTGGACGCAAGCCGCATATATGTTTATAGTATACTACAGATGCGCCGATTAGTTAAAGACATATTATTTTGGCGCCTAATTCCTGAGGCGAACGAGCTTAGAGTTTTTTGGGCTTGTCTGCTTTTTTGAAGCTATTGCCGATCGCTTTTTTGGGGCGCTATCATAAGTTGATCCCTTTGCAAAGAAGCTTGCACATTTCCGGAAACGATGGTTTCGCCCGAAAGCAACTTGTCCATGGCGCTGGCGGTGATGGCGTTTCCGCCCGCGCGCTTGAGCACATCTTTCCATATGGTAAACTTACAGCCATTCTTCCATTCGCTGCAGCCGAAAGCCTTGGAATTTTCCTGAACTTCGCCTTTGCCGCACAGCGGACAAGGGCGCCCCAATTTTTTGAGATTGGATTTTGAGGCGTATTTGCCCTTGGACGCTTCTTTTTCGAAGATCACATCGGTGGGAGCAGACGCGGCCGCGTCCACCAAAAAAGTGCTGTACCGGCGTATGCCTTGCATAAAGCGTTCGGGCAGCTGCTCGGGGTCATCGCCGCGGTAGTAAGCGATATCGCTCAGCCACTTTTCCCACTTGCCTGTGGTTTCTGCCGATCGAATCTGCTCGGGAACCACCGCAATGAGCTGTCGCCCTTTTTCGGTAGAAATCAATTTTTTACCGCTGCGCTTGGCGTAGCCCACCTCGATTAGCCGCTCAATGATAGCGGCCCGGGTGGCTGGCGTGCCCAATCCGCTTTGTTTCATGGCTTCCCGCGCTTCCTCGTCTTGCACCTGCTTATCGGCGTGCTCCATCGCGCCCAGCAGGCTGGCATCGGTGTGGGCCTCTGGGGGTTTGGTTTGTTTTTTGTGGATCGACACCTTGGCGACCTGCCGGCTGTCTCCCTCATGGAGGTGGGGTAGCTGCTTTTCGTTCTCCTTTTCTTTTTTTGCGGCGCTTTCGACTTGGTATAGCGCTTTCCAACCCAGCACGATGGGGGTGCTGCCGCTGCTTTTAAAGTCATGGTTGGCGGCCTGGGTGATGATCTGCATGGATTCATATTCATAATCCGGATAGAACACCGACAGCATGCGCCGGATGATCATTTCATACAATTTGCGCTCGGTGGGGGCCAGGGCATCCAGGTTTTTCTTTTTGCCGGTCGATACGATGGCGTGGTGATCGGTTATCTTTTTGTCGTTGAATATTCGAAAGCTCATGGGCAGCTTGTCTTGCTCTAAAATGGGCTTGGCAAAGGCGGCAAAGGGTTCGGGAACTCCGGCGATAGCTTGCCGGAGTTTGCTCGCCATGTCCCGGGGGAGGTAGCGGCTGTCGGTACGTGGGTAGGTGATCAGCTTGTGTTTTTCGTAGAGCGCCTGGGCCGCCTTCAAGGTGGCGGAGGCCGAAAGTCCCATCATACGGTTGACTTCGCGCTGCAAGGTAGTCAGGTCAAAAAGCTGGGGCGAAGGCACTTTTTTGCGTTCGCTGGAAGCTTGGATAACCTGGGCCGGTTGGCCTTGAACCTCTTGCTTGATTTGGCGCGCCTGCTGTTCGTCCTTGGTTTGAGTTTTTTTGTTCTTGGGATTGATCCACAACCCAGTGTAGTCGCCGAAATCGGCTTCAATTTCCCAATAGGGTTCGGGCACAAAAGCCTCGATTTCCCTGTCCCTGCTGACCAGCAGGTTGAGCGTAGGAGTTTGTACGCGGCCTATGCTGAGCAGGGCGCCGTATTTTAGGGTGAAGGCGCGGGAGGCGTTCATGCCCACCAACCAGTCG
Organism: uncultured Oscillospiraceae bacterium; assembly: GCA_964346145.1. Taxonomy (GTDB): domain Bacteria; phylum Bacillota; class Clostridia; order Christensenellales; family Aristaeellaceae; genus CAYFTL01. The sequence continues at coordinate 19,798 of CAYFTL010000023.1, read as the reverse complement.
GCTTCGCTGCGGCAACGCGCGCTGCGGTATAGCCCGTCGTAATCGCTGCTCGGCTTCATCTGTTCAAATCCTTCGCGAATGGCGGCATCGGTCATGGAGGAAATCCACAATCGGTCTACCGGTTTTTTGCAGCCGGCCTGATCATAAATATAGCGAAAGATCAGCTCGCCCTCCCGCCCGCTGTCGGTAGCACACACAATTCTATCGACTTCGGTGTTGTTCATGAGCTTTTTGAGGACCGAAAATTGACTGCGGGTTTTGGGCAACACTTTGCTTTTGATTTTTTCGGGCAATATGGGCAGCGTGTCGGTCGACCATTTCTTATAGATGGGATTGATTTCCTCTGGATTGCAAAGGGATACCAAGTGACCGATCGCCCAGCTGACGATCCAGCGATCGCAAAAGAGGAAGCCCTCGCCCTTTTGTTTGGCGCCCAACACCCGGGCAATGTCTCTGCCCACAGACGGTTTTTCGGCGATGACCAATGCTTTTGCCATATACATATCCCCCTAAGCACACTTTTGCTGCGGTTGGTTTCACAAGCATTATTCTATTTTACCATATGGGTTCAAGGGCGGGTAGCGCAAACAAGAACTCCGTGGACTTAACCATTGGTAAATTTTATTTCAGTTTGGTTTCTGTTTGTTCAATTGCGACGGAAGAGCCCGGCTGATACAATAAAATGGACAAAGCGCTTTGAAAAGACCAAAAGAGGGAGTGGTACGCAGGTGGACATAGCCAAAACCATCAAACAGCGCAGACAAGCGTTAAACTATACACAGGAACAGGTGGCCGACCGTATGGGTGTGTCTACGCCGGCGGTTAACAAATGGGAGCGGGGTGCATCGTATCCCGACATTACCTTGCTATTGCCCCTGGCAAGAATTCTGGGCATTGATCTAAACGAATTATTGGGTTTTGAGGAAAATCTAAGCGATCAGGAAATTGCTGTCTGGGGCAACAGAATCGCAGAAGAGATGCAAACTGAAGGCTATGAGGCAGCGTTTGCAAAGGCGCAGGAGCAGATTCAAAAATATCCGCGAAGCGATAAGCTGATTTTTTTGTTGGCTACGGTGCTGGACGGCGGGCTGACGATGAATGGTTTTCTAGAGAACGCCGAAACGTATCGCACTCAAATAGAAAGCTGGTACGAGCGAGTGGCCGGCGGAGAAGACAGCGGCACAGCCAATAGCGCCAAGGAGCGATTGATTCACATCTATATTGAGCGCAAAGCCTTTGAGCAAGCGCAGCGCCTGGTGGATGAACTGCCCGATGCGCTGCCGGTAGACAAAAAGATGGTGCAGGCGAATCTGTACAACAGACAGGGAAAAGAGGAAGAAGGCGCAAGGATGGTGCAAGAGCGCCTGTTTAATCAGGCCAACCAACTGCAAAATACGCTGTCGTATCTGCTCGAAATTTTGTTGGCCCAAGGGCATGACGAGGCGGCGGAAGAAGTAGCGATTATCATCAAAGAATATGTGGGGCTGCTCAAATTGTTTCCATATTCGGCCTGCGTGGGAGATTTTGTTATTGGGATGAAACGAAAGGATGCGGCCAGGACGTTGGCTGCGCTGCGCTCTATGCAAGGGGCGCTGAAGCAGGGCTGGAAGATGAACGCTGTGCCGCTTTACGATCGCATTCAAACCAGAGAAATTGACGACGAATACTTCGATTGGATTTTTCAAGATATATTGAAGGGACTAATCGAAGACGACAGCGGCGAAAGTGACTTTTTAAAGAAAGACGAAGTCTTTTTGCAACTGATAAACCGATGAACTGATCGCAGCAACGACAAAAGAGTACACCCCCGCGTTTGTTTGTAAGAGCACAAACGCAGGGGCGTACTTTTGAGCGATCATTTATTTCTTTATCGGCAGATGTCGCTTGCCCAGGTTTCAATTTTGCTTATGGCCTGGCGCGCGGCGTGCATACTGTTTTGGTGCACGCCGTAATAAATTTTAATTTTGGGTTCGGTGCCCGACGGGCGTATGCACAGCCAGCTCTCCTCGGCCAACTGATAACGCAGCACGTTGGATTGGGGCAGCTGCAAGGGTTGGCTGCCTTCGGGGGTGATGCGCGCGCCCATCTGGTAATCTTCCATCGCTTCTACTGCAAAACCGCCGATGGCTTCGGGAGGATTTTCCCGAAGGCTTGTCATCGCAGCGCTGATTTTTTCCATGCCGCTTTCACCAGGCAGGGTAATGGATTTTAGCTCTTCCAGGAAATAACCATACCTTTGGTACAAAGACTCCAGCCCTTTAAGCAAAGTCATGCCGCGGGCCAAGTAATCGGTGGCCACATCGGCGGCTAAGGTGGATGCGATTACCGCGTCCTTATCCCGTACGTATCCGCCGGTCAGGTAGCCGTAGCTCTCTTCAAAGCCCAGCAAAAAGCCGTGGTTGCCCTGGCTTTCCATTTGCTCGATGACTTCGCCGATGAATTTAAACCCGGTCAGCACGTCAAAGCAGCGCACGTTGTTGGCTTTGGCGATGGCGTTTGCCATGGGTGTGGTTACGATGGTTTTGACGATATAGGAATCGGGCGTAACTTTGCTCGTGCGCAAAATGTAATCCAACATCAAACAGCCCAATTGATTGCCGTTGAGGGGAACGTACTCGTCGCCCTCCGGCACCATAACGCCCAGCCGGTCGCAATCGGGGTCGGTGCCCAAGATCAAATCGGCGCCGATCTGTTTGGCTTTGCGTATGGCCATGGCAAACGCCTGGGCATTTTCCGGGTTGGGCGATGCCACGGTGGGGAAATCGCCGTCCGGCCATTCCTGCTCGCCGACCACCGTAACCTGGGCGTAACCGTAGTCGCGCAGCGCCTTGCGCACCGGCAGGTTGCCCGAACCGTGCAAAGGCGTATATACAATTTGGGGTTGGCGCGGGCTTCGAAGCAGCACCTGGGCATCGGGCCGCAGGGAGAGTACGTGGGCTAGGTAGGCATCGTCCACATCTTTACCGATTATCTTGATCAGACCGCTTTGCACGGCCTCTTTTTCCTCCATCGTCTGAACGCTCAAGGGATCGATGCTTTGCATGTGGGTCAGAATGGCCCGGGCGGTTTCCGGCGTGATCTGCCCGCCGTCGGCGCCATACACCTTGTAACCGTTGTATTCTTTGGGGTTGTGGCTAGCCGTTATGACCACGCCTGCGGCGGCACCCAAATGGCGCACGGCAAAGGATAGCTCGGGGGTGGGGCACAAACTTTCGAACAAGTGGGCGCAGATTCCCTCTTGGGCAAGGGTGAGCGCCGTCTCCCGGGCAAATTCTTTGGACCCATGGCGAGAGTCGAAGGCGATGGCCACGCCTTGCCGCCGGGCATCCGGCACGTTTTTAAGGTATAGAGCCAGCCCCAGCGTAGCGCAGCGCACCGTGTAACGGTTGATGCGGTTGGAGCCTGTGCCCAAGAGACCGCGCAGCCCGCCGGTGCCGAATTCCAGGTTGCGGTAGAAGCGATCTCGAATTTCATTTTCGTTGTTTTGGATGGCCAAGAGTTGGCCTCGGGCGCTGTCGTCCAAATTTGGACTGGACAGCCAGCGCAGGTACTCCTGTTTTGCGTTCATCAAAGCGTCTTCCTTTGCTTGGTTAATCAATCGGGCTATTGTTGGACTCCGACAAGACGGAATTTCACAGGCCCAAAGTCTACATTGCGCTCCAGATCGATGACGATCGAATTGCCCTTAAAGGTGATGCGCCAATCGTCATGGACAGGGGTGTTGAAATATACCGAGCACAATGCATAGTCCTCGCCGTTCCATGCGCCGGCCAAGGCGGTATTTTGGTAGGGCAGCAGCTGTGGCTGTTCTTTTTTTAATTGGATTTTGCTACTTTTCCATTCTTTGTAACCGATGGAGGCGTCCATCGTCCCGTCGGCCAGTTCATAATGAATGCGGCTTTCCTGTGAAGAAAAATCAAAACGCACATTTATAAGATCGATCGGAGTATTGCCGAACACATAGGTTTTGCCGGAGACCTGGGCGGCAATGGGGCTTGAATCGGTTCCCTCGGGAACGCATAGCGACAACGAACGTAGGTGCTCTAGCAGCTCATCTTCTCCGGCGGCATCCGGAGCGTTACCTTCTTTCATTTCGGGCAGCAAATGGTTCCATGTGGCGGTCAATATGCCCTGCATATCGTCGGTTGCCGAAGTAATGGCCAATACCGCGTCTTGCTCGGGCATGACGATGCAGAACTGGCCGAATGCGCCATCGCCCCGGTAAACCCCCTGGGGGGCGCACCGCCAGATTTGGTATCCGTACCCGCTTTGCCAGTCCGGGCGGCCTTGTCCGTGGTGGCTGTTGTCCACTTGCTTGGCGGTCATTTCTTCAACCCACTGGGCGCACAACAGTTGCACGCCTTGCCACGCGCCCTTGTTTAGCAAAAACTGGCCAAACCGGGCAATGTCCTCGGTGTGTACGTTCAATCCGAAACCACCGGTGGCTATGCCCTGGGCGTTTGTCTCCCAATATACGCCTTGAATGCCTAAGGGCTCAAACAAACGCGGCTTTAAGTAATCGACCAGGTTTTCGCCGGTTATTTTGTGTAGCACGGCCGAGAGCATATAGGTGGCCGGCGTGTTGTACAGAAACCGGCTGCCGGGCTTCAATTCCACATAGCTGTGTAAAAAATACTGGGTCCAATCGGATTCATCGTTCCTGGCCAGCACGGGCTCTTGGGCGTGCCCGGTGGACATGGTCAACAGATTTTTGATGGTCATGCGCCGCATGTGCTCGCAGGGCGAATTGCTCAGCAGCTCGGAAAAAAAATCGATCAACTTGTCGTCAACCGAAAGCCGATCTTCCTGCACTGCAAACCCTACGGCTGTGGCCGTAAAGCTTTTGCTCAATGAATACAGCATGTGCAGCTCATCTTTTGCATAAGGGGCCCACCAGCCTTCTGCGGCCACTTTGCCGTGGCGGACCAGCATAAAAGAGTGCAATTCGATCTTTTTGCTTTCCAGTTCGTCTAAAAAGCTGTGAATGGATTGGGCGCTGATGCCCACGAGGTGAGGCGAAGTGCGTTCGAAGCTGAATTGAGACATGTTCTTTGCTCCTTTCTGTTCGGCGAAGGTTGCGCGGGAAAGAGAAGTAACGGTCGGGCGGCACATGGGTTGCTTTGTTGCAGGATATATCGCTAAGTTGCATATATTTTATTGTGTATGATCATTATAGTACGAACAGGCCGTGCATTCAAATTGTTTTGCAAGTGGTCAAAGCCAGCTGTGTTGTGAAACACTCAAAGTTTATAGGAGAAACAAAATATGGTATAATGAATGCGTTTCCATTACAACGGTGAGGGCGGATGCGCCCCAAAGAAATAAAAATGCAATCGGCTTGAGGGGGAAAAAACTTGAGTAACGATACATACGAACTGTTGTCGTTGGCGGCTCGGTACTGGTTTACTGCCGTGGCGCTGATGATCGTTTTTCGGGCCTGGCGGCTGACCATTACCGACAACCGGCGCGCCAAAATATTGCGCGACTGGGCGCCGGAAACCAGCCGTATTGGCGAAATACTAATTATGTCGGGCGAAGGCAGCGCAAAAAAAGGCAAGCGCTATCCGCTTATGCGGGAAGCCATTTTGGGCCGCAGCAGAAATTCCGATATCTGCTTGTCCGCAAAGTCTATTCACAAACAGCACTTGTATTTTGAGGAGCGGGAAGGCGGCGTGCTGGTGCGCCCCATGCAGGCGGCCGACTTGAGCTCGCCCGGCAAAGGACGGGTGGACCACCTGCTTCTGCACGATGGCGAGCAGTTTATTGCCGGAAAGGTCACCATGATGTTGGTGCTTAGCGAAATCAAACCCCGCTATCAGGATGATCATTTTCAGGACTTTGAAGCGTCCCCGTTCCAAGGAACGCACCGGCGTCCCAGCGCGGTGGACGATGACGACGAATACCAGGACTTTTGGGAAGTCGACGAGCAGCCGTCCCAGCGCGGCACCCGTGCAGTAAGCGCAGACGACGAACTTCCCCGAAAGGAGAGCCTATGGCAAAGAAACAAAAAATCAACGCACAGACGCTAAAAAAAGTGGTGTTGCGCGCCAATACCACGGCGCTGATTTATGTGGTGATGCTGTTTCAGGCATCGGCGCTGCTGCTGCTTACCTTTAAATCCGACTCTATTGATATGCAAGCCCTGATCCTTGCGGCCGCCGTGCCCTTTGTCACCTGGCTTGTACTCAACTTTTTACCGCGTATTTGGCCCATAGACCGAATGCTGCTGATTATGACATTGTTTTTGTGTTCAGTAGGCATAATCATCCTAAAAGATATCGCAAAATCGCCGATCACACCCCGCAACCAGGCCGTCTATGTGCTGGTGGGTATCGTGGCCATGGTGATCGGCATCGTTTTTGTACGCAAAGTGCGCAACTGGGAAAAGTGGATTCCCTGGCTGATGGTTTTATCCCTCCTGGCCTTGCTCTCCCCGATTGCTTTGAGCAGAACTCAATTTGGCGGCGCAACTTATGGCGCTTACAACTGGATCGGCATCCGGGGAAAACTCACAGTGCAGCCTTCGGAGTTCGTCAAGCTGTCGCTGTTGATCGTGCTGGCCGCCAGCTTCTCGCGCCACGCCGGCTTTAAACCCATGCTCATTACCCTGGCTTTTGCGGCGATGTGTTGCGGAATACAGCTTGTGGCCAGGGATCTGGGCTCCCTTTTGCTATATTTTTTGACCACGGTATTTTTGTTCTATGCATCTACTTCCAACCTGCTGTTAACCGGATCCGGCCTGGGTCTTGGGGTCATCGGTTCGCTGTTTGCCTACAAGCTGTTTCCCCACGTGCGCACCCGGATCGAAATCTGGCAGAATCCTTGGGCCGATCCTTCCAACTCGGGGTTGCAAATCGTGCAGGCGCTGATCGCCATCGGCAGCGGTGGCGCTTTTGGCATGGGGCTGGGCATGGGCATGCCCCGCAGCATTCCTCTGTACCATTCGGACTTTATCTTTGCCGCCATTTCGGAGGAGTTTGGTTGGATCTTTGCAGTGTGTTTGCTGCTGATCTATCTATTCATCGTGCTGCGCGGCGCGTCCATAGCCATGAGTGCGCGCGTCAGCTACCACGCTATGCTCGGCCTTGGCATAGTGGCTATGTTGGGTCTACAAACGCTGATCATCGTGGGCGGTGTAATCAAGCTGATTCCGCTGACCGGGATTACCTTGCCCTTTGTGGCCGCTGGCGGAAGCTCTATCCTCTCCTGTATGGGGTTGATGGGGATGCTGCTGGGCATATCCTCCCTCAACACTGAGGACGATGTGGCCGACGTCAAGAAGATGGAGTGGAGGGAGGATCTGCGCGGATGAAGCAATTAAGACGAAACATTCGTATTTTGAGCACGGTGCTGGTGTGCTGTTTCATCGGCGTAGGCGGCTGGTTTGGCTACACCGTGTATACTCAGGGGTCGCGATGGGCAACCACCCAGTACAATGCACGCCTTTCTAACGCTCGAAAGAAGATACAAATGGGTACCATCACCGATGTGTACGGGGTGCCCCTGGCCTACACCGATGAAGATGGTGCGCGCCGGTACCATTCGGACAAAACAACCCGAAGGGCCATGTCTCAAACCGTGGGCGATCAAATGAGCATGTCGGGCACCGGCGTAGAAACCACGCAAGCCGACGTGTTGCTGGGTATGTCCGGCTCGCTTATCGATCGCACCTGGCAGTGGCTTAACAAAACCAGCTACCGCGGCGATAATATACGCCTGACCGTCGACTCTGAACTCACCCGCTACATAGCGGAGGAATTTCCCTCGGGCAAGCGGGGCGCGGTGGTGGTTCTCAACTACAAAACCGGCGAAATCTTGAGCATGGTATCCAAACCTGAATATGACCCCCAAAACCTGGGCAATCGATCGGACGCTGAGGCCGAAGACACTGCATATTTAAATCGAGCGTTGCAGGGGCTTTACACGCCGGGCTCGGTGTTTAAAATTGTAACCACGGCGGCTGTTCTTGAAAACTTGAGCGGAATTACCGATCGGGAGATGGTTTGCGAAGGCCGGCGCGCCTTTGGTGGGCGCACGGTGGTGGATGCCGGTGGTGGCAAAAATCCCCACGGCACCTTGGGACTGCAAAAGGCGTTCACCAAGAGCTGTAACGTGAGTTTTGCTTCCTTGAGCTATGAACTCGGCGCCAACCGGATGCTGAAAAAAGCCGAAGACATGGGTTTTAACGACAACTTCAAGTTCCGTGATATCATTTTGTACAATTCCAAGTTTGCAACCAAAATCGACGACGTGGGCGAACTGGCGTGGACGGGCGTTGGCCAGGGCGAAACCTTGGTAACTCCGCTGCACATGGCCATGATTTCGGCCAGCGTAGCCAACGATGGCGCGATGATGGAGCCTCAGCTGATCGCTTCGATCACCGGTGTGGGCAACATTCAAAGGGTGCGCACGCCAACCGGTGTGTACAAGCAGGTCATGAGTTCAAGCACCGCATCCGTCATCAAAAAATACATGCAAAAAACGGTTGAATCGGGTACGGGCACGGCAGCTCAAATCGACGGATATACGGTGTGTGGCAAAACCGGCACCGCCCAGGTGAGCGACGTGGAAGGCGCCGCTGAAAATGCTTGGTTTACCGGCTTTGTCGACGACGCCCAGCATCCCTATGCCGTGGCGGTCGTCATAGAAGGCGGCGGAAGCGGAGGAAAAGCCGCGGCGCCGCTGGCGGCCAAGGCGTTAAAGGCTGCGATTCAACGCGGATAAGCATGCATCGTTTTACTCAAATGCACGATAAAGGTCTGGAGGGAAAAATATGGAGCTTGGCCAGGCAAAGCTGTTAGCGCAGCGCATTCAGAGCAATATTGAAAAAGTGATTGTGGGCAAGCAGCGCGAGATTGAACTGACCATTTGCGCACTGTTCGCCGGTGGGCATGTATTACTTGAGGACGTGCCCGGAACCGGAAAAACCATGCTGGCTAAATCGCTGGCTGCATCTATAGATTGCGAGTTTGCCCGGATTCAGTTTACGCCGGATCTGCTACCCTCCGATGTGACGGGTACCAGCATATTCAACGCCAAGGAAGGCGAATTTGAATTCAAAAAAGGGCCTGCTTTCACCAACATTTTGCTGGCCGATGAAATCAACCGGGCCACGCCGCGTACCCAATCTAGCTTATTGGAGTGCATGGAAGAGGGGCAAATCACCCAGGATGGCGTAACGCATCGGCTGCGCGCGCCGTTTATGGTGCTAGCGACCCAGAATCCAATCGAAACCCAGGGTACTTTTCCGCTGCCCGAAGCCCAGCTGGACAGGTTTTTGTTTAAGCTCAACTTGGGCTACCCGACCTTCGACGAAGCCAAGCAAATCTTAAGCCGGTTTGTTCAGAGTGATCCGCTTGTTGAGCTTAAACCTGTAGCCCAAGCCCAGGAAATCGTAGCGGTTCAAAAACTGTGCGGGCAAGTGCACGTATCCGACCCGGTGGGAGATTATATTGTCGCCCTTTGCGAGCGCAGCCGCCAAATGGATCAGGTGCAAATGGGCATAAGCCCCCGCGCTATGCTGCGGCTGATGCGCGCTTGCCAGGCGTTGGCACTGATCCGTGGACGGGAATTTGTAACCCCAGACGACGTGCAAGCCTTGGTGCAGCCGGTGTTTGAACACCGGATTATGGTGCGCGGGTTGTACGATCAGAATAAGCAAGTGCGAGAAGTGATCCACCAGCTGAAAAACAGCGTGGTGGTGCCGACCGAGAAGGTATGAACAAAAGCACAGGTGCCGATCGGAGATAATGAGCTGAGTTTTAGATGCATACAAAAACGGGCGCTTTGCCGTAAGCGCCCGTTTTTTGTTGGATTTGATTACAGTTTTTCAATAGGAATCCATATTTCGCAGTAGGTATCTTCCGGATTTTCGGTAGGTGGTGTATACAGCTCGACATTGTAATTGCCGGCCAGCTTGTACTTCTTGCAATTCGGAACCCACTCGCTCCATATTTTTGTATTTACTTCCTGCAAGGAGTTTGGTAGTTTTCCGCGGCAGGGAAACACGGCCCATGTTCCTGCCGGAATCACTTTGGTGATATAACCGTTTGGAATCTCGTTCCAAGGAATATAGTTGTCTGCAATAAGATAATCGAAAGTATTTCCCTCATCATCAATGCAGATGCCATACGTTCCGCAGACGATTTGATTCTCTCCACTTTGTATGTGTTCTTGCCAAAACCGAGTAATATCGGTATAGCTTGTGTCCGTGTTGAATTTTTTGGACTTCCCCACAACTGTGAATGCCGCTTTTTCTGCGATTTTGTACTCCAACATTGTACCACCCTCCATCAATATTTTAATGCGCAACGGCGCATAGGCACGAAGTTGTGCCCCCTTTTTCATTGCAGTCGAAGGAGATATGCCGTGAAAACGGCTAAATGCCCTTGCAAAACTATCCGGCGAAGTATAACCATATTTCATAGCTATGTTTATGATCTTATTGCTATCTTTCGAAAGCTCCTGGCCTGTAAGCGTAAGGCGGCGGTTTCGGATGTATTCGCCGACGGTAACTCCGCAAAGCATATTGAACATTCTTTGAAAATGAAAAGCGCTGACATAGCTGCATGCCGCTATATCCTCAATGTTCAAATCCTCCTCGATATTTTCCTCAATGTATCTAATTGCGCTCTGAATGCCGTCTATCCAACCGTTCATTTTATACCACCTTCCCTTGACTGCAATTTAATTATAGCAATGTATTAAAAACGATGCCCGACTATTTCTGCGCTTTGATGCGGTGTTGTATATTGACGTCACTGGATGCTGCGCTGTTACCAAGTGTTTTTTATATATTATATAGCAAAATATCGGATAACGACACGCGATAATTAGCCGGATTTTGGATGCAAATAAAAAAAAACGCATACGCGAAAAGCGTATGCGTTTTTATGAAAGCGTAAGCTTTTAGAGTACTCCGCGCACGTCCCCCCGCTCAGTTGCTTCGTACAGGCACATATAGGTGGCGGCAGTATCATAGCGCGCGTCGTGAAATGCGCCGCTCTCGCCAAACCACAGCTGCGCGTTTGCCGATACCTGTTCGGGCGTAAAGCCATAGTGCTCCACCAACTCTTCAAGTCTGGGCGGCTTGGGCCGGCCGATGTCCACCTTGCGCTTTAGGTTGGTCAGGGAGGTAAAATAATTCATAGTGCAAAAGGTGCGAATTTTGGGCAGGCGCAGGTTGCAGCGTTCAAACTCTACCCGGATGTAGCGGTCGTCGGCCGACACGTTGTGGCCGACCAACATTTTGGCGCTGCGAAAGTGGTCAAAGATGGTTTGGGCCAAATCTTCGAAGCGCATGCCGCTGGATAGCTCGTCCAAATCCTCTATGCTCATGCCGTGTACCTGTTGCGCCCCTTCACTCATATCGTCCACCGCAAAAAAGTGGTTGAAGCCTTTAACTTCGCCTGTATCCACCATCAGGTAAGACAGCTGACAAATCTGTCCAGGAATGAGGTCGGTGGCCTCGGTGTCAAAAACGATCAAGCTCATGCGTTTGTACCTTCTTTAAGAGAGTTTATGGCGCGCTCCATTTGCTCCAAAGCCTGTGTCAGGTAGCGGCGGGGGATTGCGAAGTTTAGCCGCATATAGCCGGTACCCGCTTGCCCAAAACCGGTGCCATCGCTCAAGCCTACTCCGGCTTTATCAATCATCAGCCGGTTGAGCTCTTCTTGGCTTAGCCCTAAAGAGCGCATATCCAGCCACATCAGGTAAGTGGCTTCGGGCTTGTCGACCTTGACCTGCGGCATGTGCGCCGCGATAAATTCGTATACGTATTCCATGTTTCCGGTCAAGTATTCGCACAGGGCGTCCAGCCAGGGCTGCCCCTGTTCGAGCGCAGTGCGCTGGGCCAGTGCGCCAAAAATATTTTCGCCGCACATGCCGTCTTTGGCCATCTGTTTGTGCAATTTGCTGCGCAGCTCTTCATCCTGAACGATGACGCTGGAATGGCGCAGCCCGGCCAAGTTAAAGGTCTTAGTGCCCGATATGCATACGATGGCCTTTTCGGTGTTTTGCAGCCGCGTTAAGGAGCAGTGCTTGTTGCCGGAAAGCTCTAAATCTGCGTGGATTTCATCGCAAATCAGTGCGGCGCCATATTGATTACACAGCTTGACCACCTTGCTCAGCTCTTCCTCGGTCCACAGCCGGCCCACCGGGTTGTGGGGGCTGCACAGCAGCATGGCCTTGGCTCCGGCCTGAAAACATTCTTCCAATTGGCTGTAGTTCATTTTCCAGCCATCGGAATCGTGCAGCAAAGGGTTTAAGCAGACTTCACAACCGATTTGCTCTACAACTTTAAAAAATGGGCCGTATACCGGCGGCTGAATGACCACTTTGTCGCCTACCTGGCAGAAGAGTTTAAGCGCGACGCGCAGGCTGTCTACTACGCCGGGGCTTGTGAGCACCCATTGGGGGTCAATTGTAGCGCCGTGGCGGGTGAGCATCCAGTCGGCCACCGCCCGATCGCTTTGGGCAAGGTGCTGGGTGTATCCGTAAGCGCCGTGCTGGGCGCGCTCAATCAAGGCTTGTTGAACTGCCGGAGGCGAGGCCAAGTCCATGTCGGCCACCCAAAGCGGTATAACGTCGGCGCGCCCAAAAACATGCTCGCGCCCATCCCATTTTTCGCAGTCTGTATTTCGCCGGTCGATGCCCCGGTCGAAAAACTCAAACCAGTTGTGCTCCATCGCTACCATCCTCCTAGTAATTTGCTCATTATATTGTACACATCCAAACCGGCGGGTGCAATAAGGCCGGGCAAATACTTGCCGGCGTACTTGTCAGTATCCCCAGTTTTGTGGTATGCTAAACGCTGTAACGCCGCCGATAGCTGCGGCAAGGAAGGATGGTAAGTAACATGGTAGTCAAGGTATCTCTGATGGTGGTTTTCTTTTTGTCGATGGTATTGGTAGGGGTATACTACCGGTCCAAGGTAAGCAACGTAGGCGACTTTGTCCTGGGCGGACGAAAAATGGGCCCTTGGGTTACCGCTTTTGCCTATGGAACCAGTTACTTTTCGGCAGTGGTGTTTATAGGCTACGCCGGGCAGTTCGGTTGGGCGTACGGCGTATCGGCAACCTGGATCGGCGTAGGCAATGCCCTTCTCGGAAGCCTGTTGGCCTGGGTGGTGCTGGGCAAACGCACCAGAGCTATGACCCATCATTTAAACGCGACTACGATGCCCGAATTCTTTGAGAAGCGGTTTGATTGCAAGTGGCTGAAGATTGTTTCTGCGATCATCATTTTTGTGTTTTTGGTGCCCTACTCGGCATCAGTATACAAAGGGCTTTCTGGAATTTTTTCTGCGGCTTTCGGCATTGATTATATTTACTGTATTTTGTTCATGGCGGTGCTCACTGCGCTGTACGTGGTGCTGGGCGGCTATATGGCCACCGCAATCAACGATTTGATTCAGGGCATCATCATGCTGGGGAGCATCATAGTGGTCATTGTGGCGGTGCTCAACGGCCAAGGCGGGTTTGTCAGCGCCATGGAAAAGCTCAGCCAAATTCCCAGCGAATCGGTGGGAACCGCCGGCCAGCTGAATATGTATAACTCTGTATTTGGTCCCGATCCGCTCAACCTTTTGGGCGTTGTGATTTTAACCTCGCTAGGCGCCTGGGGACTTCCCCAAATGGTACACAAGTTCTACACCGTGCGCGACGATCAATCGATCCGCGCCGGCACCATAATTTCCACCATATTTGCGCTGGTGGTGGCGGGAGGATCCTACTTTAACGGGGCTTTTGGCCGGTTGTACGTGTCTAACCCAGAAAGCGTCGGCGGGTTTGACAATATCGTACCCGTCATGCTCAGCGGTCAGCTGAACGATCTGCTGATGGGCATCGTGGTGGTGCTGGTGCTGTCGGCATCCATGTCCACGCTTTCGTCGCTGGTCATCACATCAAGCTCTACCTTCACGCTGGATTTGGTGCGCGATCAATTTAGAAAAGACATGTCGCAAAAAAGCCAAGTGCTTTGCATTCGCGTTTTGTGCCTGGCCTTCATCGTGATTTCGGTGATCATCGCGGTGATCCCCAACTCCATGATCACGGCGCTAATGTCCCTATCCTGGGGCGCTCTGGCCGGCGCATTCTTGGCGCCCTTCTTGTATGGCTTGTTCTGGAAAGGGGTAACCCGGGCGGGCGTTTGGGCTTCCTTTGCCGTGGGCGTAGGGTTGACGGTGAGCAATGCATTCTTGGGTTTTATGTCGCCGCCGAACGCGGGCGCCCTGGCCATGGTGGCATCCCTGGTGGTATTGCCTGTGGTGAGCCTGATAACGCCAAAGCTACCAAAGTCCCTGGTGAATGAAGCGTTTGCCGGCTACAACAAACAAAAATAAACAGATAAAAAACAGCGGATTTATCGTGTGGGATAAAACCGCTGTTTTTTTATTCTTAATTGCTTTCCGATGCGTGCAGGTACTGGTAAACCGCTTCCGCCGCGGCGTGGGTCATGCCGGGCGTTCGGATCAGCTCCTCCAGCGAAGCCGACTTGAGTTGTTCCACCGTTTGGAACTGCCTGAGCAGTGCGCGCCGCCGGGCCGGCCCGATGCCCGGAATATTTTCCAAGTTGGATTTTACCGAGTGCTTGCCCCGCAGCTTGCGGTGGCGGGTAATGGCAAAACGGTGGGCTTCATCGCGCAGCCGCTGGATCAGATGCAACGCCTCGCTGTGGCGGTCGAGCAGAATGGTTTCGTCACTGCCGGGCAAATAGATTTCGTCTATCCGCTCGGCCAAAGAGAATATGGGAATGTCCACGCCCAGCGCTTCCAGCGCGTCGGTGGCCGCATTCAACTGACCACGGCCGCCGTCAATCAAGATCAGATCAGGCAGGTCGGAAAACTGGCCACTTTCAGGACTGTTGCCCTCGCGCAACAACCGCTCCCGCTCTTCCAATCCCCGCTTAAACCTGCGGCTGATAATCTCGTGCATAGACGCAAAATCATTGGCCCCCGCCACGGTTTTGATCCGGAAATTGCGGTAATCATTGTTGGAAAGGATGCCGTTTTTCATGACCACCATGGATCCGACCGACAAGGTTCCTTGGGTGTTGGAAATGTCGTAGCCTTCAATGCGCGCGGGCAAAGTGTTCAAACCCAGAACTTGTTGCAACTCTTCCAGCGCACCGGTGGTTCGGGCGTAGCTGCGGGCCAGCTTCTTCTTGCGTTTGCGCGCCGTGTCCAGCGCATTTTTTTCTGCCAGCTGAATGAGCTGCCGCTTCTGTCCCCGTTTGGGGGTTAGCAATTTGACCTTGGATCCGCGGGTTTCTGAGAGGAGATCGGCCATAGTTTGCCCATCAGGCAACTCGGCGGACAGCAGAATTTCCCGCGGCGGCTGTTGCTCTTTGCCGTAAAACTGGAGCATAAAGCTTTGTAGCACTTCGCCGGGTTCATCGTCCCCTGCGCGCTCCAGCACCCTGGTTTCGCTGCCGATCATTTTTCCGCCCCGCACGAACAGCAGCTGCACCAGCGCATCGGTTCCTTCTGAGGTCACGGCTAATACGTCCTGATCTCCGCCCGACGTGAAGATGGCCTTCTGTTTTTGCATCAGCGATTCCACGGCGCGTATGCGGTCGCGGTACAGTGCGGCTCGCTCGTAGTTCATGTCGATGGCTGCCGCCCGCATTTGTTCGTTGAGCTCGGCCAGGATGGGCTCATCCTTTCCGTTTAAGAACTCGATGACCCTCTGAATAACCTGCTTGTAGTCCTCGCTAGATACATATCCGGCACAGGGCCCCAGGCATTGGCCTATTTCATAGTGAACGCAAGGGCGCTGGGGCTTGTCGGGCTTAATCGTTTTGTGGCAGGTGCGGATGGGGAAAATCGAACGCACCACGTCCAGAACTTCGCGCACCACGGTTGCACCCAAATACGGGCCAAAGTAGCGCGCGCCGTCATTCTTTTGTTGGCGCACCAGCTCTACTAGCGGAAACTCTTGGCGCATATCGATGCGGATATAAGGATAGTGCTTGTCATCCTTCAGCAAAATATTGTAAAAGGGGCGGTGCAACTTGATCAGGTTGCATTCTAATATGAGGGCTTCCAGCTCGCTGTCCACCAGAACGATATCGAAATCGTCGACTTTTTCCACCATGGCCTGTACCTTGGCGGTGTGGTTGTCCGAATTTTGAAAGTATTGGCGGACCCTGTTTTTCAGATTTTTTGCTTTGCCTACATATATAATATCGCCCTGGTGCTTCATCAGGTAGCAGCCTGGTGAGTCGGGCAGGTTTTCTATTTTGAGTTTGAGCTCTTCGCTCATGTATGAACATCCTTTCTTAAGCTTTCTGCATCTTCATGCTTGGGAGATGTTGGCGAGTAGCGCGCCTGGTCGTAGGCATCGGCCAACGCCTTAGCTACTTCTTGATCCAAGTCCAGCCGCGTCGAAGCTTGCTGAACCGTAAGGACCGGCAAATCGGGGATTTGGGGTGCAGATTTTTTGTATTGCCTACGCACGATAAACCGGATTTTTTCGCGCGCGTCCATGCGGTCCCATTTTTTCTCCCGCAACGCTTGATTTTTTATTCGGTTATAAATTTTTGTTGCAAGGTTCTGCCTGGTGCTGTTTAAGCTGAACAGGCTTTGTTTTTCGTCTTGATAGTCGGCGGCGATGGTATCGCTAAACCCTAAAATGTGCCGGCCAATTTGTACAAACAGATCCTTTAACTTGCCCCACAATTTGTAGATGGCAAAGAGCACTACGGCGGCCACAACGATATACGCGATAATCAAAAACAGTTTTTCAAAAAACTGCATCCACCAGCTGGGGGCGGCTGCCTCGGTTTGAATGAAAGCTGGGCGGGCAGGAGCTTGGGGCTCGCTGATGGGCAAAGTGTCCTGGGCGAACAGGCCGCTCAGCCACGCAAACACGGCGCGCAAAGCATCGCCCAGCGCCCACCAAATTTTTTGCATTGCGCTGCGAATGGAATCAAAGCTGCCCGCGGCAAAGGCAATCAGCAAAAATCCAAACGCCCACACCCGGTTGGCGCGCACCACCTGACGGGGCGGCGCGGAATCGTCGGTGGAACCCGCGCTGCTTTGAACGGCTGCCTTGTTGGAATTGAGCACGATCATAGCCAGAAACAGCACGGTTAGAATGGTAACGATCTGCTTTGAATCGGCATACAGAAAGCCTTCTGGGGCAATGGACACAATCAGCGCAGCCAAAGCGTATACGATTAGCCCGGCCAGCAGCTCAAAGCCTACATCAAAGCCGTGTAACGCAAATAGCCGTAACATGGCCATCAGCACAACGGCAAACGTTATGCCCGAAATACCCCGCCAAAGCAAGTGCCATTCGCCTGCGTCGCTCGAGATGGATTGTCTAAAATTCCCGGCGGGAAGAATTATGCATATAATTATACCCAAAATTGCAGTCAACAAACCTAAGGCTGCCCGCAACGGAAATCCCCGGTTTGGGGAAGGGGGCGGCGCAATCGCTCCTCCTTCGCGGATGGGCTCGCCGTACCTGTCGTATCGGGGCGTTTGTGCAGGCGGCAAGTCTTCTTTTGCGGCCTCGATGGAAACTTTGCTGTTTAATCTGCCCGGCAAAAAGGAAAGCGCCCACGCACAAACACCGCTGGCAAAACCTATTGCGAGGCCGAGCCACGGGGCCGCGTAGGCCTGCTGCGTAAAAAACACCAACAGCGGCATTGCGCACATGGAATATTTGAGGGCGGTAGCCAAACGCTTAAACCAATTTCTCATAAGGCACCTCCTCGTGGAGCCGGACGAGGCTTACCGAATTGCCGCGCTTTTCTAATTCGTGCATATGCCTGCGCAGTGCCTCGGCGTCGTATGCCGACAAGATCAGCACATCGGTGTCGCGGATTTGCTGCAAGCGGTCCAAGTATGTGTTGAAAGACAGATTGCGGTGCATGGAAAAGCGCGCCATGGCCTCGAGCAGTGTGTGGCGTTGGTTGGACCCGCTTTGGGGGAGGATGAGCAAAGGATCATCCTCCTTGCTCAGCGAGCTGTTGGAACCAAATCCGGCCTCAATCCCATTGCGCAAGGCCTGGGTGCATAATGTGGCGGCCAGCCGCAACCCGTGTTCAACAATCTCCTGCTCGCTTTTCATCAAATTGCCCCACTGGTCTTCCCGAATTTGAACGTTGAGCAGCACCAGCAATTTGGGATTGGCCGTATAATCCCGTGCTTTTACCTGGAGTGCGCCCGTGCGCGCTGTGGCCGGCCAGTGGACGTCGCGTAGCGCGTCGCCCTGCTGATAGCTTCGAATGCCCGATACCAGGAAAGGATCGGGGGCGATCCAGCGGCGCACGCTGATGTCCCCCTGCCAATGGCGGGAATGAATGAGCTCTTCCCGACTTAAAATTCGAGGATATACACTCAGCGTACAATTGATCTCCTGAGTGCGGCTTTTGCTGCCAAACCCCAGCAAGTCGCCGGCGGTCAACGAAACCGAGTCCAGCTTGTAGTAACCCCGCTTGACGCAGGTTACCGGATAGCGCCGGGTAACCTGGTTGTAGGGCGGCAAAAAGAATATGGATTTGTGGTATTGATCATTGTTCACAGTGCGGTCATTCTCGGACAAACCGGAAGAGGCAAACTGCAAATAGGGCGACATGCGGGATTCGGCTCTCAATCTGGGTACGGGAAGAATTTTGCGGTTTTGTAGCACTTCCACCAGTTCCACCCGCTCGCCTTCAAAAACGCTGCTTCGGCTGAGCTGCCGGCTGTAGTCTATTCGCCGAAGGCCGAATCGTACAAACAGAAAAGCCTGGCCGACAGCAAGCAGGCCCAACACAAAAAGCGTCCACAAAAGATTCACAGGCATACCCCTTTTTGTAGAAAAACTTCAATCTTTTCGTTTCGGTCGCGGCACAGCATTTTTCGCGCGCGATTTGCGGGTTGCTTCTATAAAATATACACCAAAATGCATCGGTGAGATTAAGCGGATGTATTTTTCTTTATTTTATAAACTTGGACAAGCTGCTGTTGTCGTGGGCGAACTGTGCTTCCTGCAAAAGGGCGTTGTAGTAGCTTTCCATTGCCTCTTTGCGGGAGGCTGCAATTGCAGCTGCGCCCCGGGTATAAAACCGATCATATATGCCTTCCAGCTTGCGCTTATATTCATTGAAGAAATCGTTGACGTTGCCACGGCTTCCGTCGTCCACCTCGCCGCTCGGCATCAGGTGGTAAAGCGCATGTCTGTGGTGTCCTTGGTACATGAAGGTGCGGGCAACTCCGATCGCGCCGGTTACGTCCAGCTTATCGGCATCAAACAGAATTTTTGCTTCCAAGCTGTCGGGCGGGGCGTCTGTACGAAAGCGGTGTGTCTTGACGCATTCGGTCACGTGCTGGGCAAACGCTTCGTCAAAACCGTTATCCAGCAAAAACTGTCGGGTTTTTTGTGCGCCCACTTGGGCATGGCACAACTTGGGGTCGGCGTTTTGCTCAGGCCTGCCGATATCGTGGAGCAGGCAGGTGGCAATTAGCACGTCCATATTCACGCCGCTTTCGCCTTGAGCAATGCTTAGTGCCAGGTTCAGCACGCGGATTACATGGTTTTGATCGTGAGCGCTGTCCCGGCGCATGCAACTCTCCATGTAATTATAAATAAGATCGTGTTCAAATTGAGTCATAAGGCCTCCTAATTTCTAGATAAGCTATTCTAAATAAGATTATAGCATACAAAGAGAGCAGAAATGAGTTTTATAAAAGTATTTCTGCGAAAATACTTGCCCGTTATCGGAAAATGTGATATAATAAATTCCCGCCTTAGGAGAGGCAAACCAGTCAGTAACCCGCTACGCGGGTTGATGGCGACAAAAACATTTT
>CAYFTL010000022.1:0-32032 GCA_964346145.1 uncultured Oscillospiraceae bacterium | reverse complement strand
GAGATACGCGTCAACAGTCTGTCTATAATGGGCTGATGCAAGTTCCGGAGGACATAGCTTTGGTAGCCATACACGATGGGGCAAGGCCTATGGTGAGCGAAAAAACCATTGTCGAGACATTGGAATCGGCTCGCGCGTTCGGTAGCGGCATAGCCGCGACAAGAATATCCGACACCATAAAACAGATGAGTGCGGATGGACAGGTGCAAAGCACCCTTGACCGGAATTTGTTGCGTGCGGTACAAACGCCCCAGAGTTTCCAGCTACAGCTGATTCTAACGGCCCATCGATGGGCACAGCAGCATAACGTTCAGGCCACCGACGATGCTGCGCTGTTGGAAAAAATGGGTAATCCGGTTCGTTTGTGCGTAAACCAAGAAAATGTAAGCAACATAAAACTGACTACCATGGAAGATTATAATATGTTAAAGAATAAATTAGATCGGCTTTCCTTTCGGGTAGGCACAGGATATGACGTACACAGGCTTGTGGAGGGCAGACCGCTGATTTTGTGCGGTGTCATGGTGCCGCACGCCAAAGGGCTTCAAGGGCATTCGGACGCCGATGTAGCAACCCATGCCTTAATTGATGCTCTGCTGGGCGCAGCTTGCCTGGGGGACATCGGCACGCTTTTTCCCGATACCGATCCATCATATAAAGGCGTAAGCTCTATATTGCTGCTGCAAAAAGCCTACGAAAAAATTCAAGAAAAAGGGTGGCATTTGGGCAATGCGGACATCACCATCGCTTGTCAGGCGCCCAAGCTGAAGGATTTTGTCCCTGCCATGCGTGCATCTTTGGAAGGAGCGTTAGGAGCTTTGCAGCACACCATAAACGTAAAAGCAACCACCACGGAAGGCTTGGGCTTTGAGGGAGAAGGCTTGGGCATATCGGCACAGGCATCGGTGCTTTTAGTAAACATTGTATAAAGCCATAAAGCCAAATAGCGTTGCCGGTTTGCTTGACAGTAATTTGATGCGCGGAATATAATGAGGTTAAGGATAATAGGTTAAGAGGGGGAGCGCCGATGGCTGTTTTGGTAACCGGGGGAGCTGGCTATATCGGAAGCCACACTGCAAAAGATTTGCGCGAAAAGGGAGAGCGCGTCGTTATCTTGGACGACCTGAGTACCGGGTTTAGGCAAGCGACTCAGGGCATGGAGTTTATCGAAGGCTCCTTACACGATTCGGCGCTATTGGAGCGCATTATTTGTGATTATAATATTGATTCGGTCATTCACTTTGCTGCGTATTCGCGGGTGGGTGAATCCATGCGGGAACCGGACAAATATTATTACAACAATGTGTCGGGCACGATAAACCTGCTCAATGCCATGGTAAAGCACAACGTAAAGCATATGGTTTTTTCATCCACGGCTGCCACTTTCGGAGAACCCAAAGAGGTGCCCATCCATGAAGATATGCCTCAAAACCCCACCAGCGTTTATGGTACCACCAAGCTCATGATTGAAAAAATCCTTAAGGACTACGATCAAGCCTACGGTTTGCGTTCGGTATCCCTGCGCTATTTCAATGCGTGCGGTGCCGACGAGAGCGGCTTGATCGGGGAGGCCCATAATCCGGAAAGCCATTTGATTCCCATCGTGCTGCAAACTGTTTTGGGTAAAATCGATTCGGTGATCATTTATGGAACCGACTATCCCACGCAGGATGGGACTTGCATTCGGGATTATGTCCATGTGAGCGACCTCTCCTCCGCCCATATTTTGGCGCTGGATGCGCTTAGAAACGGTCACGAAACTACTTGCTACAACCTGGGCAATGGAAGCGGTTTTAGCGTGCGCGAAGTTATTGACACGGTAGCCCAAGTGGTCAATTGGCCAATTCCTATACAGGAAGGGGAAAGGCGGCCTGGAGATCCGGCCATTCTGATAGCGAGCTCTAAAAAAATCATGAAAGAGCTGGGTTGGGAACCCAAATTCCCCGATCTGAAGCAGATTATAGAATCGGCCTGGAAGTGGCACAGTGCCCACCCCAATGGATATAAAGATTAGTATAATGCCGGTCACACAATGTGTTGGCCGGCGTTTGTTTAATACAGTGAATGGAGAGATATATCATGGAACATATCAGCACAGAAAGCATCATTAAAAAGCCGGAGCTGGCAGATTTGGGCATTCAAAAAATAGAATGGGTAAAACAGCACATGCCCATTTTGGCGCTGCTGGAAAAGCGCTTTCAAGCCGAAAAGCCCTTCGAAAATTTGCGGATTTGCATGTCCATCCATTTGGAGGCGAAGACCGCCAGGCTGGCGCTGCTGCTTCAGGCCGGCGGGGCTCTGGTCAGCGTAACCGGCTCCAACCCGCTCTCAACCCAGGATGACGTAGCAGCAGGGCTGGCGGCACAAGGCATTCGTGTTTGTGCGTGGTATGGCGCTACCGATGAAGAGTACAAAGAACATTTGCTCAAAGCCTTGGAAGTGAAACCCCACCTAATTATCGACGACGGCGGAGACCTTGTGCAGATTTTGCACGAACAGCGAAAGAATTTGGCCGAGCATGTCATCGGCGGTTGCGAGGAGACCACGACGGGGGTCCTACGCCTTCGGGCGCGCGCTGCCGCCGGTCAATTGAATTTTCCAATGGTGTGCGTCAATGATTCCCAGATGAAGTATTTGTTTGACAACCGTTACGGCACCGGCCAATCGGTGTGGGATGGCATTATGCGTACCACAAACCTGATTGTGGCAGGCAAGACAGTTGTGGTTGCCGGCTACGGCTGGTGCGGTAAGGGCATCGCCCTTCGCGCGAAGGCTCTTGGGGCCGATGTGGTGGTGTGTGAAGTCAATCCGGTGCGCGCAGCCGAAGCCCACATGGATGGGCACGCGGTGTGCAACATGGATGAGGCCGCAGCCATGGGTGATATTTTTATTACGGTGACCGGATGCAAAGATGTAATTCGCGTCGAGCACATGCGCAAAATGAAGGATGGTGCTATCCTGTGCAACGCAGGTCATTTTGATGTGGAGGTTGCGGTGAGCGCCTTGGAGCAGGCTTCTCAACAACAGCGTGTTGTACGCAACAATATTAAGGAATATACATTAACGGATGGCAAAAGGGTGTATGTGATAGCCGAAGGGCGTCTGGTGAATTTAGCCGCCGGTGATGGCCATCCGGCCGAAATCATGGACATCAGCTTCGCTTTGCAGGCGCTTTCAGCCGAATATATGGCCAAGAACGCGCGCAATCTGAACAAAAACCAAGTGTATGAAGTGCCGGAAAATATCGATATGTCGGTCGCGCGCATGAAGCTTGAAACGCTAGGGATTTCGATAGATGCCCTGAGTGATGAACAACGCGAATATCTGGCGGGCTGGGAGGGATAAAAATGAAAACGCTCATTAAGAATATAACGTTATACACCGGAGAACGCCTGATAAACGACGGATGTTTGATCGTAGAGGACGCGAAGATTGTATACTCCGGTGAAGTCGATGCGGCGCCTAAAAACCTGGAAGTGTCAAAAACGATTGATGGTGAAGGGGGCATTTGCATGCCCGGCTTCAACAATGCCCATGCCCACGCAGCCATGACTTTAGTACGTGGCGTAGGCAGCGATTTGGTGCTTCAGGATTGGCTGAGCGAGGTTTGGAAAATCGAAGACAATTTAACCGCGGAGCATGTATACCGAGGAACCATGCTGGCCATTATGGAAATGGTGCGCAGGGGCATCACCAGCTTTGCCGATCAATACTTTTTTATGGACGAGGCGGCGCGTGCGGTGGAGGAGACCGGCGTGCGCGCCAATTTATCCCGCGGCATTACAGCTGGCGTCGGAGATGACGATGGTGGCAGGTTGCAAGATAATCTGAATTTGTTTAAAAACTGGCACGGACAGTGTGAGGGACGCATTCGGGTGTCCCTTGCGCCTCACGCTGAATATACCACCACACCGGCGCTGCTCAAACGCATTGTAGAGGCAGGGCATAGGGTGGGCGCAGGCATCCACATTCATATTTCGGAAACCCAGCGCGAGGTTGATGAATGCGTTCAGCGCCACGGCCAATCTCCTGTGCAATATTTAAATGCATTGGGTATGTTTGATTTGCCTGTTATCGGCGCCCACTGCGTGGTTGTGGACGATTCAGACATTCAAGTTCTAGCTCGAAAGAAGGTGCATGTGGTGCACAATCCGGCCAGCAACTTGAAATTAGCCAGCGGGATTTGTCCGGTGGCTACTATGCTGGAAGCGGGTATAGATGTGGCTTTGGGAAGCGACGGTGTCGCCAGCAACAATAGCCATGATATGTTTGCCGACATGAAGCTGGCGGCCCTGATTCAAAAAGGGTTTTATAAAAATGTAACGGCGCTCACAGCTGAACAGGCGCTTCATATGGCCACCCGTGCCGGAGCGCTGGCTATGGGTTTTGACGAGGTAGGCTTGCTGGAAGCTGGAATGGAGGCCGACTTGCTGATTCTTGAAAAAAACGCAGCCAACATGATCCCGGCCCACGATATAACCGCAAACTTGGTGTATTCAGCCCAAGGGCTCAACGTAAAAACCACCATGGTGGCCGGAAAAGTCCTGTATCATGATGGAGAATACAAGACATTGGACGCCGAACGGGTTATTTACGAGGCCAAGCAAGCTGCAACAGAACTTGGAAGCTGATTTCTATTTATGGTGCTGCTCCCCTAATGAAAAGTTTTTGTTAAATCCCGGGAGGGATTCGGAGATATAGCGTTGAATTAATAAGCATACCGGAGCATTTGCACGTTACTCACTGAAGTGTAGAAAGCAAATATTCGGTACAGTTGCAGGAAGGGAGAGAAGGACATGAGGATTACGATCAACAAAAAGAACCACAGGATTGAGGATGCACTTCGCAGTCGGTTGGAGAAAAAAGTAGCCAAGTTGGAAAAATATTTCCATGAAAAGGACGAAGTGGACGTGCAAGTACGCCTTTCGGAAGAAAAGGGCGGGCGCAACATTGCAGAAATCACCATCGTCAGTGCTGGGGATATTATTCGTGCCGAAGATATAACCAACGATATGTTTATGAGTGTGGACAATGCCTTAAATAAAATAGAAAGACAGATATACCGCCACCGCAAAAAATTCGAAGCCCGGCTACGCAAGGGCTCTTTGGATTCTGTCGAGCCGGAAATCGCAAGCGAACCGGAGTTTTCGGGCGAGCTGGTTCGCACCAAACACTTTACCATGAAACCCATGGAAGTGGAGGACGCCATCGCTCAGATGGATATGTTGGGGCATGTCTTCTTTTTATTCATCAACGCTGAAAATGGAATCACCAGCGTTGTATACAAGCGGGACGACGGCAACTACGGCCTGCTGGAACCGGAAAATGCATAGCTAGTTGTATTTTATAATCAAAGCACCCTGCAGCTTGGCAGGGTGTCTTTTATGATGAACCGGTATAAATATATTGACTTTTTGAGCACAAATGAGCGTGAATTACGCACAAATCTATGCCGTCAGTTGCGCAATAGAGCAAAAACATGTATAATAAATTAGTTCATACCACACAGAAATGAAAGAGTAGAGGTGAACAAAGTGAAGCATATTAAGACCATCCAAAAGCCCTGCTTGAAGGAAAGTGTGATTACCGGTGGCTGTGGCGAATGCCAGGCGTCTTGCCAATCGGCCTGCAAAACCTCTTGCACGGTGGCAAACCAGTCCTGCGCCAATCGCAACAAATAACCGGAAAGCGGTTGAGCTCCTGGGGAAGCATAAGTCTTCCGGGAGCTTTCTTTATCCTCTTAAAAAGAACCTTTTACAGGTTTTCTTTTTGCAATTAACACATAGCCGTTTTAACGGCCAATTTTATCGGGGAGCGTTTTTCTAACCATGTTACATTTGTTTAAGGCTTGTGGGGTGCATATGGCGCTGGACGTACTCAGCGGCGCGGTGCATATGTTGGACGAAATGGCATACCATGTTTTGGAGGCTAAACAACGAGGCATGTCGGATCAGGCGATTGTGGACCAGCTTTCCGATCGCTATGCTGCGGATGACTTGAAAGAGGTGCTGTCGGAAATCGGCGTTCTGATTGAGCAGGGCGCGCTGATGAGCGATCACGACTATGCAGGGCTTCATAACCAACACGAAGGTGTGGTTAAGGCGATGTGCCTGCATGCGGCCCACGACTGCAATTTGCGCTGCAAGTATTGTTTTGCATCCACCGGCGACTTTCACGGTCCTCGGGGGCTGTTGCCTCTAGAAACCGGGAAAAAAGCGCTAGATTGGCTGGTTGCCCACTCTGGGAACCGGAAGCAGCTGGAGGTTGATTTTTTTGGCGGAGAGCCGCTGATGAATTTCGACGTGGTAAAACAGCTGGTAGAATATGGCCGCGAACTCGAAAAAGCCACCGGCAAGCGTTTTATGTTTACCACAACCACAAATGGCGTGGGCTTGACGCCCGAAATCTCCGAGTACTTAAACAAGGAGATGCACAACGTGGTGTTGAGCATCGATGGGCGCAAGGAGATACACGATTACATGCGTCCAGCGGTAAATGGAAAGGGCTCTTACGATGTGATCATGCCCAAATCCAAAGCTTTTGTGCAGGGCAGAGGCGACAAGTCCTATTATGTGCGCGGAACCTTTACCAGCCGGAATTTGGATTTTGGCAAGGACGTGCTCTCTTTGGCTGATGAAGGGTTTGAGCAGATATCGGTCGAGCCTGTGGTGCTGCAGCCCGGTTCGGAGTTTGCACTGGATGAGAGCATGTTGCCTCAGATTCTTAAGGAGTATGAGGATTTGGCGGCTGAATACATCAAGCGCCGTAAGGATGGGCGCTGGTTTAACTTCTTCCATTTTTTCGTAGATTTGGAGGGTGGTCCTTGCATTCGCAAACGGCTTACGGGCTGCGGTGCGGGCAATGAATATGTGGCGGTTACCCCCGAAGGCGATATTTACCCTTGCCATCAGTTCGTGGGTAGGGAGGGATACAAAATGGGCAGCGTATTGACCGGTGAATTTGACAAAAACATTCAAAGCAAATTCGCACAAAACCATGTGTTGTCCAAAGAGAAATGTTTCGAGTGCTGGGCGCGGTTTTACTGTAGTGGCGGTTGTGCGGCCAATGCTCAAGCGTTTCACAATGATATATCCAAACCCTACGAAATGGAATGTGAAATGGAGAAAAAACGACTGGAATGTGCAATGGCAATTTATGCGATTGAGCATATGGATGAAATATAAAAGAAGTGGACGATTGTCATATCGTCCACTTCTTTTATTTGCTAATCCTTTGTAAGGAGTAGAGCAGATGCGGCACAGTAGCCACAATGCTAACCTTCAGAGCTTAACGCGCGCTCTGGCCAAGGAAGCAGTTGTCCGTGCTTTACCAAGAAGGCCTTTTTTGCCAACATAGCCATGGGCGTGTCGCTCAGCGAATCTGAATAAAATTCATCCACCGAATCTGGCGGATACATGTTCATAAAGCGTAGCACCTTTTCTTCGCCGTAGCAGTTCAGACCGCTGTATTTTCCGGTCTTAGGATCGACTAAGGAAGCGATTAAGGTTCCTATGCCCAGTTGGCTGCAAATTGGGCGCAGCAAAAAATCGGGGGAGGCCGAAATGACCACATCGTCGGCTGTTTTTTGCGCCAAATACCACGGATGTATTTTTGCGGCGTTGTGTGCCCAAAATTCTTCGGCCAAAGCTTCTGTCTTGGGCAAATCGTCCATGAAACGGTAAAGCTTTTGTTTCATTTGTGTCTTGGTATTTCGGCCGGTTGCGTAGCACAACGCAGCCCACATTTGATAAGGCCAATGCCGCGCAATTTGGGTGTAGCGCCTCAAACAAAAAAAGTAAAATGCCGTCGTGCTGTCTTTGGGAAATATGGTTTTATCAAAATCGTATACGTTCATTTAGGTACCTCGTCATCATTCGCGGGTCACATTTTTAATCCACTTGTCACCGCGTAACCGGAAGAATGCAATAATCCATTTGAAACACTGATCTATGCGCAAGAACAGGAAAACAATGGGCATGGGCAATTTCCATACGATGGCCGCCATATAACTCAGTGGCAACACGATCAGCCATCCGCAGATCATGTCCACCAGCATGACAAACTTGCTGTCGCCCGCGCCGCGGTTAATGCCTACAAAGCAGGATGCGTGGTAGGTAGTACCGATCATGGTGAAGGCGCCGATTGCAATCATTTGCAGAGCCAAGTCTTTGGCCTGGATGCTGGCTTCAGGGTATAAGTTCATAACATAAGGATTTCTAAGCAGGAACACCAGCAGCGACATAAAGGTGCCCACCACGGCAAACATAATTTGTATGGTGTTGGAATATTCGCGGGTTTTTTTGTAATCTTTTGTTCCTACGGTTTTTCCGATTACGATACAGGCGCCTGTGGCCAAGCTGGATGTGAAGATCATGCCCAAACTCATCATATCTTCGGCGATGGTGTTGGCGGCGATCATCAATTCGCTGGCTATCACATTGCCGATGATCATGGCTTTGAACACGCCAACCAGCGACCATTGGGCATCGCCTATAGCGACGGGTACGCCATAACGAAAATAATCGTGCCAGAGGGCTTTGTCCCAATGGAAAAAATCGCTGATCTTTAAAGGAATTCTTTTCTGAACCCTGAAGGCATAGTACCAAACCACGGAAAGCTCGATAGTACGCGCCAGCAGCGTTGCCAAGGCGGCACCTTGGGCGCCCATCGCGGGAAAGCCCAGCTTACCAAAAATAAGCACGTAATTGAGCGAAAGATTAGAAATTACTGCGGCGATTGCGGCGTATAAGGTTACCCTGACGACTTCCACGCTGCGCAGCATGCCGATAAGTGCGCTGGAAAGAGCCATGGGGAGATAGGAAAAACAGACGATTGCCAGATAGGGCAGTCCGGCATTGACAACGTTGCCATCGTTCGCCAGCAGCCCTAAAATATTTTGCGGGAACAAGTTAATCAGCAGTATAAATGCTAAGGCCACGAAGAGGCACGAGCTCATTACGATGGAAAATATTTTTTTGATTCGATTTACATCGTTTTTGCCCCAATATTGGCTGATGAGTACGCTGGATCCACTGACCAGTCCGAGCACCAGCGCAGAATAGAACTGGGTGATCTTGTTGGACTGAGAAACACCGGCAAGCACGGTGGTGCCTAGCGAGGTGACCATAATATTGTCGACTATCACGGTTAACAGCGACAACAATCCCTGGAATGCAGCGGGCAAAGCAATCATTAAAATGGTTTTATAAAACTGCTTATCCTTTACCATGGTTTCGCCTACCTTCTCGTGCAATTTTCATGACCTTTCGCTCATTGTACCATAGATTTTAAGAATGGGGAATGTGGGAAAGTCTTCTTAAACCATAATAATAAAACCTCAACGGAAGACAATCGCAGACAGCCGTGGTATAATTCATAAAGCTAAGCTGTAAAGATATAGAAAGTGGTGGAGAGATTGACAAACCGTGAACGTTTCCATAAGGTCATGAACTTCGAAAAGCCTGATCGGCTGCCCATGATTGAATGGGCTTCCTGGTGGGATAAAACCGTAATCAATTGGCAAGAACAGGGGCTTGTTCTTGAAAGCGCAAGCAATGGACTTTCAGAGGGATCGCTACTTAAAAAACAGTTGGGGCTGGATTTGGATTTACAACTTTGGGTTGGTTTTACCACGCCGCGCACGCCAACGCCTAAGCATCATGGAGCTGCGCTGATCAGCACTTTAGAAGATTACGAAGAGCTGCTGCCCACCTTATATCCTGATCGCCCGTTTGATCCGGAGGTTTTAAAGGCGTATGCGCATTATCAAGCGTTGGGAGAGGCGATCGTGTGGATCACGGTCGAAGGGCCATTTTGGGGGCCGCGTACGCTGCTGGGCATAGAGCCACACCTGTATGCTTTTTACGATGAGCCGGAGCTCATGCACCGTATTAACAGCGATTTGTGCGCTTATAATATGCGCGTGTTTGAACAGGTATTTGAATATGTGACGCCGGATTTTATGACTTTTGCCGAAGATATGAGCTACAACAATGGCCCTATGATTTCAGGACAACTGTTCAATGAGTTTTTGTTGCCTTATTACGAACGCATGATTCCTGAGCTTAAGAATAAGGGCGTGCGGGTCTTTATTGATTCGGATGGCGATATTACCCAGGCGTTACCCTGGTTTTTGAATGCGGGCATAGAGGGGATTTTGCCGCTTGAGCGTCAAGCAGGGGTAGACCTGATGGAGCTTCGCAGCCGGCACCCGGAGAGTTTATTTATCGGGCATTTTGATAAAATGTGTATGCCGCGGGGAGAAAGTGCCATGCGCGCAGAGTTTGAGCGAATATTGCCGTTGATGCGCCAGGGCGGATTCTTGCCCAGCGTAGATCATCAGACACCGCCCGGCGTAAGCTTAGATAACTACAAAATCTATCTAAAATTATTGAAAGAATATGCATATGCGGCGTGCAAAGATGTCTAAAGTAGGTTGAGCTATATGGCAACGCCGATTTTTTGACAGATGGCTGTGTTTTGTGGTATGATTCTATATTGGAAACAACGATTCAGGGGGTAACCACATGGCGGGTCATAATAAATGGTCTTCAATTAAACATAAAAAGGAAAAGACTGATGCCCAAAAGGGCAAAATTTTCACCAAGATTGGCCGGGAAATCGCGATAGCGGTTAAGGAAGGTGGCAGCGCCGATCCCGCCTTAAACGGAAAATTGCGCGATGTAATTGCCAAAGCCAAGGCCAACAACATGCCCAATGACAATATTATGCGCTCCATCAAAAAGGCATCGGGCGATGGAGATGGCGCAAACTACAAAGAAATCGTCTATGAGGGCTATGCGCCGGGCGGCGTGGCAGTAATCGTAGAAGTGCTTACCGACAACACCAACCGTACGGCCAGTGAGGTCCGCCATATTTTTGATAAGAACGGCGGTTCACTGGGAGCAACCGGTTGCGTCGGCTGGATGTTTGAGCGCAAAGGCGTAATAGAAATCGATAACAGCGACAAAAAAGACGAGGACGAGCTGTTGATGATGATGTTGGAAGCCGGTGCGGAGGATGTGGAAATTGAGGACGAAGAGGTCGTCGTCTACACTCAGCCGGGCGATTTTTCAGCGGTCCGGGAAAACCTAGAGAATGCAGGCTTCACATTTTTGTCTGCCGAGCGGCAAATGCTGCCCACCAACACGGTGGAAGTGGCTGAAGAAGAGGTTCAACAAAAAGTTGAAAAGCTGCTGGACTGGTTGGAAGACAACGACGATGTGCAAAACGTATACCACAATGCGATTTTGCCGGAGGACGCTTAAAGACTAAAAATGCCGGCAGAGCATATTTTGCCGGCATTTTTCGATATTGTATTGGAATTTTCTGTAGGGGATGGGTGGTGTTTTCATGTCCCGAGCTGAGTTTCCTATAGGTATTTTTGATTCAGGAGTCGGTGGAATCAGCGTGCTGCGCGAAGCGGTATCTTTGCTGCCCAACGAGCGCTTTCTTTACTATGGGGACAACAAAAACGCGCCATACGGGGTGCAAAACGAAGCGCGCATTCAGCAACTAGCCTTAAACGCTACCGACCACTTAACCCGCCAAGGTATCAAAGCTTTGGTGGTTGCCTGCAATACGGCCACAAGTGCGGCGATCGATGTTATTCGTGGCCGATTGCAGATGCCCGTTGTGGGTATGGAGCCCGCACTCAAACCGGCGGCGCAGCATTATGAGGGGCGCGGTAAAATTCTGGTGCTGGCCACGCCGGCAACGCTCAGCTTGAAAAAGTTTGAACGCCTAATGCAGCAATACGGCAAAAACGCAATCAAAGTACCCGCTCCCGGGCTTATGGAGTTTGCGGAACGCGGAGAGACCGAGGGTGAGGCGTTGGATGCCTTTTTAGGCGACTTGCTGATGCCTTATCGAGGTGAATTCATCACCGCGGTAGTGTTGGGTTGTACCCACTATGTCTTCCTTAAAAAAGCGATTGGCAAGGCAATTCCAACGGCTGAACTGGTGGATGGCAATTTGGGAACTGTGTTTCGCCTTCGGGATTTACTGGCAGAAGAAAGGCTGCTTCGCCAAAGTTCGCCGGGCGAGGTGTGTTTTCAAAGTTCGGGCGATGAAGCATTCTGGTTGCCTCAAATGCAGCGTTTGTTTAAAATGAAGTTCTAGCAATGGTGCAAAAACCCCTTGATTTTTAAGGGCGGATACGGTAAAATGTAACAGGTCATCACGTCGCTGTGGTGGAATTGGCAGACACAAGGGACTTAAAAATTTGAGCACCGGGCGTGGAAACTGCCCGTGTGAATCGCGTCAAATTCGGTGAAACTCCCGCAAAGGGACAATACCGAGCGAAGCCCTTTTTAGGGAACGTGTAGAGACTTGACGGCGCGCGCCTAAGGGTTTGATTTTAGAGATAATCTACGGCGAAGGTAAAGTCCAGACTACAACGCTTACAGAGCGGCTATGGCAACATAGTGTGGTATGAAAATCCCTCGATAGCAATATCGTACCGGTTCGATTCCGGTCAGCGGCACCAACCTCTTTCCAATAATGAGACTTGAAATTTCATGTTCTTTAGGAAAGGGGTTTTTACTTTTACAATTGGATTTTTGTGGTTTTATTTCTTGTGTAGAAGTATTTTATACATATCCTGAAGTAATAACATATGATATAGTAAAATAATGACTAACCAGTGTGTACATACTTGAAATTCTTAGAGCGGTGATGCAATTGATGAAATATAATACCGGAATTGAATTTTATACTGACAAAAAAATTGAGCGATACTCCTTTCTGATAGGTAAGGTCACGTGCATATTAAGTGAACCACAAGACCCTGTGATTATATGTGAAGGCGAAGACGCGAAGGGATTTAGATCATGGCATACCAATTTCTGCCACTCTGCATATTGATAAAAATGGCGGTAAATCATTTGTAGCAAGTTGCGTATATTCATCTGCATAAATATTCGATATGAACGTATCCTTATCAGTTTTGATTACGCTATCAATAATACTCTTAGCTGAACAAATCAACTCCAAACATTCAATCGCCGCTTTGATGCTAAGTGCTTCTAGTCATGGTATTGGGCAATATTAATTGCAGAAAAAGCTAGCAACGACATTCACAGTAAAATTGCTGTCTTTAAATATTATAATGCAAGAATAATATATGATGTTCATCCTATGGATCTAGACCCAGATAATCTTGCTAAGGTTAGGTGCTTATCTTCGCTTGATAAACTTCGATTTGCATATTCAATAATAGATATATACTCGATTATCGAAGAACTGGGTTTAGAAATTAGGGCAAACGCACAAAAACCAAGTATTATAAATAATGTTTGGAATGATTTAGTTTTAAGCGATTTAATGCATCGGCTACAAGACTCAAATATTAATCCTAACAAATTGATACCATGGTTATCAAGAAAGGGGAAAATAAGACCGTTTAAGGCAGCAGTAATTGATAGTGCACAACTCTGTCCATGGTCAGATTGTGAAAGTGTATTTGATTTTGAGATATCAATTAAAGATGCGATTTTAGAATTGGGTTTCCAACGTAACAAGCTTGCATCACATTGTGTGGGTGAAAGAGTTGCTGAGCTTGACATAATTGATTTAGAAAATGCTTTCTCTTTGCTGCGAACAATATTTCTTGATTATTTTGAAGTTAATATAGTTTTTGAATAGAGTCAAGTAGATCAACCATAACATATATTTTATTGTTTACTACGGTATCTATTGAGTATGATTTTCTTCTATTTTTTGTGAAAGCTTGCCTATAAATTGATTTGCGTGTATGATTTCAGCGGATAGATTTTTTTGAATACGATTATAATGGCAGCGGCCACAAAATGAGGAGGAAGGCAAATGCACAAAAAACGATGCCTGCCGGCGTATCCCTTGGTGACCAGTGACCCCTATATTTCTATTTGGAGCAGCGAGAGGCCAGCGGCGAGCGATACGCGCCACTGGGCAGGAGAGCGCAAACGCATTACGCTTAAACTGACGGTGGACGGGCGCGATTACGCACTGATCGGGCGGCAGAGCGCCCCCGAAGCAAAGGTAATTGCAAATCAAGTTACGCCTACGTGCACTCGGTATTTGTATTCCGCAGGAGGGATAGAGGCAGCGGTCAGCTTCCGCGCTCCGTTGCTGCTAGACGATTTTGATATTTTGAGCACCCCCATTACCTTTATCGATTTTGCTGCGCGCTCGCTTGATGGAAAAGAGCATGCAGTAGCCATGCAGTTTAAACTGCACGACGACATTTGTTATGACGGGACTAAGCCTGCGCCCATGCTGGGTAAAGCTTACAAAAGCGGCGATTTGGGTGTTGCCTGGATGGGCAAAAAACAGCAGAATATGCTTTGCAACTCCGGCGATCACATCACGATCGACTGGGGCTATGCTTACCTGGCTTCGGATGCTGGCGTAAGCTTTGAGCGAATGGATGGGCATTGGGGGCTATGCTTTGTTCGGGAATGGACGGTAAATGCCGAAGAGCAAACCGCACACCTGCTGCTGGGTTATGACGACGTGGCATCCATTCAATACTTTGATTTCACCGCTAAGGCGTGGTATGCGCGCAATGGACGCACCATTATGGAGGCACTCCACGATTTTTGGATAAACCGCTCGAACATCACTGCCCGATGCGAGAAGCTGGACGATCAGTTGTTGGAGGATGCCCGTAAACTTGGCGGAGACAGTTACGCTGCGCTGGTGGTGGCCGCTTACCGCCAAACCATTTCGGCCCACAAGTTGATTGCCGACCGGGAAGGCAATGTCATATTCCTTTCCAAGGAAAACGATTCCAACGGCTGCACCGGCACTGCCGACGTGAGTTACCCATCGATGCCGCTGTATTTGATGTATGCGCCTGAGTTGGTGCGGGGAATGTGCCGTCCAGTGCTGCGTTTTGCCAATATGCCTGCATGGAAATATGACTTTGCACCCCACGACGTAGGGCGCTATCCCCATGCGACAGGGCAGGTGTACGGCTTGGCGCAGGATGCATTTGGCATGGGCATTGCCGATAGGGTGCAGAATGGTGATGCGTATCCGCTGCTGTATTTGGACGATGGTGAGCAGAACCTATATGATCTGCGCTATCAAATGCCGGTAGAAGAGTGCGGCAATATGATCTTGATGCTGGCTGCTGCCATGCGCGCCGACGGACAGGCCGATTTGGTTCGCGAGTACCTACCTACTTTAAAAACATGGGTGAAATATCTGGAAGAATACGGCGCGGATCCGGGCGAGCAGCTTTGCACCGATGACTTTGCAGGCCACTTAGCCCACAATGTAAATTTGGCCTTTAAAGCGGTCTGTGGCTTAGCGGCTTATGGCTGGATTATGGAGCAGCTGGGCGACGAGCAAGAGGCTGCCTACTATAAAGATAAAAGCAAAGAATATGCTCGGCTGGTATATGGCCGTGCGAAAACCGACAACGGCACCGCACTCACCCTGGATGGCAAGGGCTGGAGTTTAAAATATAATGCCATCTGGGACATCCTGTTTGGCTTTGATTTGTGGGATAAAGATTTCTTTAAAGCAGAAATTGAGCGCTATCGCCAGGAACAGAACACCTACGGTGTGCCGTTGGATTCGCGTGCCGACTACACCAAGTCCGACTGGATCCTGTGGGCGGCAACCATGGCAGAAGACGACGAAGCGTTGGAATTTTTCTGCAAGCCTATGGCGCGTTATCTGGAGGAAACCAAAACCCGCGTGCCTTTCAGCGACTGGTACGATACCAAGACTGGCAACTACGAGCACTTTATTGCCCGCTCGGTTCAGGGCGGAATCTTTATGCCCATGCTGCGCAAACAGTGGGAAGGCAAAAAATAAATCGAACAACAAAAATTAAGGCGCAGGTTTTGCAAAACACCAGCGCCTTAGTTTTTACATTTCCAATTCCAAAGAAAAATTGCAGCTGCTCTTTAGGCAAGTTCAAAATAAATAGGGCATGGCATGTTCATTGGCGTCTATTCTCAAGAGGTGGCAAGCCACCAGATTAAGGCCAACTGGAGCAGGGCCGCCAACGGAACGAGCAACACGAATTTTAAGTGTTTTGTTTTGTGGCGAACGAATTTCATTGCAGCCCAACCGCCGAAACCGCCGCCCAAAATAGACAGCGAAAGCAGTGTGCTTTCCGGAATGCGCCACCGGCCTTTGATGGCGCGATTTTTGTCCGATTTAAACACCACAAAAGTAATGATGTTCATACAAATCAGGTATATCCATACGAATTTCACAACAGTTCCTCTTTTCCTATAGTCTTTTCGTTTGTACAAGACAAATTGTTATGCAATTGGTTTATTATACAGCGGTGTATACAGAAATTAAAGCTTGATAAGACTTTCTTAGATACTTAACCAAAACCTGTAGCGAATTAACGATATTTGATCTGAAATTTTTTATAATACATTTCAAGTAGAACAAAGATTCCATGTGTGTTAGAAAGTACCCTTTGGCACATACAGTTGGTTAGCGCCTTACGAGGATCATTTATCATGTTTGCCTTAGTACGTTCGACCTGGTGTTTTAGTGCGACATACCCTATCCAAAAAGCATT
The DNA here is from genome assembly GCA_964346145.1 of uncultured Oscillospiraceae bacterium. Lineage (GTDB taxonomy): Bacteria > Bacillota > Clostridia > Christensenellales > Aristaeellaceae > CAYFTL01. Next base: position 15,498 of record CAYFTL010000022.1, on the reverse strand, counting down.
TAAAGCATAGATGGTTATAGACAAAGCATAAAAACTGTATTATACTTAGCGGTAAAATACAAAAATGAGGTTGAGTACTATCGTTTTATCAACCCATTTATCCGAACATATTCGTTTTCAAAAATAATCAATAGATTTCGTAGCTTATTTTCAAAATCTATTAGAACACATTAAAATTAACTTGGTTATATTATTAAAAACTATGGATATAATTAGAGTCCCTGCACCGGCACCAAAGCATATAAAATAATTCGTTTTGAATAGGCTGAACTCGGCATATGCCGAGTTATAAATTTATTTTTTGAGTTAGGGTGATATCTTTGGGAAAAACGGATCGATCGCCATTATTGCGTTTGTTTACAGATAGCAAAGGATGTTATCTGGGGTTCGCCGTCATAGTCGGGCTCAGTTTGCTCTCGGGTATATTTTCTACTGCTTTGGCTACGATTTATGGAAAAATGATTGACCTTGGATTTGCAGCAGAATATAATCGTATTCAAAAAAATCCATCCGCTAAAATCATACACACAAATCAATTTATAGCCAAGCAGGCACAGATCCATGATTTCATTGTGAGTCTGCCAGAAGGCTACGATACCAAAATTGGTGAACGGGGATCACAAATTTCAGGCGGTCAACGCCAGAGGATTGCCATAGCGCGGGCGATCCTGAGAGATGCGGCAATCCTGTTGCTGGATGAGGCGACTGCATCAATCGATACCGATACCGAACAGCTTGTGCAGGAGGAAATCTTCAATGCATTTAAAGGCAAAACGATTCTGATCGTGGCGCACCGCTTGAGCACGATACAAAACGCGGACAGAATTCTGGTTATGCAGGAGGGGGAAATCGTCGAAGAAGGATCTCATGTTGAACTTTTATCGCACGGTGGATACTATAAGACGCTGGTGCAGTCGGGGATTAAAAAGGATGTTTTTGTATAGCTCTGCTAAAGGTGATGGGTTCACCGTACCCCAGTTTGTTTTATCACTGTCTTCATAAAATTTAGTCAAATGCTTTGCATAGAACATTTAGAGGTGTGCATATGATAAAAATAATCGTTGTAGATTTGGATGATACTCTGCTTCGGAATGATAAGACTATTTCCGATTACACTGTAAGCGTGCTAAAAAGATGCCAAGCGATAGGCATAAAAATTGCCTATGCCACGGCAAGATCGTTGCAGGCTGCTTCGACCCAAATCAAAAGATTTGTCCCCGATATTTTTATCGGATATGACGGCGCGCTGGCAATGGAGGGCACTAAGGTAATCCACCGCTTTGAAATACCTGCGGATATGGCCGATCGGCTAATCAAAGAATGCCTTAACACGCCGGAAGTAGCCACAATCTATGCAATTAATGAGTCGGTCGCATTATCGAACGGTCCAAATTCGGAAACCTCCCATTATCAATACACGGATTTTTCGGGCGGTCACAACTTTGGATATTTAAAAATATCTGTAGCGGCTTGTGACTCGAATGCTGTTAAGAAAATTGCGGCAGGTTTCCCCATGTGTGATATGCTGAGGTATTCAGGTGAGGATAATTACAGATTTACCAATCGCGAAGCCGCTAAATGGAAAGCGGTTGAAGCGGTGGCCAAGCATTTTCATTATGATGCCGATGCCTTTGTTGCGTTTGGCGATGACCATAATGACTTAGAAATGATACGAAAATGCGGCGTTGGCGTTGCAATGGGAAACGCAATTGATGAGGTAAAAGCCGTTGCCGACTATGTTTGTGACACGAATGAAAATGATGGTTTGGCCAAGTGGCTGGAAGAACACCTGTTAGAAACTGTATAAATAACAATCAATACAAGAAAGCCATCCAAAACGGATGGCTTTCTTGGCGGCTTGTTTTAGGGTGTAGCGCTTGCCGTAAGCAGGTCTGAATAAGAAGTATCGTTGAAAAGGCTAATTATTTAGTTTGATGATCACGCGCTCTTGGCAATTTTGAAGTAGCCATCCCTCTGGGGTTTCTGATCCTGATGCCCCTTCGATTTGCAAAATATTGGTATTGGGTAACAACAGGTTGTACGGCTTGGGCGTATGAGCATCGACAAACAAGGTATTGTATTCTCGCCTGGTCACAAAGGAAGCGGAGGGGGAGCCGTCCAGGTCAGGGATGACGGTTTCAATGCAGGCGCCTTCCTCAATTTGGTAAAGCCCCAGCGTAACGTTTTGACAGAATTCGTAATCCGGGCGCTGATCGTTTGCGCCTAGCGCCAACACGGAATTGGGGCGGACGAATAGGGGAAGGCTCATAAAATCATTGATCTCCCGATGCCACTTGCCACCGCGTACCACTTCGCCTGTAAGCAGGTGAGTCCATTTGCCGTCGGGCAAATAATAATCGGCTTGGCCGTCAGCTCGAAACACCGGGGCTACGAGCAGGCTTTCCCCCAACATATATTGCCGATCCAAGGTTTCGCAGGTTAAGTCGTCGGGGAACTCTAGCATCATGGGGCGCATCGTGGGGTAGCCCAAGTCTCTAGCTTCCACAGCGGCGCCGTACAGATAGGGCATTAGCCGGCATTTGAGGTTGACAAACTTGCGCAGCACATCGCTGGCTTCGTCGTCAAACAACCAGGGCACGCGATAGCTCTGGGAACCGTGCAACCTGCTGTGACTGGACAAAAGACCGAAGGCTACCCAGCGCTTATACACATCGGCGGGGGCGGTGCTTTCAAAACCGGAAATGTCGTGGCTCCAAAATCCAAATCCGCATTGGGACAGGGAGAGCCCAGAGCGTAGGGTTTCTGCCATGGACGGATAGGTAGCACTGTTGTCGCCGCTCCAATGCACGGGGAATTGCTGACCGCCCGCGGTGGCACTTCTGGCAAACAGTACGGCACCGCCTTTGCCACGGTTTCGCTCTAAAACTTCAAACACTGCGCGGTTGTACAGCTGGGTGTAATAATTATGCATACCCACCGGGTGGCTATTATCACGATAAGCGATATCCCGCACCGGAATGCGTTCACCGAAATCGGTCTTGAAACAATCGATGCCCATATCTACCAAGCGCTGCAGATGGCTTTGATACCACTTTACCGCAGCGGGGTTGGTAAAGTCCACAATCCCCATACCGGATTGCCACAGGTCGGTCTGCCATATATCGCCATTCATCTTGCGGATCAAATAGCCTTTTTCCATCGCCTCATCGAACAAAGCGCTTTGCTGGGCGATATAAGGGTTTATCCAGGCACAAAGCCTGAGCCCGCGCGCTTTGTAGCGCTCAAGCATTGCCTGCGGATCGGGGAAGGTGTCTGCATCCCATTCAAAATCGCACCAATTAAAGCCCTTCATCCAAAAGCAGTCGAAATGGAAAACGTGCAGCGGTATGTTGCGATCTTCCATGCCTTGAATAAAGGAGGTAACCGTTTCTTCGTCATAATTGGTGGTGAAGCTGGTGCTGAGCCAAAGGCCAAAGCTCCACGCAGGCGGCAGCGCAGGGCGGCCGGAGAGTGCGGTGTAGCGGGAGAGGATATCCTTTGGGGTCGGGCCGTAGATTATGTAATACACCAGTTTTTGCCCTTCCACCGAAAATTGCACTCGTTCTACTTTTTCGCTGGCCACCTCAAAGGAAACGTCGCTCGTATGGTCGACAAACACACCGTATCCGCGGTTGGTCAGATAAAAGGGGATGTTTTTGTACGCCTGTTCGCTGGCTGTGCCGCCGTCGGCGTTCCACATGTCGATGGTTTGCCCATTTTTAATGTAGCTGGTGAAGCGTTCACCCAATCCGTACACATATTCGCCCACGTCCAGCATCAACGAATCCACCATATAATTTTTATGCGTTTCTCTGTTCCAGGCGGTGGCCATGGCGCGGTAGCCGCTGTTGGTTAAAATCTTTCCGTCGCCAATATAATCAATATTCCAGCCGTTGGGCTGTTTTGAGATTTGTGCAGTCAACCGACCACTGGTAAAGCGGTAGCAGTTTTCGTTTTCTTCGATAACCGGTTTTGCATCGCTTTTAAATATTTCAAAATGTGGATGGCGGTCCTTTTCTCCTTTGAAATGGATGAGTTCCACTTTGATTACATTGTCCATCGGGGTAGAGAGGGTAACGGTAAGCGCAGGACCGCCTAGTGTGGCGCCCCGATGGGCTATATGTTGAGTGGGGGCGAGTAATGTGAGCGAGTCATTTTTTATTTCTGCTCGATAAAACTCGGTTGCATATGCCATATCAAACTCCGGGCGGATTAACCAGTACCCATTGGTGAATTTCATAAAAAAGCCTCCGATATAGTGCATATTTTTATATAAGTATATCCGGCTTGGAATATAAAATCAACTTGGTGTGAGCAAATTTAAAATCAGCATCCGGCAGGTATTAAAGCGGATGCTGATGGGTTGGAATTCAGGCTATTTACGCTTATGGAGCTTTCGTTGGAAGAATTTTACGCACTCGACGATCGGGATTGTGCTAAAGGCTAAACCGATGGACAGCGCATATTCTGCCAGCGAAATATGTTCAAACTGAAAGGCTTTGGCCAGCACTGGAACATAGATGATGGACGTGGTTAAGATGAGCGAGGCGACCGTTGCCGCAAACAGATAAAGGTTGTGGGTTTTTAAGGAGAAGAGGGAACCCGTTTGCGAACGAAGGTTGTAAGAGTGGAATATTTCGGCCATGGACAAGGTTAAAAATGCCATGGTGATTCCGTCGGGGCTGTTGGTAATCTCCCACACGCCTGATTCCATAAAATGGCCGATAAAGTAGGCAGCCAAGGTAACCAGGGCGACCAGCACACCTTGATAGACGACGCCAAAACCTACTCCGCCCGCGAAAACGCTTTCCGATGGAGAGCGGGGCGAACGCTTCATAAGGTCTGCTTCACCTTCTTCCATACCCAAAGCTAGGGCGGGGAAGGTATCGGTAATTAAGTTGATCCATAGGATATGAATCGGACGCAGGATGGTGAAACCCAGCACAGTCGCAGCAAAGATGGCCAACACTTCGCTCAAGTTTGAAGCCAGCAAAAATTGAATGGATTTGCGAATGTTATCGTAAATCCGCCGACCTTCTTCGACGGCATATACGATGGTGGCAAAGTTGTCGTCGGCTAGCACCATATCAGCAACATTTTTGGTTACATCGGTGCCGGTAATGCCCATGCCGATGCCGATGTCGGCATTTTTGATTGAGGGAGCGTCGTTGACTCCGTCGCCCGTCATGGCTGTAATTTTGCCCTTGCTTTGCCATGCCTTGACGATGCGCACCTTGTGATCGGGCTGAACCCGGGCATAGACCGAATATTTGTCTACAACTGCGTCAAATTCTTTGTCGCTTAAGGTGCTGAGCTGTTGCCCGGTGATGGCCTGGCTTGCATCGGTAATGATGCCGAGTTCGGTCGCTATGGCGACGGCGGTATCCAGGTGGTCGCCGGTGATCATGATCGGACGTATGCCCGCTTCTTTACATTCTTCGATCGCAGATATGACTTCGGGGCGGACCGGGTCGATCATACCAACCAGCCCTACAAACACCAAATCCTGCTCCAGATCTTCGGCTTTGGTAGAATAAGGCGCTGCGTCAAATTTTCGGAAAGCGCCGGCCAGCACGCGCAGCGCCTTATTGGCCATGGCTTTGTTGGCTGCGTTAATGTTTTGCTCGATTTCGGCGTTCATGGGAATGATTTCGCCATCGATCAAGGCGTAGGTGCATTTTTTGAGCAGTTCGTCGGGTGCACCCTTGGTGTATTGCTCGACTCCTGATTGGATTTTGTGCAAAGTGGACATCATTTTGCGGATCGAATCAAAAGGCGCTTCGCCCACCCGCGGGAATTGCTGTTCCAATTCGTTTTTATTTAATTCAAGGCTATGGCCGTAGGCAACCAACGCCGCCTCGGTAGGCTCGCCGATTACGTTTCCATCCTTCTCCAGTTCGGCATCGTTGCACAGCGTCATAATTCTGGCGAGTAGTGGCGTATCGGCTCCGTAATTGTCGACAACGGTCATTCTGTTTTGAGTCAACGTTCCGGTTTTGTCCGAACAAATGATTTGGGCACAACCCAACGTTTCAACGGCAGTCAGCTTGCGGATGATGGCGTTGCGCTTGGACATTCGGGTGACGCCGATGGACAGCACAACCGTGACCACGGCTACCAAGCCTTCGGGGATTGCGGCAACGGCCAGGCTAATGGCCAACATAAAGGTGTCCAGAATGGACGCAAAAGAATAATCACCCGTGCGCACAATGTTGAAGACAAAGACAAAGGCGCTAATGCCCAACACCACAAAGCTAAGCAGCTTGCTCAGTTGTGAAAGCTTTTGTTGCAGCGGCGTTTGGCCTTCCTTTGCCTGGGTAATGGCATCGGCAATTTTGCCCATCTCGGTGTCCATGCCTGTGGCGACCACGACGGCCTTGCCGCGCCCGTAGACGATGGTACTTCCCATATAAACCATGTTTTTCCGATCACCCAAGGGGACATCCTTATCGTTGGCGGCGATAAGCTTTTCTATAAACTTATCCACAGGAACCGATTCGCCGGTGAGTGCAGCTTCTTCGGCTTTCAGGCTTGCGCTCTCGAAAATGCGGGCATCGGCAGGCACGGCATCACCGGCTTCCAACACCAAGACGTCTCCCACCACAATGTCTTCGCTCTTGATTACTTGGATATGGCCATCCCGGATCACTTTGCTGGTGGCGGCAGCCATTTGCTGCAAGGCTTCAATAGCCTTTTCAGCCTTGCTCTCCTGGTAGACGCCGAGGATGGAGTTGACGATGACCACAAACAAGATGATAAAGGTATCCAAAAAGGACTCTTGGGCGTAGATGGATGTGATTGCAGACATCAGTGCTGCAATCAGCAATATAATTACCATTGGATCTGCCAGCTGGCGCACAAAGCGAATCAGCAGGGGAACCTTTTTTTCCTCCTTTAGTTTGTTGGCGCCATGTTCTTCAAGTCTTCTCTGCGCTTCGGCAGCTGTCAGGCCTTTGGCATCGCTTTTAACCGATGAAAGCACCTGATCAATATCGGTCATATACTCTTTCAATCCGTACATCCTTTCAATTAGTGAAATTATCATAAACAATCCGCTTTATTTTACAACCTCTGTAGCGGACGGGGTTTCGAAGGTGGATTCTTGAGGCGGCTGCTCTGTGCTGCCTGTCTTCCCATAGATGAACTCTTGGAGCAGCTTTGAGTTTTTGGAAAAATCAGGGAGGATGTTCCAAACGTTATTGTTGTTAAGCTCGCTGGTATAAGTGTTTTCGGCAGGCAGAATCTGCATTTGAATCTTATCCTTGCTGAGCTTAAAAGCGTGGGTAGACAGGGATAGCATATCTTCTAGCGGAATGTTGGATTCCAGCAACTCAGACATTTCGGAAGCGGTGCTTATGATCTCTGTCGTGCTTTGGTTGAGGACGGTGGTGATCATGGCCTGCAACAAATTTTGCTGACGGGCTACACGCATTTTATCGTTATCTATGGAGCGAACGCGGGCGTATGCCAGCGCCTGTTGACCGTTCAGAGGTTGGCTCTCTTGGGAGAACTGTAGCAGGGGAACGGGCGCCTGATCCGAGTTTAAACGTTTGTTCTGCCTTTGTAGAATTTCGTTTGCTGTGTCAACCTCTTCTTGGGTAAGGGAGAGGGGAACACCGCCTAATTTGTCAATGAAGGCCACAAAGTCGTTCATGTTAATGACTACATAGCGGCTGATGTTCATTTTGAAATATTCGTTGACGGCGCGCATGGCCAGCTTAGGGCCTCCGTAATAGCATGCAGTGCTTAGCTTTCGAAGCTCTGTGACGCCGGGAAACTGGACCATGGTATCGCGCAATAAAGAAGTTATTTTCATTTCCGATGTGTTTTTATTGATCGACAATATCAAAATCGTATCGGTCAAGCCGTAACCGGAATTGGAGCGGGAATCGTTGCCCATAACGAGAATGTTTTCCCAATCCTGGCTGAGGCCTTCGTTAATGGCCAAGTCCGAAACTTGGATTGCATCAACCGCAGAAACTGGTTGAAAATAGGTAGCAGGTTCGCCCTCATACCAATCCTCAGGGCGCTGAACCGGGTCAGCCGTCGGCTCGATGGAGGCGGTGGGCAGCGTGGCAAGCAGCGTTTTGGGCGACGTTTCCGAAGAAGCCGGCACAAAATTGTTGCGATCGTTTACCGATATGGCTACGACAGCTGCCAATAGTACAATAAAAAAAGCGGAGAAAACGAGCCAGACTTTCCGTCTGCGACGTTTTGCAGCAGCTTTTTTATTTTTTTTTAGATTGGCTTAAGGGTTTTTTATTTTTACCCATTGAATATCTCACCTTTCCTATTTCAGATTGTTGACGGCATTTACAGATATTATAGCCGATTCAGAGTGATATATGTAAATTTTTCTGTAAACAATATGGAACAAGTATTATGAACCGGTAATATATGTTGTGCAAGAGTACAAAAAAACTTTGGAAATCTTACGCAAGGATTATATCACGACACGATAGCAGATGTATAGTAAACCTTAGAATAGTAGCGTTTCAAAATGCTCACCAATTAAGCTAGTTTGCCGATCAGAGAATTAAATACAATGTACAAAATTGATGAATCAAACGTGATAGCCGTTTGATTTTTTTACCAGTAAAAGGTATAATAGGAGTGCTATGTAAAAGCCAAAAGGAGGAAAATGATTTGAATAAAAAACGAACAGTATCTTTGATCATGCTTATGTTGCTGATGGCATTTCCATTGATGAGCGCGGCGGAGGGACAAAGTGGGATTTCGCTTACCACTGGCCTGCCCACCGATCACGCATACAAACCGCTGGTGGTGCAATTTGACAACGAACCGGGTGCTCGTCCCCAATTCAACATTTCCAAAGCGGACGTCGTGTACGAGATGGAATTATATGATGGCGGCTATACCCGTTACACTGCAGTGTACAACGATACCATTCCGGAATTTGTAGAGCCTGTCCGCTCGGCGCGTATGGTTTCTGTTGATATCTATAAAGATTGGGGCGGCGCCTTTATCCACCATGGTGGACAGGATATGGCGGGCACCGATGCTTATCAATACATGAGGGATACCGAGTTTGCAGCCCGCTGGGATGGCATGACCGGCACAAACTTTAGCCGCGACAAATCGCGCAAGGCTCCCCACAATTCCCGCGCCGAAAGCGGCAAGATGATGGAAGGCTTGGAAGCCGAAATCCAAGAGAAATCCCCCTTTAAATTCAGTGCAGACAACGCCACGATTAAAGGCGATTCGGCTATTGAATTTTCCATTCCTTACCGCGAGGGCAGCTACCATCCGTCCTATCAATACAACGAAGGCGACGGGTTGTACTACCGCTATTACAACGGTTCGCCGATGGTTGATGGGGTGGATGAGCAGCAGATTGCCTGCACCAACGTGATCATTATGAAAGTTAAAACCAGTTGGTATGGTGGCGCGAGCGATCGTCCGGTTTTTGAACTGACCGGCAGCAATCAGTGCGATTACTTTATTGGCGGCAAACATTTTACCGGAACCTGGAACAGGGAAAGCGTTGATTCAAACACTCAATATTTGGATGACGAAGGCAACGAAGTAAACCTGTTGCCCGGAAAAACGTTCGTTCAGATGATTTCTGATGATCAAAATTTTGTAATCGCTCAATAATTCTTACCGCATTATTTTAAAGAGGCCGAAATTAACATTTTCGGCCTCTTTATATTTTACAGTGCTTGTATAAAACATAGGATACATGGTACACTAATACAGATATAGAGCATATAGAAAGAGAACGAGGAGTATTGGATTCGGATGAGTGAACAACAACCAAATGTTTTTAGCCAAATGGACATCAGTTTCGAAGTGCAAAAAGCGTTGAGCGATATGGGATTTTCAGAGGCAACCCCTGTTCAACAGCAATGTATCCCGTTGATGATGGAAGGATATGATATTACGGCCATTGCCCCGACAGGAACCGGCAAAACTTGTGCGTTCGGGGTGCCTATGTTGGAATATATCGACCTGGACGAGGCTGCCATTCAAGAAGTGGTATTGTGCCCCACCAGAGAATTGGCACAGCAAATAGCCGACGAGCTGACCAAATTGGCCAAATATATTCCGGAAGTACGGATTGCTTGCATATATGGCGGACAGCCCATGCAGAAGCAAATTTCACGCCTACATAAAAAGCCGCAAATTCTGGTTGCAACGCCGGGCCGTTTGCTTGATCATATGCAAAGAGGCAATGTGCGTCTGGATCGCGTACACACCATGGTGCTGGACGAAGCCGACGAAATGTTGCAAATGGGTTTTGTGCAAGATGTGTGCAAGATTATAGAATCTACGCCGGCGGATCGCCAGTTGGTTTTGTTTTCAGCGACCACCAATCGGGATGTAATGACCATATCTTGGAAATACCAAAAGAAGCCCATGGAGATTGTGATAGAGGGCACCGAAGAAAACAAACCCAAAATTGACCAATATACGATCAACACAACCGCGGGTCAGAAATACGATTGCTTGCTATACCTCATCGATAGCGACGAATACAGCCGCATGATGGTGTTTTGCAACACCAAAACCATGTCCCAACGTTTGGCCGATCGGCTAAAAAAAGCGGGATATAGCGCCGAATGCCTGCACGGAGATATGCGCCAGGTTCAGCGCAACCAAGTGATGGACGGCTATAGGCGCGGAAAATATGAGATCCTGGTTGCCACCGATGTGGCGGCGCGCGGAATCGACGTGGACGATGTGGAAGCCGTCGTCAACTACGACTTGCCCCAGCAGAACGAATATTACACCCACCGCATTGGAAGAACCGGGCGCGCTAAAAAGCAGGGGGTTAGTTTTTCCTTTGTGAACCCCGGGGATTTTGTGCGCATGGACGACATCCTCAGATATATCGATGCCGATCCCATCGCTTTGGGTTTTGATGATTTTGGAATTTTGGTGCACAAGGACACCCAGGAACCTTTTTTTGAACATGTATAAAAACGGTTAACACATTTGGTTGGCAGCCGGGCTGTATTTTACAGAAAAATCTCGCTGCCGACCACATGCTATAAAAAGATAGAGCACCTATCTCCGCTAGAGGGCGGTGCTCCTGTTGTTTTCTTCTTCTTTTGCATTGCTGGTGTTCATTCATGTGCTACACGCTTCAGCAATACATTTTATAAAGACGATTATTAGTGCAAGGCAGGGCTTCAGTTGAGAGGTCATTTCAATTTATTTCTTCAGCGATGCCGATTTTAGCCAACTGATCGCTCAGACGGTTGGCCATGATCCTGTGTCCGGCGGCATTGGGGTGGATGCCGTCTTGGCACAGAAAATCCTGCCCCCTTGATGCATACAAGAAGCTTTCTCTCAGCTCGACATACGGACAGCTTAATGCACTCGCAAGGTTAGAAATCTCCAGACTGTAAAGCTCTTGCCAGCGGTAAATCATTTGTACGTCCCCCAAAAAGCTTAAAATGGCCTCCTTACTGAGCTTGTAAAAGTTGCATATCCAATCCAAATAACGGCTTGCAGATAATGGAGGGAGGCTGGTTAAAATAGGCTGTCCGCCATATTGCCGAACCAATTTTACCATATCGGTTATGGTTTTCTTAAACTGCTCAAACGGCGTAGTCGGAACGTGCTGCGCGTTGGGGGTTGCGGCGACTTCTTTCCAGTTGTAATCACAGTCGTTTCCGCCAAATTCGATTAACACCAATTGATTTTCGAAGTCTTTCGGGCTTAGTTTCATTTGGGTAAGCGCTTGTGGAGCGGTCATACCCATGCGGGAACGATTGAAAAAAAGACAGCCAGATATTTTTTCGCAGAGGGAGAGAGCGTTGTCTTTTAGAATTCTGAACCGTTTTCTATCCTCATCGTAAACGATTCCTTTTAGCACAGAGTCGCCCCAAACCTGAATATTTTTTTGCATGCATATCACCTCGAATAGACGATCTAGTATATAAAACTATTATAAATGATATTGATAAATATATCAACTTGTTTTGTTGACGCAATTTGCTTTTGTGGTTATAATAAATCACAAATCGATTATCAATATTAGGAGGCGTGCAATGCAACAAGAATATATGAGAGGGGTAAACATGGCCACCTGGGAAGAATTGCCCGATATTCCCTTGTATATGGATCAAGTGATTACATATTTGGAGCGGCAACTGGATTCTTTCCAGCAAGTTCAATCGGAGGCTTTGGTAACGCCTTCTATGATCAATAACTATGTTAAGTCCAAGCTCTTGCCCAAACCGGAGAAGAAAAAGTACGGCAAAGAACATTTGGCTCGCTTGCTGATCGTGTGCACACTCAAACAAGTGTTGCCTATTCAACAAATAAAAGAATTGTTGGGTTTGATTCCTGAGGGAAGGATGGAACAAGCCTTAAACCATTATTCAGCCGAGCAATCACAGGTGTTTGAAAAATTGGATGTAAGGCAGGCGGAAGAAAACCTAGAGTGCGCATTTGATCATGCGGTTCACCTTTTGATAGAAGCGAATGCCAAGCGAATGACTGCACAATTGTTGCTGAAAAGCATTGCCGAAGGCAAAAACAATCCTGAGAAGGATGATCGCGATGGGAACTCAACCGATGACAATGGAAAGGATACAAAGACCAAGCCGAGCAAATGATTGGTACCTTAAGATTGATAAACAAGCAGACGGATGCAAAAATTTATGCAACCGCCTGTTTGTTGTTGCTTTTAAAAGCGGAAATCCCGAGCGCCGTAATGTATTTTTTCCATATAATCGATGGCCACTTCGCGGGCTTTTGGGCTTTTAATATAAGCAAGCTCCCGCTGGATTACTGCTTCTCCCGCTTTTTGGGTGTCGCTGGAAGAATAGTCCTCCAGATATTCTTTTAGGGTGATCAGCGCGTTGGGCTGGCAACAGTTTGCAATTTGGGCAGATTTCACCAACTGCATGAAACGGTCTCCCGTGCGCCCTTCGCGGTAACATGCGGTGCAAAAACTTGGAACGTAGCCCAGTTTGAGCAGCCATGCGACCACTTCATCCAGCGTGCGGGTATCGCTCAAGTCAAACTGAGACGAATTCTCATCTTCTTTCTCCGCTTCGCTGTAGCCGCCTACGCTGGTTCTTGATCCGCCGCTAATTTGCGTTACCCCGAGTTGCAAAACTTTTTCGCGAACTTTGGCGGATTCGCGGGTGGAAATAATCATGCCGGTGTAGGGCACTGCAATGCGCAAAACGGCAACAATTTTTTCGAAAAGCTCGTCGGATACGCCATCGGCAAATTCTTCGGGATTGATATCGTCCGCTGGACGAATGCGCGGCAGGCTGATGGTGTGTGGGCCGATGCCTTTAGCGGCCTCCAGATGCTCGGCATGCATCAACAGTCCTACAAAATCGTAGCGAAAATGGTTGAGCCCGAACAACACACCGATCCCCACATCGTCAATCCCTGCATCCATGGCCCTGTCCATGGCTTCAGTGTGGTAAGCGTAATTGTGTTTGGGGCCGGTGGGGTGGAGCGTTTCGTAGTTTTGCTTGTGGTAGGTTTCCTGAAACAAAATATAGGTGCCGATGCCCGCTTCCTTAAGCTTCCTATAGTTTTCAACGGTGGTGGCAGCGATGTTTACGTTGACCCGGCGGATCGCTCCATTTTTGTGTTTGATATTATAAATGGTGTTTATGCTTTCTAGCACATATTCAATGGGACTATTGATCGGATCCTCTCCAGTCTCTAGGGCCAACCGCTTGTGTCCCATGTCCTGCAGGGCGATGACTTCTTTTTCAATCTCGGCTTGGGACAGCTTTTTTCGCGTAATATGCTTGTTTTGATGGTGATATGGGCAATAAGTGCAGCCGTTCACACAATAATTGGAAAGATATAAGGGCGCAAACATAACGATGCGATTGCCATAAAATTCTTGCTTGATTTTCATGGACAAATTTCGAATCTCTTGGATGAAATCGGGTTCGGTACATTCCAACAAAACGGCGGCCTCACGGTGGCTTAATCCCGCTTTTTTTCGCGCCTTTTCTAGAATTGATTGGATCAGTGGGCGGTTATTCTTATTCTTTGTAGCATATTCTAAAGTATTTAGAATATGCTCATGGTTGATAAAGTTTTCCGCCTTGCTAGAATAGGGATCGTATGCTGTCATTGTCCTTTTCTCCTTTTGGTTTTATTCAAGGTGAAAAGGCACAGAACAGCAAATATTTGCAAAAAAACCGCGCATGCGAGCGCGGCAAATTACAAAAAGTCCGTATAAAAACAACGGTTTATGCATCTTCGCCTTCCCACTCAGGTTATCCTTTGTGCTATCAGGTCGATTTTTTGTTGTTGTCAAATGGGTTGCCGGCTTAGACCGTTAAAGGTAGATACTACAACGGCGAAAACCAGTCAACAAATTTCTTAATTCAATATAACACAACAAAAACTTATTCGCAAGTGCGGAATATATTCAGCTCGAATAACCGATTTCTCGATCGAGAAAGTGTTGAGTTGTGATAAAATGTTATTGTAACTAGGTAGATTTGATTTCTACGCTTGATCAACCATTAAGGAGGATTACCAATGAAAAAATTTTCGGTTTGCAATGGAGAAATGCATGTTTCGCAAATTGTTCTGGGTTGCATGCGCATTTCCCAAATGTCGGTGCCCGAGGTAGAGGCGCTAATTTCCACAGCTTTTGATCAAGGAATCAATTTTTATGACCATGCGGATATTTACGGCAAGGGGGAGTCTGAGGCGGTTTTCGCCAAAGCGTTTAAGGAGACCCGAATTCGCCGGGAAGATATCGTGCTACAGAGCAAATGCGGCATTCGCCCGGGCATGTTTGATTTTTCCAAAGAACATATTCTAAAATCGGTTGAAGGCAGCTTAAAGCGCCTGCAAACCGATTATCTGGATGTGCTGCTGCTTCACCGGCCCGATGTGTTGATGGAACCGGAAGAAGTGAGGGAAGCCTTCGAGCAGTTGCACGCTGCCGGCAAGGTTCGATATTTCGGCGTGAGCAACCAAAACCCGCTTACTATGCAGCTTTTGCAAAGTGGCCTTAAGCAAAAACTGCAATTCAATCAAATGCAGCTCAGCCTGACCAACACCGGAATGATCGACCAGACAATTTATGCCAACATGCAAAATGATACATCCATTTGGCACGATGGGGGTGTAGTGGAATACTGCCGATTGAACAAGGTGACATTGCAGGCATGGTCGCCTATGCAATACGGATTCTTTGAAGGCGTATTCTTGGGGAATGAAAAGTTCAAAGCCTTAAATGAGGCAATAGACCGCCTTGCAAAACAATACAAGGTAACGCCGACCGCCATCGCCATTGCCTGGATTATGCGCCATCCGGCAAATATTCAGCCGATATTGGGTACCACTAATGTACAACGGGTAAAAGACAGCTGCCAAGCGGCTATTTTTAAGTTAAGCAGGGAAGAATGGTACGCTTTGTATCAAGCGGCGGGTAATAAGCTGCCTTAATATGCACAAATAAAAAAAGGAGCCGATTTTGGAGCGTTCACTTAGGGATTATTGAAAACAACAATAATTTTTGAGTGACGT
>CAYFTL010000021.1:0-37217 GCA_964346145.1 uncultured Oscillospiraceae bacterium | reverse complement strand
TTTATTGCAGGTTTTTGCATTGTATAATAAAATCAGAAAACCATGCAAAGGTTTTCTACAAACCATGAAAACTGCTACCTAAAAGGATTCCCTAGTCAATTACAACAGTAAGCTATGCTTTTACGTTTGCGTTTGTGCTGAACCTTCGCAGGATCATTTCTGGTTGCAACGTCAAAACCCGCGGTTCTTATGGGATTATGAAGGTTATCAGCATACAGCGCGAAGTTAAACGCACCAAGGCATAACCAAGCGGCAACGCACCGGAAAATAGGTGGTGCGCTAGACAACGGTAGAACATTTTGCAACCAGAATGGAGAGCGATACAGTGAGCAAACCTCATGGGATAATCGTGTTCGGGGCCAACGGAAGCGGCAAGACTACCCTCGGGCGGGAGCTGGCCCGAATATTGCAGTTTAAGCACATGGATATTGAAGATTATCACTTTCAAGAATCGGAAATTCCTTATGCGGTTGAACGAACGCGCGAGGAATGCCTGAGCTTAATGCTCGCCGACATTCAAAAATATGGTGCCTTTGTAATCAGCGCCGTGACGGGAGATTTCGGTGATGAGATTCTGCAGATGTACGAGCTTGCCCTGTGGATTTCGGCGCCGAAAGAGCTTCGCCTGAAGCGGGTAGAGCATCGCGCGCACGCGCAGCACGGAGAACGTATTCGCCCCCGCGGGGATATGTATGAGCAGCAAATGCAGTTTATGAGTTTTGTGGCTGCGCGTTCCTTGTCGAAGATTGAGCAATGGGCGCAAACTCTTTTGTGTCCTGTGATCCATGTGGATGGCAGAAAAGATTGGCGCGCAAATGCGGCGGATATAGCGAAGCGGTTTTACGATGGAAATGGCATATTTAAAGATAGAGGATTGTAACAGGCCTCTGTCTTTTTGATGGTTGCACCACTTGATTTTAATGAAAATATTGCCACCGCTATAACCTATGCCGTAGGCGTGGGTGACGATGGGGTGGATCAGTGCGGTTCAAAAATCGGCGGCAGCGATATAAATAAAAATAAATCTTTCGGCGTGGAAAGCTTAGCCATCTGCCGCTTGCAGGTAAGCCGCGTACCGCGGGAGGCATGCACGCCGCGCTATGGTTTTATAGAAAACTTATCTGGGTTTTCGATTGACAGTGGACAGGCAGCGGGATATGATAATAAATGTAAAAGATTGTTTTGTGCGCATGTTTTGGAAAACATATTCGGGAAGAAATTGAGTCAATGCGCAGGCATATAGCAGTTTAAATTGTGTAAAGTCAAGGAGAGAAAGGAAAGACGGCTATGGGAAAAAATCAAGTTATTCAAAGAATGTACGGCTACGGGGTAGTGCCTGTGGTGGTCATCCAAGACAGCGCCCAAGCGCTGCCTGCGGCGGATGCGCTTTCCAAAGGCGGTTTGCCCATCATGGAAATCACTTTGCGCACCGATGCCGCGCTGGATTCCATCCGTGCGGTGCGCAGCCAAAGACCTGATGTGCTGGTGGGTGCCGGCACCGTGCTGACCCTTGATCAATGCAAAGCAAGCGTTGAAGCGGGCGCCCAGTTCATCGTTTCGCCTGGTTTTGATGCCGAAATGGTGCGTTGGTGTGTGGAAAACGATATTCCGGTGACCCCTGGCTGCGTGACGCCCACCGAAATCATGGAAGCTTTGGCCCTGGGGGTGGACGTCATCAAGTTTTTCCCGGCGCAAATCTATGGCGGCTTTGCGGCCATGAAGGCGCTTTCCGGTCCGTTCCGCCAGGTTCGGTTTATTCCCACCGGCGGCGTGAATGCCGAAAACTTGCACACTTATATCGAAGCACCGTTTGTATTTGCGGCGGGCGGCAGCTGGATTTGTGCTGCGGCCGATCTAAAATCCGGTAACTTTGATGAAATCGAGCGCAAAGCGGCCGAAGCCGTGAAGGTAGTGCGCGCTACGCGTTAAGTGGTAGATTGAAAGGAGAACAAAACATGCGAGTGGTTACATTTGGTGAAATTATGCTTCGGCTCAAATCCCCGGGTCACGAACGTTTGATGCAGTCTGCGATGCTGGAGGCCACCTTTGGCGGCGGCGAAGCCAACGTGGCGGTATCTCTGGCCAACTATGGCATAGATGCCGCTTTTGCGACGGTGTTACCCAAAAATGCGATCGGTGATGCCTGCATCGGCGAGCTGCGCCGCTTTGGCGTGGACACCTCCAAGATCGTGCGCAAAGATGGCCGAATGGGCATTTACTATGTGGAAACCGGCTCCAACCAGCGCCCGTCCAAAGTGATTTACGATCGCGCCGATTCTACCATTGCGGTGGCAGGGCAGGACGATATCGATTGGGATTTTGTATTTGAAGGCGCGGATTGGTTTCATGTGACCGGCATCACCCCGGCCATCAGCCAAACGGCTGCAGAGCTTACGCTGGCGGCCCTCAAAGCAGCCAAAGCCAAGGGCATTACCGTGTCCATGGACTTAAACTACCGCAAGAATTTGTGGAAATATGGCAAGGACGTTCAGGTTGTGATGCGCGAACTGGTTCAGTATGTGGACGTGTGCATCGCCAACGAAGAAGACGTGCAAAAATCCTTGGGGCTTAGCGCTCACATGGAAGTGGAGGGCGGCGAACTGGATCGCTCCTTCTACAAGGATTTGGCGGCCAAAGTGCTAGACGAGTACAAGGACATGAAGGCGATCGCTATCACGCTGCGCGAAAGCAACAGCGCCGACAACAACGGCTGGGCGGCTTGCTTGTATGACCGTAACCAGTTCTACGTATCCACCCGCTATGAAATCACCGATATCGTTGATCGGGTGGGCGGTGGCGACAGCTTCGGCGGCGGACTGATTTACGGCTGGAACACTTACGAGAACAAGCAGGATGCGTTGGAATTTGCCGTGGCGGCCAGCTGCCTGAAGCACACCATTATGGGTGACTTCAACCGGGTCACTGTGGCTGAGGTGGAATCTTTAATGCAGGGCAACGCGTCCGGACGAGTGCAGCGCTAAGTTTATAGAAAACAAGAGATAAAAAAAGCAGAAATCTCCTTCGAATTTTAGCCATATTCGAAGGAGGTTTTGTCGTTTGACCATACTGATTTGTTTGAGCTTTAAAAGTTTTGAATGCAATGCATTGTCGGCGCTTAAAAAACTTGGCTGGAAGCGGGGGCTGGCCAACCTTCTTCTATCAGCAATGAGCCTTTCGCTTGACTTTAAGCTCGATCTATGGTTTATACTAAGCATAGTGTAATGATCAGTTTTTGTGAGTGTAAAGGGGAGGACGGAAAATATGCAATACCGCGAAATCGGAAAAACAGGCAAGCAGGCCGGAATTATAGGCCTGGGCTGCGAACACTTGGACAACAAACCCTATGCCCAGGTGGAGGAAACCATCCACGCTGCGCTGGATGCCGGCATTAACTATTTGGACGTGTTTATGCCGGGACGCGAAGTGCGGGAGAATATTGCCAAGGCGCTGGGCAACCGCCGCAAGGATGTGATGATCCAGGGTGCTATCGGCTCTACGGACATCAATCAGCAATACGACATCAGCCGGGACTTGCCCACGGTGCAGAAGTATTTTGAGGATTGTTTGCGCATATTCGGCGGTTACATCGATTTTGGCTTTTTGTTCTTTATCGATACCGAAGAGGATTTACGCAAGGTGTTTGACAATGGGATTGTGGACTACGCGCAAAAGCTCAAGCGCAATGGCGATATCGGTCACATTGGCTTCAGCTCCCACAAACCCGATATTGCGTTGAAGATGGTCAAGACCGGCGTGCCCGAATTCATGATGTTTTCCATCAACTTGGCCTTCGATTTAAGCGCCCAGGCCTATGCGCTGGATACGTTGGATCCGGACTGGAAGGTGCAGAGCAACAGCGTGCTGGATCCGGTGCGCAACGAACTGTACACCCTGTGCGAGCGCCAAGGGGTGGGCATTAGCGTAATGAAAACCTTGGGCGCGGGCAAGTTGATCTCTGCCGAGCACACGCCGTTTTCAAAGCCGATGACGGCCAATCAGTGTATTCACTTTGCGCTGAGTCGCCCAGCGGTATTTTCTGCTTTGCTGGGCTGCCAGAGCGCTGCGCAGATAGCGGATTCCATGAGCTACCTGACGGCGAAGGAGGCGGATTTGGACTATACGCCCTTCATGAGCGAGCTGGGTGGAAGCTTTGAGGGCAATTGTGTCTATTGCAACCACTGTTTGCCCTGCCCGGCGAATATCGACATTGCGGCAGTCAATAAATATTTGGACATCGCGCTGCTGGACCAAGCCAATGTGCCTCCTTCGATCCGCAGCCATTACGCTGGGCTGGCAGCAAAAGGTGGCGACTGCATCGGTTGCGGTAGCTGCGAAAGCCGTTGCCCTTTTAGCGTTGAGATCATAAAAAATATGGACAAGGCAGCCCAAGTGTTTGGAGCATAGACCTCAAAAGATTTGGTTATCAATAACTCGAGTATTTTAACGGACAAGCGCCGGTTGGGACAAGAGGGATGCAACAAAGGTAAGCAGCTGCTGCTGTGCCATGGGACGCTTGAGTTTTTGCCGCACTGCGCCTGTTCGGATTTTTATGGGAAGGCAGGCTATAGACGTGGGCTATGAGACGAACAAAATAGAAATTGCAGATATAACCATAGCCGGATTTGTTCTGGGGATCCTTTCTTTTTTGTGGCTGGCGGGTCAATGACTTTTTCAGTTTTTGTTTTTTCGAAGATGGTGCGTTCGGGAATCGGCGTCAGAAAATTGGCCATTGCAGGGGTTAACATGGGCATTGCTGTTGCGAGCCTAAGTCTTTGCTACAATAGTGAACGATGTTAATGGAATCGTTATAGACAGGGCACAAACCTTTCTATAAGAATCGAAGGCAAATGGAAAAGGGGGAAAGGCTGATGGATAACGAGACAAAAAACATGGGAACTTCAGGCATAGCTATAGCCGGATTCGTTTTGGGGATTATCTCTTTATTTTTGAATTTTGGCGGATTGACAGGCATTCTGGCCACTGTTTTCTCTGGAATAGGAATTTCTCAAACCGGGCCGGGAAGGAAAAGTGGTAAGGATTGGCTATCGCAGGGTTGATTCTTGGCATTATTGGTGTTATCTATGGATTTTATACTATAATGATGTTTCTTTAAGTACGTATTATTAACACAAAGGTGTCCCCCGCAGTCGCAACTGCGGAGGACACCTTTGTGTTAATATATTATAGTATTTTGAAAAGAACCTTAAGCATTCTGGCTGCTCAACGCTTGCCACTGTTCGTAGAGCTCTTCTATCTGCTGCTGCAGCGCGTGATGGCGGAGGGAGAGCTGCTGCACCAGATCCGCATCGTCGTATGTGGCGGGATCGGCCATCTGGGCGTTGAGCTTTTCTAGCTCGGCTTCGGCATCCACAATGCGCTGTTCTGCTTGTAGCAGCAACGCCTCTGCTTCTTTTTGTTGCTGGCGCGCTTCGCGCTCCCGCCGTTTGTCTTTTTCGATTTGGGTTCGGGTAGGGCCGGAAACAAGCTCTTCTTCCCGCGCTTCCATCCGGTTTTTCTTCTCTAAATAGTCATCGTAATTGCCCAAATATTCGGTGGTGCCATCGGCACGCATTTCGATCACCCGGTTGGCAATCTGGTTGATGAAGTAGCGATCGTGGGACACCATCAGCAGCGTGCCTTCAAAATCGGCCAACGCCATCTCCAGTACTTCTCGGGAATCCATATCCAAGTGGTTGGTGGGTTCGTCCAGGATCAACACATTTCTATTTTTGAGCATCAATTTGGTCAGCACAATGCGGGCGCGTTCGCCGCCCGAAAGGGATTTGACCTGCTTAAACACGTCGTCCCCGGTAAACAGGAACAACGCCAGCGCATTGCGCACCTGGTCGGGTTCCATGCGCGGAAAATCATCCCAAACCTCGTCCATCGCTTGCTTTTGCGGATCTAATCCTGATTGTTGCTGGTCAAAATAACCCAGGTCTATATTGCTGCCGTAGCGCACCGTTCCGGTGTCGGCTTCGAGCTCGCCCACCAGAATTTTGAGCAGCGTGGATTTGCCCACGCCGTTGGGGCCGATGATGGCCACCCGGTCCCCTGCGCGAAGGTGCAGCTTAAAGTTGGAAAACAGCGTGCGCTCACCAAAGGATTTGGATAGATCCTGCACCATCAACACGTCGTTTCCGGTTTTTCGCTCGCTGCGAAAGCGGAAGCGCACGGTGTGCTCTTCGGTGGGTTTGTCGACCAGTTCTATCCTGGCCAGCATTTTTTCCCGGGCTTTGGCCTTAATCAGCGCCGCTTCGGTGGCATAGCCGCGGTAGCGGGCGATGATGGCCTTTTGTCGCGCGATTTCGGTTTGCTGCAGGTTATATTCTTTGAGCTGGCGCTCCAGGCGCTCGGCGCGCTGGCTGGAGTAGGCATCATAGTTGCCCTCGTATTGATTTAGGCGGGTCATCGAAAGTTCGGCGATGCCGTCGCACACCGCGTTTAAAAAGTAGCGGTCGTGGGAGATGACCATTACCGTGTTGGGGTATTTTTTCAGCGTATCTTCCAGCCACTGCACCGCGTTTAGATCCAGGTGGTTGGTCGGCTCGTCCAGCAACAGCAAATCCGGTTGCTTGAGCAATATGCGCGCCAGGCATAGCCGGGTTTTTTCGCCGCCGGACAGCAGGTTGGCGGGCATGTCCCACCGGTCTTTGGGAAGCCCCAATCCGGTCAGGGCGCCTGCGATTCGGCTGGGCCATTCGTATCCGCCCGCCTCCTCAAAGCGCTCGGTCAACTGGGCGTAGTCATCGGCCAGCGCCATGATTTCTGCTTCGGACAAGGCGGGATCGCTCATGGCGGCTTCCATCTGGCGCAGCCGGCTTTCCATCTGTTGCAATGGCTCAAACACCTTTTCCAGTTCTTCGTATACGCTGGCGGTGGAATCGATGTCGGCGTGCTGGGTGAGCATTTCTGCCTTTGCACCCTTGAGCATGGTGACGCTGCCTTCGTCGGGCTGTTCTTGCCCCATGATGATTTTAAACAGGGTGGATTTGCCGCTGCCGTTGGTGCCTACAAGCCCCAAACGCTGCCCCACCCGTACAGTTAAATTGACGTCCCGAATCACGCAGTCGACCACAAAGGATTTGGATACGCCCTGCAAAGCCAACATTACCATTTTGGTTCACCGTTCCTAATTACAAACTTAATACAACAATTTTAACAGATGGCGCCGTGGTGGGCAAGGGAAGATTACTTGCAGGGACTGTGGGGTAACTTAGAGCCGACTTTTATATTGTTGTGAACTATGCCTTGGCTGGGCGGTTTTCGGTTTTTCAAATACGGACATGCGGACACAGAATGCTTTGTATGGTCGCTTCAAATCAAAACCACGCCTTGGAACAATCCGGCGTGGTCGATAAAAGCATGTGCGTTTTCGTTAATCCCTTTGTTTGCGAAGGTAGATTATTTTTTCGCACACATCGGCGATATCGGGCAAAAATTTCAGCAAATGTTGGCCGCGCTGCTGCATTTTTTCGGCGGTATCGGCGCCCAATTCCGATAGAAATGCTTGAAAAGCGGGCATTCGCCGTGCGTTTGCTTTGGGATTATCCAGTCGCAAAATTTCGTGGCAGCGCGCAAAAGTGGCGGTCATCCAAAAGGCCGCCTCATCGGCTTTGCCTGCGGCAATCAAGCGGACCGAGCCGGCTATTGCGATGGGTTTGGAATCCAGTGATATGTCGCTGCGATAAGGCAACGTGCGGGAAGCGCCCGAAGCGGCAGCAGCCAAGTCAAAAGTTTGTTCTAGCTCGGCCAGGTGCCGCCGGGCCATATCGGGCCGAAATGTTGATCCGATTAGCTGCCGTATAAGCTTGGGATAAAAATCGTGTAGGCCGTATTGAAACAGTACATCGCGCGCAGCGCTGTAACGGGTGCGCACAGTGCAATTTTGAAGATCGGCGCAGAGGATGGGGAAGCAGGAAATTCCGGTGGGGAACAACCAGCCTAGCGCCAACTGGGGATAAGGGCGCATGGTGTCAAAGGGAGAGAAAGCGGAACGGATGCGCTCAAAAAAACTGTGGATGCGCGCCCTCACCCATCGGTCTTGCATATAACCTTTTTGCACTTCGCGGCAGAGGGGGAGCAGCCAACCTTTCGGGTCGCGCAGGACGCAATCTTCCCGTGAAAGCGGATAGGCTAGATAGTGGGTGGTGAGGATTTGTTCCAGGCTTTGGAAAAGACCTTTTTGGATCAGCGTAATTTCCAAGAGTGCGCCCTGGTAATGTAGCTTGCCGGGGCTTTGGATTTTGTGGCCGTCGCGCACTATGATTACGACATCCACGTCCGAAGTGATGGGCCAGGGGCTGTCGGGATCGGCTTTTAAAATCGAACCCGATAGGTATGCTCCCTCAAATTCCGGCCAACGGGCAGCGCATTCATCTATCCAGCGGTCGGCCAAGCGAACAGCTTGATTTTTTGTCATGGTGCTAGCCTCGATTTTGTTTGTAGAATGGTGTAAAAAAAGCATTTTTTGTGCGTTTTCTTGCACGGTTTGCAAGCAATTTAGCTATGATCGCTAAAATTCCTTGTTTTGCATTATATTGTTGCTGACGGTCACCGATGTAAAAATGATGAGGGCGCTTATCGCAACGCCCCCCGCCAACCATAGCCAAGGATTTAGATTTGTTACAAAGGCAATCAGATTAGAAGCTCCATCCGCTGGAATCAACTGAAACAGGATAGAAAACAAAACGCCAAGAGCCATAAAGAGTATGATCATGATCATTCGCCCGCGTTCACTCCCGAATTTTAAGTTAACGGGGATGAGCAACGCGGGGACGCATACGGCCGCAGGGATCGCACAGAGGACTTGTATGCCCAGCAGAAGGATGTTTTCGGATGCGATGGTGCTGAATTTGATCAAGAGCAACAGAACGCTTGAAATGAGGCAGGCTGCTGTGCACAGCAAAAGGCTTAGGACGTATTTTTCTACCACGTACGTTTTTCTGGTGATGGGCAAGGTGAGCAAGAAAGCGGTACTGTGATTAAAATCGTCGTAAGCGATGGTCGTCAGACTTAGGGTGGCAGCCATGGCAGCACTTGCAAAGACGCCCATAACGGGTTGCTCATAGCCGATGGTGAGGGAGATCAGCAGAAAAATGCCGAGGATGATATAAAATTTCTGGGCCTTTAGTACGAAGAAGTCTTTTTTGATGAGCCCAATCATAACTGCTCGCCTCCGTTCATGATGACCATCAGCTCGTCGATGGTG
This sequence comes from uncultured Oscillospiraceae bacterium, assembly GCA_964346145.1. Taxonomy (GTDB): domain Bacteria; phylum Bacillota; class Clostridia; order Christensenellales; family Aristaeellaceae; genus CAYFTL01. The sequence continues at coordinate 28,006 of CAYFTL010000021.1, read as the reverse complement.
GATTTTTCGATGACCACATCCGGATAGTTATCCACATAATACTGCCTTTCGTCGGTCAAGCACAGAAAGCCATAGGGCTCTTTTTTTTGCGAAAGGATATAGGATTTGTCTATCCTTTGGTATTGAGCGTCGTTGAGCTTTAACACCGCATAATCGCTTGATAGCGCATCCAAGGTTTCGTGGAAGATAATCCGGCCTTCCTTAATGATATACAGATCGTCGCACAAGTTTTCCAGATCCGAGGAAATGTGGGAGCTGATGAGGATGGAACGTTCCTCGTCTTCTTCCATGCATTCGTGGAGCAAACTCAGCAGTTCATTTCTGGCCATCACGTCCAGGCCGGTGGTGACTTCGTCCAGCAGTAGCACCTTTGCGCCGTGGGTTATGGCTATGATGGTTTTTAACTTTGCTTTCATTCCCGAAGAAAAGTTCAGCACTTTTTTGTTTAGGGGCAATTCGAATTTGGAGCACAAAGTGGCGAATTTTTGCCGATCAAAATTTGCATAGGTGGATGCGAGAATTCTGGCAATATCGTTTACATTCAAGTATTCGCTAAAACCCATGTCGCTCAATACAATGCCGATTTTTTCTTTGTCTTTGGCGCTTAAGCGGATCACCTCTTTGCCAAAAATTTTTATGCTTCCACCCTCGAGCGCGACGAGGTCCAGCAACAGTTTAAAGACAGTGGTTTTTCCGGCGCCGTTGCTGCCAACGATTCCGCTGATATATCCTTTAGGGACGTTCAAGCTGCAATCCAGCCGGAAATCCTTATAATTTTTTTGCGCATTTTGTATTGTGATCATAGTGTTCCCTCCAGTATCATCGCGAGCAGAGATTCAATTTCCCTATCTGTTAAACCCAGTAGGCGGGATCTTCTGACAAGATCGAAAAAGTCGGACTCAATTTCTTTGCGGGCTTCCTCTTCAAGTAGGTTGGCGTTTAAGCTGTTAACGTAGCTTCCCTTTCCGTGCACGGTTGAGATAAAGCCTTCAACCTCCAGGGAGTCATAAGCTTTTTTCACGGTCAAGGCGCTAATACGCAGCTCTTTGGCCAAGCCCCGGACCGAGGGCAAGGCATCGCCCGGCTTTATATTACCGGAAATAATTTGAGACTTAACTTGCTCAGTAATCTGTTCATAAATGGGTACCATTGAGGAAGTATTGATGATGATATTCATAGCGTCTCCTTTCTGCAAACAGTATATAACAGCACAGTACAGATGTCAACAAATTAATTTGTGCTTTAAAAAGGCCTCAATGAAAATATCAGCAACATAAAACTTTAGCGATATGACTTGGCAGTAAGTTTTTTGCTTAAGGTGAGGACGTGGTTTACGTATGAAGGGTATTAGGAAAAGCGTACTGCTCATAGAAACAAAGAAACCTTAAACGCTGATAAAGCGTTTAAGGTTTCTTTTATGCCAATTCTTTTTTGGTTGGTGTGAATCTATATTGGCTTTTAGTTTTGTTTGCGTTTTTTTGCAAACAGTACAAACGTGGCGGTTAAGCACGCGCAGCTAATCAAGCCGAGATAAAGCCAAGTGCTTGCGGTGTCACCGGTTTCGGGGACATCGCTATCTGTATTTTTTTCGGTGGGCTTTGGGGTGGGTTTCTTGGTAGGTTCCGGAGTGGGTTCAGGGGTAGGCTCTGGAGTGGGTTCAGGGGTAGGCTCCGGAGTGGGTTCAAGGGTAGGTGTGGGTGTGGGAGTAGGTGTGGGAGTAGGTGTGGGAGTAGGTGTGGGAGTAGGTGTGGGAGTAGGAGTAGGAGTAGGAGTAGGCTCGGGTATTTTTTTGTTGGTTATATGCCAAACGCCATTTTCATCAATTTCAATAATAATTTCATAACCGGGTACGGGAACTTCCGATAATGAATACTTCATAGGGTTGGCTATGCCACCGGGCTCGTTTGTGGGAGCATAAATCACAAAATCCCAGACGTCAGCCGAAGAGTAGGGATTTACACTAACATCAAATTGGCTCTCGTTTCCGCTATACCGATCATCCAACCAGATTAGCTCGCCGTGGGTTTGATATATTTTAAATTGGGCGATGACAGAATTTATGGGCTCTTGGGAATAATCGGGCCGCCTATCCGGGCCGAGGGGCTGCCGTTCGGCATGTAGGTTAATGATAATATGATCGGGGCGCTCAGAAGTAACGGCGTCAAGGCTTCGCTTTTGACGAGTAGAGGGCTGCGCAAAACGGCCTCGTATTTTAATAATTCCACCGTTATCAATTGCATCTTCTTCCGGGAGGGCTGTTTCCTCAGGAAGGTTTGTTTCCTCGGGAAGGTTCGTTTCCTCGGGAAGGTTCGTTTCCTCGGGAAGGTTCGTTTCCTCGGGAAGGTTCGTTTCCTCGGGAAGGATTGTTTGCTCAGGAAGGGTTGTTTCCTCGGGGAGGGTTGTTTCCTCGGGGAGGATTGTTTCCTCGGGGAGGGTTGTTTGCTCAGGAAGGGTTGTTTGCTCAGGAAGGGTTGTTTGCTCAGGGAGGGTTGTTTGCTCAGGGAGGGTTGTTTCCTCAGGGAGGATGCTTATAATAGGGGGAAGGGTATGGCTATCCTGCTCTGGGATAGGAGTATTTTCTGAGTGGTTAATAAAGCCTTGCGACGGAGAAAAAGGATCGGAATCTTCGGCGTAGGCTGGAACAAGAAATATTATCATTAACAATAAAGATAGTAAAGATAGGATTCGCCTTTTGGAACACATAGTTAACTCTCCCTTTTTAGATTAGTTAGTAATAGTAACAACAATAGTACATACCAAATTTATGCTTAAAGCAAAATTATTTTCTTTTTTATATTCTTTGCGGAAAAACTGGACTCAAAGCGATAAATGCTGTAGAATGGATAAGGTTTAACAAGCAAGCCTTTCCGCCTTTGTTTCAAAAGAAGCGTGGTGAATCGCTTGGTGAAGGATTCAAAAGACGAGTGGCAGATTTGTGCTCTTTTTTATTGATCGCCACTTCAACCTACGTCGGCTGGAATGCGGTGTTTTTAGAAGTTGTTTTTCAACTCCATATATCTGTTTCTCGCTGTAAAAAAGGATGGAGATGTTTATGTCCCAGACGGATCCCCCTAAGTTTCCCATAAACAAAATATTGATCGTCGCGGCAGTCGCTGTGCTGCTTATTGGGGCAAGCTATCTGCTTCAAAGCAAGTTTTTCCCCGATGGGCTGTTGCCTGAAACCGACCAACTCAAGGATAGAATGGTGGCGACGGTGTCGACGATCACCGATGTGCAAATCAACGAAGTGATGTCATCCAACCAAAATGCCTACGAAGATGACCGGGGAAAGTACCCTGATTGGATAGAGTTGACCAACGTAGGCAAGGATCCCATATCCCTGGAGGGTTGGACGCTGGTCGACAAAATTGACGATCCTAATCCCTTTCACTTTCCCGCATATGTGTTGCAGCCCGGCGAATATGTGGTTGTTTTTGCGTCGGGCAAGCTGCAAAATAATCTGAGGGCCACCTTTCATGCGCCGTTTAAGTTGAGCGCTTCCGGCGATTCGCTGCTACTGTTTGACCGCTACGGATTGGCGGTGGAAACCTTGAACTTGCCGCCGCTCCAAGCCAACCAAGTCTATAGCCGGGATGTGGAAGATGGTGGTTGGTCGATTTCCAGCCAGTATACCCCGGGCATGGCCAACACGGCAGAAAATTTTGAAAAACTGAAAAGTGTCGCTTCGGTTTCGGATAGCAAGCTGGTTCTCAGCGAAATCATGGCCAGTAATGCCTCCTATGTGCCTGATGAACAGGGTGGTTATTACGACTGGATTGAGCTTTATAACAGCGGAGAAGAAGCAATAAACCTAAAGGGGTATAGCTTATCGGATATGGAATCCAAGCCAGGGAAATGGAGTTTTCCTGAACGCATGCTGGCGCCCGGTGAATATATTGTGGTGTACGCATCGGGCAAGGACATTGCCGATGAAGAGGGCAGCCTGCACACAAACTTTAAGCTCAAGGCAGAAGGCGAAACGGTTTATTTGTCTGATTCGGCCGGTGGGCTCATCAGCAGAGCCAGTTACGACAATTTGCAGGCAGACCGCAGTTATGCTCTGCAGTCGGACGGAAGTTGGCGCCAGACGGTAAGCCCTACCCCCGGACAGCCCAACACACGGGAGGGGGCAGTTGTTATTCAGGACCAGCTTTTGGCCCGCAATCCGTCGGGCGTGTTGCTCAATGAAGTTGTGGCTTCCGTTACCAACGCCAAGACCGGGCGTACCGGTTCGGATTGGCTGGAGTTGTACAACACTTCCAATCAACCGGTGGATTTACAAGGCTTTGGGCTATCCGACGATCCCAACCGTCCGCGCAAGTGGCAGTTTCCAGAAGGCGCCACCGTGGGAGCCGGTGAATATTTGACGGTTGCGTTGACTGGGAACGGGCGTAGCGGCGTTTCGTCCAATGCGCTGGAAACCAATTTTAAGCTTTCGGTTTTGGGTGGTGAGATTCTGACCCTCTGCACGCCGGAGGGGAAAATCCTGGATCGGGTGCCAATGGAAGAGCAACACAATAATGTTTCCTTTGGCCGCATTGAAGGACAACGCGGCTTTTTTTATTTGCCACAGCCCACCAAGGGAGCTCAAAATTCCGTAACCGGATATACGCACCGGCTGAACCCTGTTGTGTTTTCGGTCGCGGGGGGACTGTACAACCAGCCGTTTGAGCTGGCGATCAGCTCGCCGGAAGGAGCAGAAATTCGCTATACGATAGATTGCACCGAACCCACGCGGGAATCTATTCTTTATCAGGATCCGGTTCAGATCGTGCAAACGGTGGTAGTGCGTGCCAAAGCGTTCTCTCAGGATGGGTTGGAGTCTAAAACCATTACGGCCAGCTATTTTTTCGGAATAGAACATAGCCTGCCGGTGGTTTCTTTGGTTGCTGATCCGGTAGATTTATGGAGCGACAAACGGGGGATTTATGCCAAAGGTCCTAATGCAACCGCAAAATTCCCCTTTGGAAGCATCAACAAGGGTGCCAATTTTTGGATGCGGTGGGAACGCGAGGGCAGCATAGAAATATGGAACACTCAAAAAGAGCTGCTGGTTAGCGACAACATCGGTTTGGGGTTGCACGGCCAGTACAGCCGCGCCGAGGAACAAAAGTCCTTTTCTATTTCCGCCAGGCCGCGCTACAATAGAACCGGGCTGTTGCGAGCCGGCTTATTCCCCAACCGGACTTACAAAACATACCAATCAGTGCTATTGCGCTCCACGGGGCAGGATTCGGACCGGGCGCGTATGCGGGATGCGGTGCTCACCAGCTTGGCAGAAGACACTGGCCTGATGTACCAGGATGTGCAGCCGGCCGTCCTTTATCTCAACGGCCAGTATTGGGGCCATTACAATTTGCGCGAGCGCATCAATAAGCACGCTGTCGCCCGCTACATGGGCTGGAAAGATCCGGACAATGTGGATCTTGTCAAGGGCAACAACATTGTGCTCAACGGCAGCAACGATAGCTATGCCGAGCTGATTGCTTATTTGAAGGAAAACGGATGCCAAACCGAGGAAGGCCTACAATATGTTGAGCAGCGCGTGGACATTGATAATTTTCTAGATTACGAAATCATTCAAATTTTTGTGGGCAATGGCGATGCCGGCAACCTGAAACGCTACCGAAATGCGGTGGATGGGGACGGGAAATGGCGCTGGATTTTATATGATTTGGACTGGGCTTTTACGGTGCTGGATACAAACTCCATAGCCCGCTATCTAGACCCTGAAGGCGTGGGCACCAACAAAATATTTGATACGACGCTGTTTGTAGAACTAATGAAAAATTCAGCGATACGGGAGCGCTTTCTCGCGCGGTTTGGAGAGCGCCTGGCCAGAGATTTTTCTACCGAATCGATAATTCAAAAGATTGATGCAATGGTGCAAACGTTGGAGCCGGAAATGCCGGGGCATTATGAAAAATGGCCGAGTTCGGTGAAAAGTTGGCGCAAGCATGTGGACACTTTGCGCGATTACGCAAAAAAACGCCCTGAGTATATTATCAACTACACGATTGACACACTGGATATGACCGAAGAAGAGGTACAACGCTACTTCGGTCGGGCGTTGGACGCGCTACAGTGAGATTGCGCGGCAATCGGAAAGCGAGGAGCAACCTATGGGACGAAATGCCTCTCGCCGGCCGGCGGGTCGGGAGATGCTGCCGCCGCGGCACGAACTGAAATACTATATCAACGCCACCGATCATGTGGCGCTACGTTTGGTGTTGGCAAGTGGGCTGCAACGGGATCCAAACGGAGATGCGCACAACAATTATTCCATTCGGTCGCTGTATTTTGACGATGTCTACAACCGTGCCATGGTGGATAAGCTCAGCGGCGTAGAACACCGGGACAAGTACCGAATTAGAATTTACAATTATTCGGATAAAGAAATTTTCTTGGAGCGTAAGCGCAAGCTGGGGGATTTGATTCAAAAGAGCAGTGTGCAAATTACCCGCAGGTTGTGCGACCAGCTGGCATCGGGCGATTGTACGGGCTTGTATGCAGCCGAAAATCCGCTGCTTAAGGATGTGTATTGCCAAATGCGGACCAAGCTGCTCAGGCCGGTGGTGCTGGTGGATTATGTGCGCGAAGCCTATTGCTATCCTGTAGAAAATGTGCGCATCACGTTTGACAAACAGCTGAGATCCGGACTTAGCGGTACCAACCTTTTTGCCCCTACAACTTTGGCGGTGAGCCCTTTTAAAGGCGATAAGCAAATTGTGCTGGAGGTAAAGTACAATAGATTCTTGCCCGAGCATATCCGCTACTTAATGGGGACTATCCCCGGCAACCGCAGCGCCATTTCAAAATACGTGCTGTGCCGCCGGTTTGATCCTACGGTATAAATCAAATATTAATTGTATGGAGGAGTTTTTCATGTTGAACAATGGCCCCCTTTCCAGCCGGGATATTGTAGGCGACCTGTTTGCATCCCAAACCATCGGCATTGGATCTTGGTACACCATCGTGTTCGCGATTCTGGTTGCTTTTGCTATTGGATTGTTCATTTACTGGGTATATCGCAAAAATTACCGCGGGGTTATGTATAGCGGCAGTTTTGGGCTCACCTTGGTGTTGATGACAGTAATCACCACGCCCGTCGTCATGTGTATAAAAAGCTCTATTCAGCTGTCGATGGGTATGGTGGGTGCGCTGTCCATCGTGCGCTTTCGCACAGCGGTGAAGGATCCGCTGGATACCGCCTACATGTTTTGGGCGCTGACCATGGGCATTTTGCTGGGCGCGGGTCAATTTTTCATGGCGGTTTTAGCCTCGGCGTGCATCGCCCTGGTAATTTTTCTTACCAGCAGAATGCGGCTGAAAAAGGATGATAGCTTCTTGTTGGTGGTGCGCTATGCGCAATCGGCGGAAGGTATGGTGAGTGGGCTGTTGCGCACGATTCGCAACCAACACGTCAAGAGCAAGTTGGCCACCCAAAGCGGTGTGGAACTCACTGTAGAAATGCGTGCGGTGCGCCAGGATGCATTGCTCGGTAAACTGATGGCGATGGAAGGGGTAAAAGATGCATCGATTATCGCTTATCAGGACGATTCGATCTGATGATCGGGATAAATAGGTACTTTTTGATTGTTATATATATGATGGTAAAAAAGCCGGAAATCTTCGGCTTTTTTTACGGGATTGCAGCCTACAGAGCTGTGGTCAATGCGCTAGCGGTGATGAGCAGGTGGCAGGCGTAATATGTGGGCATGATCCAGCGGGAAAACCGGCGGTTGCCACCAAAATCGCTTATGCCGATAATTGTGTCGGAAAACACGATGAATCCAATTCCGAGTATAAACAGCAATCTCCCCGAAAAATTCCCTTGTAGGCCAAACGCTAGCGCCAAGGCCAGCATGGAGATGATGGTGTAGGAGCAGACCCCGATTTTCATCGGCTTACCGACGACGCCGGGCAAAATGACTTTGGGCAGAAACAAACCGTAGGCGGCAAGAAACAAGGCGCCTGCGATCCAGGTTGTGGTTTGCATGCGAAAGTGGGGCAGGATGTAGAAGATGAAAGCGCAATGGGCCAGAAAAAATCCGCCGATTCCAAACAGATAAAAGTTTTCGTTTTGAGCTTTGTGGTTTAAAAACCAGTCTCCAAGGATGGAAAAGGCCAGGCCGATGATCAAAGGGGCAAACGTCTGGCGTTGGGGGGAAAGCAACAGCAGCAGCGCACACCCGCCGGTAACCACCAGGTGGAAGGGATAGTAGTCTCGCTTGATATCCAACAGGGCAAAGGAAAAAGGAACGGCCAGAGCGATTAGCAGAGCGATATTCATAGCGATTTTCCTTTCTAAGTTGTGATTCAAGAGCCTCTATGCAATCATCATACTCATTTGTTTTGTAGAAGTAAAGAAGGTTAGGAATGGACGTATGCCACCACATAAAGCACGCCCGGATCTTTAATTTTTTAAAGATCCGGGCGTGCTGACTTCATAGTTGTGTGGCGCTATTCGTACCACTCGATTTGTTGCTCGACGTAATCGTCGATGTTGTAGAGTTGGTAGATCACAAAATCATCCCACTTCCGGTCAGAAGCTTCGTTGAGTGCATCTATAAAGCTATCCAGCGTGGCACGTCCAAAGCGGTGGATATCCACATATTTGCGCAGCGCACGGAGGAAACTTTCCTTGCCCATGGCGGTGCGTAGCTCGTGCAGAACCGCGGTGCCGCGGCCGTAGATAATGGTTTGGTATTCGTCGACAGAGTTGAAGCGTTCAATGCTGCTGTCCACGGTCAAATTTCCCGGGATGGTAACGTTCAGCGAGTCCAGCACCTGCTCGTTTAGTTTTTCCAGGAACTTGTCTTGCCCGTAGGTTTGTTCGTAGTACATTAGGGTGGCGTAGTTGGCGAGGGATTCGTCCAGCCAGGGTTCGAGGGAGGGATTGCTGCCTACCAGCGCGTAGAACCACTGGTGCGCCACCTGACGCACGACGCTATATTCCAGCTGACCGGGTTGCTTTTTGTCGTAAAGCGAGCGATCGATTAGCGCGAGCCCGGGAAATTCGGCTTCCATCATGCAATAATCAACCTGAGCGATTTCAAGCTTTTCGATGCCCGCATCGCCAAACCATTCGGCAAAAAGTGCCACCGCCGATGATGCGATATTCAGCGCCTCTTGCGCAGCTTTTTGATCGGCTGCCCAGGAACGCACCCGTATATAGGCGGCCGTCGTTTCAGCGGCAGCCGCTTTGGCGCCCACGGGATACAGTACAAAGGCGAAATCTCGAACCTTGGGTGCGGCGATTGAGGCCGTGGTCCATCCGTCCTTGGTTGTTTGGTTTTGTTCGGTTCCGGTAAAGGCCAGGTCCCAGCCTTCGGGTGCGGTTATATTGACAGCATAATCGGCCACGTCCGAATTTAGGCTATCTCCAATGGCTAAAAATGGCTCCAATTCAAAGTTTCCATCGGCGTAGATTGCCGCCAAGGGATAAAATCCGGTCAGCCGCCAATCGTTTTGGCTTGCGCCCAACTTGGTGTGGCTTTCGGGGAACAACACGGTGAACTCAAATTCCAATTCGGCAGATTGACCGGCTTGCAGTGGCGCATCCACCCGCAGGTAAGTTTCTCCGCTGCCTTGGATGCCCCAATCGGCCGGCTGTCCGTTCACCAAAATGTTCCAGAACTCTATGCCGCCCGGGGCATAGCCCTTAGGGTAGGCGCTGGCCAGCTTGTCGGACTCAAAGGGCAAGGTCAACTCCCGCCGAAAAACGTTTGCATACAAATTAAAGATGATATAATCCAGCGGATCGCCGGTGCGGTTGGTGTAATCGAGCTTTTGCACCACGTACAGCGCCTGCTGTTCGGGCAGCACGGTAATATCCATAGCGTATTGATCTCGATCGGCTGACGCCGGGGCCTGGGTGGCGGGTGTGGTTTCCGTTTGATTATTGTGCGCTGTGTCTGCTTCGCCTTCGGCGAATGCTGGGAATATGGCTGCCAAGCTGCTGATCAGCAGGGCGGCAGCCATGATCAGCGCGCAGATTCGTATCAACCGTTGTTTGAGCTGTTTTTTAGAATTTTCGGCCGATTGTTTCTTTTGATTCAATGGATTGCCTCCTGTGTGCCAATGTGCAAAGATTGGCGGACGAACCGGCATAATCAAGGTTTGCTCGTCGGTTTATTATAATCCTTTTGGCGGTTCTTCGTCAAAAAAACCGATGAATACAATAGGGGTTGAAGCAGTAGGAGATTTATCAAAGCGGCTGGCCCTTGGCGGTGAAGTCTGTGGCGGTGAGCTTCAACACGCAGGTATGCCGGAGCATTTCCTCCTTGAAGGTGGGGTTTTCCATATTAAATTTGTGCATCATGGCGCTTAGCCCGTAGATTTTATCCTGATGTTCCGAAAGCTCTTGGATATGCCCACAACCGATGATGCTGGAATAGGCAAAGGTGTAATCGCAGGCCAACGGGCCGTCGATCAAGTGGTGGTCGCAATCCATTTCGAAGCCGACAACGGCGTTTTCGCGGATCAAATCCAGCTTGCGCCCTTTTGTGGCACAATGAAAATACAATAGCAAGCGGCCGTTTTCTTGGTACTCATAACCGAAGTTCATCGGCACAATGTATGGAGCGCCGCCGGTGGAAAAAGCGAGCCGGCACACCTGGCTTTTGTCTAAAATTGAACGGATTGTATCGCTATCTGTTATTTGTCGGTCTTTTCTGCGCATAGTACATCTCCTTCGAAAGTAGTTTCAACTGATTTCTTATTATACCCTAAAAATATTGTGTTCGTGCGGCTGATTTGATAATATGAGTTGTAAATCCTATTTTAAAATGGATATCAGCGCAACCGGCTCAACGCTTAAGAGCGCTGGGACGGTATAGCGCTTATAGCCAACCATCGTGCGAACCGGAACAAGGGAGGAGAACCCATATGACTACGCTCCTAACCACCATATGTTATTTAGAAGCAGGCGGAAAAACGCTCATGCTCAAACGCGACAAAAAGCCAAACGATATCCACAATGGAAAATGGGTGGGCATCGGCGGAAAGTTTGAGGCGGGAGAGTCCGCGGAGGCTTGCATCGCCCGGGAGTTTTATGAAGAAACCGGCTTGACGATTATAAGTCCTGAGTTGTGCGGCATGATCATGTACCCTCATTTCACCAAAGGCATGGATACTTTGATGTTTGTGTTTACAGCCACCGAGTACAACGGGGAACTCGCTGAAAGTTGCGACGAAGGGGCATTGCATTGGATAGACACAGATAAGGTTAGCGACCTAAATTTGTGGGAAGGTGACCGGATTTTTCTGAAATGGATGAATCAAGATCGATTTTTTTCCGGACGCATGGTGTATGAGGGGGAGCACCTCATAGAGCAGGAAGTAACTTTTTATTAGCTTGAACAAATAAAGAAGCCAGCGATTGCTTGTGCCATCGCTGGCTTCTTTATTGTCTATCGTTTGTGCGCATCGGTTAGGAACCGGTACATTTCAAAGTCACATTCGCGCACAATATTGTCCAGTTCGTCATCGCCCATGGCGGTGTTTCGCCCGCTGACGTACAGCTCATCCACCTTGGCCTTGATTGCGATTACCAGCGGATGTTGTTTGTCCAGCTTCACCTCGTCGGGCAGTTTGTAAAAACCGTTCAGCCAATGGGCCACACCGGCCAATCCCGAGTGGCTGTCTACCGCCACAGTCGCCGGACGGTTAAGGATTTTGGTGGTGTCAAAAATGTTGTAGATTTCTTCGTCCTTTAAAAGCCCATCGGCGTGCACGCCGGCGCGGGTGGAGTTAAAGCTGCGGCCCACAAAGGGGGTGCGCGGCGGAATTTCGTAGCCGATTTCCCGCTCGAAGTATTCGGCGATTTCGGTGATTACCGTAAAATCCATTCCATTGTTGTCTCCGCGCAGCGCGGCATATTCCATTGCCATGGCTTCCAGCGGGCAGTTTCCGGTGCGTTCCCCAATGCCCAGCAGGGAACAGTTTACCGAAGAGCAGCCATATAGCCAAGCGGTTGTCGCATTGGTGACCACTTTATAAAAGTCGTTGTGGCCGTGCCACTCCAACAGCTCCGCCGGTACTCCGGCATAGTGGTTCAAGCCGTACATGATTCCCTGAACGCTGCGGGGCATGGCCACTCCTGGGTAGGTTACGCCGTAGCCCATGGTGTCGCAGGCGCGGATTTTGATGGGGATTCCGCTATCGTGGGAAAGCTCCATCAAAGCGGTGACAAAGGGCACCACAAAGCCGTAGAAATCGGCGCGGGTAATGTCTTCGAAGTGGCAACGGGGGCGTATGCCCCGGTCCAGCGCGGCTTTAACGATGCTTAGATATTTGTCCATTGCCTTACGCCGGTCCAGCTTCATTTTTTTGAAGATGTGGTAATCTGAGCAGGAAACCAGAATGCCGGTTTCTTCCACGCCCATTTGTTTGACCAGCTCAAAATCGCTTTCGGTGGCGCGGATCCAGCTGGTTACTTCGGGAAACTTTAGCCCAAGATCCTGACAACGGCGCACGGCTTCTTGATCTTTTTGGGTGTAGATAAAGAATTCGCTTTGACGGATCATGCCGTTGGGGCCGCCCAACTTGCTCATGAGTTTAAACAAGTGCACGATCTGCTTCACGCTGAAGGGGGATTGGGACTGTTGCCCGTCGCGGAAGGTGGTGTCGGTCATCCAGATTTCATCAGGCATGTTCATGGGCACAACACGGTTGTTAAACGCCACCTTGGGCACGCTGGTGTAGTCGAACAACTCGCGATATAGGTTGGGTTCGTCCACTTCCTGCAGCTGATATTTATATTTTGCCTGGGTCAACAAATTGGTCTTGGGGTTAAACTTCAGGGGGGAAGGGCGATTTTTGGGGGTGGGCGACTTGGACATGGCGTTTTTCCTCCTTCATGTGTAAAATTCAGCCGCGCAGCGGCGTATGGTGGCCACTGAGCGGCTCAAAAATGGTAAGAGAAAGGATGTTTTAATCCATTTCGGATACAAATTCGGCCAAGCGATCCAGTCCTTTGTTGATTTTGTCTTGGCAGATTGCGTAGGATAGGCGCATATGGTCGTCTTGCTCAAAGGCAATGCCGGGCACCATGGCTACGTTTTTGGTATCCAGCAGCGCATCGGCAAAATCCAGCGATCCGCAAATCGTTTTGCCATTGTGGCTGCGGCTCAGCAGCGGGCGTATGTTCATCATGACGTAGAAGGCGCCGCGGGGCATGTGGCAGCTCACGCCGCCGATTTGATTGATGCGCTCGCACATTAGTTTGCGACGCTTATCAAACTCTTGGCGCATGTTTTCGATGTAGGCTTCGCCATTGGTCAACGCCTCGGCGGTGGCGTACTGGGCGATAGAGTTTGTGTTGCTGGTAGAGTGGCTTTGGAAGCTGGTCATTGCCTTAATTAGATTTTGAGGTGCGGCGGTGTAGCCCACGCGCCAACCGGTCATGGCGTAGGATTTGGATACGCCGTTGACCACGATGGTCTGGTTGTAGATGTCCTCGCCCAGCGAGGCGATGGACACGTGGCGTGCGTCGTCGTACACCAGCTTTTCGTAGATTTCGTCGGAAATTACAAAGAACTGTTTTTGAACGGCCAAATCGGCAATGCCGCGCAGCATATCCTCGGGCCAAACGCAGCCGTTGGGGTTGTTGGGAGAGTTTAAGATCAGCGCTTTGGTGCGCTCGGTTACATAGGGTGCAATTTCTTTCGCAGAAACCAAAAACTCATTTTCTTCGCGGCCGGGCACGAACACCGGAATGCCGCCGGTCATGCGCACCAGTTCGGGGTAGCTGACCCAGCAGGGGGTTGGAATCAACACTTCGTCCCCTGGATTGATGATGGCGCTAAGCGCGTTAAACAAAGAGTGCTTGGCGCCGTTGCTGACCAGGATTTGATTGGTCGCATAAGAAAGATGGTTGTCTTTTTTTAACTTATCGCAGATGCGTTGGCGCAGAAGCAAGGTTCCGGCAACCGGCGTGTAGCGCGTCATTCCATTATCCAGAGCCTGCTTGGCGGCGTCGCGTATATATTCCGGGGTGTCGAAATCGGGTTCGCCCGCGCCAAACCCTACGACATCAACGCCTTGTGCCGCAAGATCTTTTGCGCGCGCGTCTATGGCTAGGGTTAGGGAAGGGGCAATCTTCAAGCAACGTTCGGACAAAGTAAGGGACATTCGGTTTCATCCTTTCATTTCCCCGGAAGAGCTGCAGCCAGCCGGGCGCGTACAACTATCTTGCTTATCGCGGCAAACCTCATTTAAGGTTTAAGACGTAAATTCGTTTTTGATTCTATCACAAAAAAAACAAAAATGAAAGTTAAATTATAAAAACTTGCAAAAATGATTTTCGGGCCAGGTTTTGAGCGCAGGGTAGCTGTGCTAAGGGTTTATACTGTAACTAAGCCCTAATTTGAGGAAAAATAGATTTGTCTTGTGCGAATAACCAAACCCGGAACTAGGCCGTCTGGGAATTGAATTGAATTTTAAAATTGATAATCTGTCAGTATTGATGAGGAAAAGAAAGGAGTTCTGTGGCGAAAAGCAAGGACCTGAGCGGCGACATTGGGTAGGCTGGACAAGCATATGGAACAAAGCTATTATAGAATAAGAAGAAACGGCTGGATAGGGGAGGAAGGGCTTGTGTGCATAGAGCGGCTGGCAAACATTATTAGCGAAAACAAAAACATCGTTTTTTTCGGCGGCGCGGGCGTGTCTACCGCATCGGGGATACCAGATTTTAGGAGCGCGGATGGGTTGTTCAATCGAAAGTTGAACCAAACACTTCAGCCCGAACAGATGGTTTCGCGCAGTTATTATGACCTGTTTCCTGAAGAATTTTTTGATTATTACAAGAAAAATATGATTTATCCGGATGCTCAGCCGAACGGCTGCCATAAGGCGCTTGCCCAATTGGAGTTGATGGGAAAGGTCGGGGCTGTGATTACGCAAAATATTGATGGGCTGCACCAGAAGGCGGGCAGCAAAAATGTGTTTGAGTTGCATGGCTCGGTTCACAGAAATTATTGTACGGGCTGTAAGGCATTTTTTGATGCCCGGTTTATGCTTGAATCCGAAGGGGTGCCGACTTGCCCCCGATGCGGAGCGGTGGTCAAACCCGATGTGGTTTTGTATGAAGAGATGTTGGATGAAGATGTGCTGTCGGGCGCGGTGGAAGCCATTGAGTCGGCCGACGTGCTGATCATCGGCGGCACCTCGCTGGTGGTGATGCCAGCGGCACAATTGGTGCACTATTTTCGCGGGAAGCAACTGGTGCTGATCAACAAAACCACCACTCCGGCGGATGGCAAGGCGCAGCTGATCCTGCGCAGGGACATCGCCCAGATATTTGCCCAAACTATGGAACTCTTGAAATTGGATGCATAGCTAAAAAAGTGCACCCGTAAATATTGCGGGTGCATTTTTCGGAAATATTATTTTCGATAGAGGTCAACCAGCCGCAGTGCCTGCAGATCGCTGAGTCCATATTCCCGGGAATGGGTCAGCAGTGTGCGCACCAGTTGATTCTGATTCGTTTGAGGGTTATCTTTTACAAGGCGGGCCAGCTTGCCATCGTCGGACAAATAATCGAGATACAGGTCGAGCGCCCTTTGCATAACGGAATCGGCGCAAGGCGCAGGCAAACGTTTGATCAAAACATCGCCGTAGAGCTTCACGTAGCTACCTAGGACAACGGGTACCTTATCGCGCAGGATTTTTCGGCTGTGGTCGTCTATCGTCACCGAATAAACTTGTCCTGCATAACGTATTTGTTCAAGATATGCCAAAATCGTCAGCAGATTCAATTGGCAAAAGCTATCTGCACCAAACCAGAGGACGATGCTTTGGAACTTTAGAATGCCGTCCGTTATTTCCATGAAAGCTTTCATGCTAGCGGCATACTGCTCTAAAGGCACCTGTAGCTCTTGGGCTCTAAGCGCAAAGAAGGATCCCGTGAAAATGGGAAAGCAGGTTTTGCCCGTCATCATGGATTCGTTGAAAGGAATTCCCCGTTTGCCGCAATGTTCTTCAAAAAACTGATTGAAGTGTTCTCCGCTGGTGATGTTTAGCTCTTCCATAGCGCTCCTCTTGAAGGGGGATAAGTGTGTACCGGTTTTTTTAAAATAAATATAGGATGGATTTTATTTGCCTATCAACTTGGGCAAGGCGAGCTCCAACTGCACCCCGCAGCGCACCTCGGTGCCCAAATCATAGGTTAAATGGATAACTTCGTTTACGTAGGCGCTGGCTTGCTCCATAGCTTCCTCTAAAGTCTTTCCGCCCAACAGCGCTCCGGTAAGCACGCTGGTGAACAGGTCGCCGGTGCCCGGATACTGACAGGGTACGCGGTCGTAGCTCACCGCATGGAACTCCTGCTCTCCGCGGTGCATGCACACGTTGGCCACGCTGCCGCCATCCATGGGTACGCTGGTGACAACCACGCTGGCCGGCCCCAGGTCAATCAACCCAAGCAGCATTTGTTTTATCTCTTTAGGGGTGCGCATACGTTCATGGTAGGGGATGCCCAGCATCATGGACGCTTCGGTGAGGTTGGGGGTCAGCACATCGGCGCAACAACACAGCGCCTGCATATGTTCTGCCATCGTTGGATCGATAGCGGAATACAGCCGGCCTTCATCGCCCATTACCGGGTCTACGATGGCCAGCGCGTTGTTTTCTTGTTTTTGCCAACGGATAAATTCCAGCACGATGTCGGTTTGCTGAACCGATGCCAGATAACCGGAATACACTGCATCAAACTTGGCGCCGATTTGCTTCCAGTGGGCAATACATTCCGGCATAAAAGTTGTTAGATCTTTTTGGGCCATATCGGTATAGCCGCTGGTGTGGGTGGAGAGTACTGCGGTGGGCAACGGGCAAACCTGAATGCCCATGGCCGAAATGACGGGGATGACCACCGTCAGCGCGCACCGCCCGATGCCGCTTAAATCGTGCACTGCGGCCACAATCGGGGCTGGTTTTTGTATACTCATTGGGCTCCGCCTTTCCTTGGATACAACAGATTATAATATTATACTCCATGGAAGAGGAAAGGGGCAAGAAATGCCCAAAGGTTGAGCAGAAAAAGTTTAAACAATGCTTTGAGTGCCTCGATTTTGAATTTTTATGTTAATATAGTTTTTGAGTAGCCGAATTTAATCCAAACGATTGCAATTGCTTGTAAAAGCTGCTATAATTCACTATTAGCGCATCCTTGCCCTGACAAAACCGATCAGGGCCGCTAAGTCCATAAGGAGGTGAAACAAATGAACCAATATGAAGTTATGTACATTTTGGATGCAAGCCTGGAAGACCAAGCCCGCACCGAGCTGATTAACCGTTTCGCAGGCGTAGTAACCGCCAACGGAGGCAACGTTGATCGCATTGACGAGTGGGGCAAACGTCGCTTGGCTTACGCCATCGACTACAAAACCGAAGGGTATTACGTGTTGATGTACATCACCGCGCCGCACGATCTGCCGCGCGAGCTGGAACGTAACCTACAGATTTCCGATTCGGTAATCCGTTACTTGGTGATCCGTTTCGAAGGTGAGCTGCCTGCTAAACGCGAGCCTCAGAGGCCTTTTGTGCAGAACGCTGCACCCAAGGCTGAGCAGGCTGCCCCTGCTGCACCCGCAGCAGCTGAAGCCGCGCCCGCAGTAGAGGAAGCGGCTGCCGAAGAGGCGCCTGCGGAAGAAGCAACCGCAGAAGAAGCCGTTGCTGAGCCCGTAGCCGAAGAAGCAGCACCCGAAGTAGAAACAGCCCAAGAAGCGGCACAAGAATAATTCCGACCGCCAAAAGGCAGGGGTTTAGAAAATGAACAAAGTATTTTTAATTGGCAGATTGACCCGGGATCCGGAGCTGCGCACCACCCAATCGGGGATTGCCGTTTGCACCTTCCGCCTCGCCGTGTCCCGCCGTTTTGCCAACCAGCAAGGCGTGCGCGAAGCTGACTTTATCAACATCGTTGTGTGGCGCGCTCAGGCTGAAAACTGTGCACGTTACTTGACCAAGGGCAGCCAATGTGCTGTCGTGGGCAGTCTCCAGAGCCGTTCGTATGATGCGCAGGATGGCACAAAGAGATATGTTACCGAAGTGGTCGCCGACGAAGTGGAGTTTTTGGCCCGTGCTCAAAGGGGAGATTCTGACGATGGGGTAGACGACTTTGCTCCGCCGCCTGCTAATTCCTCTTATTCTGGCGATACCGGTTTTACCGAAGTGGATGACGACGAGCTCCCGTTCTAGCGGAAGCCTTTATCTCGCGCTTATGCGCGGCTAAAAAGGAGGATGTACCATGTCTGAAGACAGAAGCGAACGCCCGCGCCGCCCGCGTGGACGCAGACCGCGTCGAAAAGTTTGCATGTTCTGTGTAGACAAAGTTCAGCACATTGACTACAAAGACGTGGCACGGTTACGCCGGTTTACCAACGAGCGCGGCAAAATTTTGCCCCGCCGCATGTCTGGCACCTGTGCCCGGCACCAGCGTCAATTGTCTGTTGCAATCAAGCGCTCGCGCGCTATTGCGCTGCTGCCCTACACCACGGACTAATATACTGTTTGTGCAACCTTCTTCCAATCGGAAGAAGGTTGTTTTTTATTGATTATTTTTGGGGAGCAGTTTTGTCGGCATAGATTCAGTTTATCAGCCCATATATGTTATAATATATGGAAAGGAACACAGAGGGGGAGCAGGCGATGGGCAAACGTTTTTTTAGAGGCGCGCTGGCCGGTTTGATTTTGTTGGGGATATTGCTGTCCGGCGTGTGGTTCGCCCCTGAAGCGCTTGCGGCATCTGGAATCCGGCGGGCGGTGCTCATCGGCAACAACAGCTATCAACACATGAACGATTTGGGGGAGGCGCCGCAAAACGACTTGATGGCCGTAAAGGCGATTTTGGCAAGCGGCCGTCTTACCAATGGCGTTGGCCAGATCAAAGCTCACCGCAACCTGAACCGTGGGCAAATGCTGGCGGCAATCGCCAACGGGTTTGCCGGGGCCAAAAGTAGTGATATATCCGTTTTTTATTTCAGCGGGCACGGGGAGTTGATCGATGGACAGGCGTATTTATGCCCCACCAACGCGCGCGGCGAAAAGAGCGATTCTATGCTCAGTGTGTACGACTTAAAAGCCGCGCTGGACGCAGTTCCCGGTACCAAAGTGGTTATATTGGATTGTTGCTATTCCGGTGGCGCTATTGTAAAGCGCAGCGCGCCCAGCGCAACAACGGCATCCGGCGCGCAGGTGCTGCAGTCTGCGCTGCAGGCTCCTTTCGGGGGAAGTAGCGCCCGTTTTAGGTCTCCTTCGGGCGCTTTTATCCAAAACGGATACAAAGTGATTACTGCATCGGGCTCCAAGGAGTTGTCCTACGCTAAATACTGGCTGGAATCCGACGCATCGGGCAGCTATGGTTACGAGATGAGTGTTTTTACCAAGCTGTTGGCTCGAAGCTGCGGCGTAGAAATGCAAAGGGAGAGCGGACGGTTGGCGGCGCTGCCCAGCGGAAGTTTTGTAGCCGACGCAAATCGCGACGGGCATATAACTTTACCCGAATTGTATACGAGCATAAACAAGCAGATGATGCAAAGCGATGTATCTTCTAGCGTGCAAATATATCCGCAGTCGGATTCCTTTGCAATGCTCTCCTACGATGTAAGCCGCTATCGGTGGAATAACCCGGTGCAGAAAATTTCGGCCGTAGCTTCGGCGGTGCAAGGCAAGCCGGTAAGATTGAATGTCCAGCTGCTAAGGCCAGTAGAGTCTTTAGAGCTGGAAGTGTACCATCTTACGCCCTCTTTGGTGCCGTTGCAAAAGGTCGCTGCGCGCAGCTACGGAGCAACCGGTGGGGGCAAAATTGAGCTTGAGTGGAACGGGCAACTTGGCGATGGCAGCCTGCCGGTTGTGGGCGCAAAGTATTTTTTGAGTGTGTCGGGTACCGATAAGGATGGGGTGCCCTTTAATACGGCAACAGGTATGGCGGGGGTTTCCATAGAAGCCAAGCCGGTGCCGCCCAAGTTCGCGCTGCGGCTCGGGCGGGATTCGTTGGTGGCGGATGGCCAGAGCGAGCTTTTGATTGAGGTGGAGAACACCACCCAACAGCGCGTGGCGCAACAGTACGATGTTCAGGTGCTGGATGCAAACGGCAAGAGGGTTCGCATATTGGCCACTGGGAAAGCGGCCACCGAAAGCACCGAGTTTGTGGATGGAGTGTTTTCCTGCCG
The DNA here is from genome assembly GCA_964346145.1 of uncultured Oscillospiraceae bacterium. Lineage (GTDB taxonomy): Bacteria > Bacillota > Clostridia > Christensenellales > Aristaeellaceae > CAYFTL01. The sequence continues at coordinate 7,829 of CAYFTL010000021.1, read as the reverse complement.
GTATGTGAACGCTTTTTATTGGGACGGTAGGGATCAGGCCGGAAAGCTTTGCAAGCCGGGGCAATACAAAATACGAACGACCGCCCAGCATGTGGGTCAAAGCGTTACGCAGGATGTTTTAGTGCGCTTGCAAAGTATTGAAATTGCCCGCGTGACCGAGCTGAGCCTGTCCAGGGCGGCGCTGAATACACTATCGGGAAACAACACTGTGCGCATATCGGGCCGAACCAGCAAAGCCGGCACGCTGGTGCTGGAGCTGGCCGATAGCGGCGGCAATGTAGTGTGCACGCTGCATAGCAAAGCACAGCAAGCCGGCGTGTTTTCATACGTTTGGCGCGGTCAAGGCGCATCCGGTGCCACGGTTAAAAGTGGAACCTATGCCGTGCGGGCATATTTGAAGCAAACCCAGGGCAGCGCGCCGGCCATGGAAAAGACCATTCAAGTAAAGGCGGGTAAGGCGCCCAAAACGGTCTATGGAGTTACTGCTCAACAAACCATGATTTCCGGCGGTAGGCTTAAGTTTTCCTTTAAGGCGAGAAGCAACATCCGGGTAATCCCCACAATATTGGATGAACAAGGACAGGAAGTGGGGCGGTTATCTGCGGTGCGTGCGAAAAAAGGGCGCAGGGTTACGAGCTATTGGCAGGGATATATTGGCGCAGGAGATGAACGCGCTTATTTGAAGCCTGGCAGGTATAAGTTGGTGCTGAACGCCTATAATGCAAAGACGGGTGCCTATTCTCCCTCGGTGGAAAAATGGTTTGAAATCAAATCGGCTGCAGCCCCCAGATTGACCAATCTGCGCACATCCGGAAAGTTTGCGCGCCACGATAAATACACTTATCTTCGGTTCACGGTCAATGTGCCGGGCAGGCTTTATATCAGTGTGTACGATCGGCACGGCCGGCGAGTCAACACGCCGATGGCCGGGCGCTATATCGGCGCCGGGAAAAAGAACATTCGGGTGTATTTGGGCAAGCACAAATACCGCATGGCGGGCCCATATTATACCATCGTGGTGGATTTTAAAGGGGCGGGTGGATGCACGCAGCAGCAATCCGTAAAGGTGCGAATTCGCTAGATTGGTTTTTCTCGGCGGCAATCCTGCCTTCTAAAGGGCTTGATAGTGGCAAGATGTGCTGCGCTGGATTGAAAGGGGATAGAGCTCGTTGATTTATGTAAACGCCAGGGCGATCATCGAATGCGAGGGCGCCAGAGGGCCGGAGGTTCTGGTTCAAAAAAGGACCAAGCCTGGGCAGGAGTATTATGAGTTTCCGGGCGGGCAAGTTGAAACCTACGAATCCTTTTTTGCTGCACTAAAGCGGGAAATAAAAGAAGAAACCGGACTGGATCTGCTGAAGGCCGAAGGGCAGGATCAAGCGGCAATCAGCGATCAAGATTCGGTGTTTCAAGTGGAATGCTTTCGGCCATATCTGGTGTACCAGACTTTGCAAGGGCCGGTTGACTCCATGGGGGTCTATTTTAAATGCCGCGCGCAAGGAGAGTTACTGGCCAGCGGCGACGATGCAAAGGACGCCCGCTGGGTGGACTTAGAGGAGCTGAAAGAGATGCTGGAGCAAGACGGCGTATTTTCGGGCGTAGACAAAGGCGCGGCTCGGTTTTACATAAATCGGGCGCGTGGCGAATAAAAAGAGCGATATGAGTGCGCTTGTACATTGCCAAAGTGCGCAGATCCCGATATAATTGAAAGCCGGAAAAGTCATGAAATTTTGTTTGAAGGTGTGGTTTAAGGTATGCAAAATACGGCCGGCAAGCGCGGCTATTTTTTTGTAAAGCGGGTAGCGGATGTTGTGCTGTCTTTCGTGGGTTTGGTTTTGCTCAGCCCGCTTATGCTGATTTTGGCGCTGTGGATCAAGCTGGATTCCAAAGGGCCGGTGCTGTTTCGTCAAAAACGAGTAGGGAAAAATGGAAAGCATTTCAATATTTTAAAGTTTCGAACTATGCGTACCGATACGCCCAGCGAAATGCCCACTCACCTGCTAATCGGCGTGGATAATTTTATTACGCCCGTCGGCAAGTTTTTGCGCAAGAGCAGCCTGGATGAGTTGCCGCAGATGTGGAATATTTTGATCGGAGAAATGAGCATCGTCGGGCCGCGCCCGGCGCTTTGGAACCAATACGATTTGATTGCCGAGCGGGAAAAATATGGGGCAAATTCTGTACGGCCCGGGCTAACCGGCCTTGCCCAGGTTAGCGGACGGGATGAGCTCGAAATTGCTACCAAAGCTCAGCTGGATGGCGAGTATGTTCAAAAATGTAATTTGTTGTTGGATATAAAGCTGCTGTTTAAGACGGTCGCCAACGTGGTTCGCATGCGCGGCATCGTGGAGGGGCGCAAATAGCTTAGCCAAGCATCGGCTCTTTTCGTTGGAACCGCAGGCAGACTTTGGTTCGACTAACATACAAACAAAGGGTGGTCTGCATGTTTTATGGATCCGAATACCTGATTTTGTTCTCAATGTTAATCATTAATATTGCGCTATTTGTAATCGCGTACAGGCGAAACAGCACAAGTCTTTTATGTGCTGTTCTTTTTTATGCGTCATTGGCGATCACAGGCGTTTTGGTGCTTGCGTTAAACGTAGCGTATGACAGCATGCTGATATATATTCTGACCATTGCGCTGGCTGTGCTGCCGGGAATTGTGCTGATACTGGCTTCTATTTTTGGCGTGTATGCGGAGTTTATCTACTTTTCACTCAGCGCCAAAAATATGTTGAAAAGGGAACGCAAGAGCCTTTCCAACATGCTTTCCCTGCTGTTTGCGGCAGGATTGTTGGTGTGCATAATTATTTCGCTGCTTACCCTCAACTACGATGCGCCCGAATGGCTGAACAAAATCAATGCGGCGCTACAGATCTGTTTGTTTGCGTTTTTTGCCCACTTTTTGCTGTATATCACTGCGAATATCTTGTTTTTGGCCAAACGGCCACGCTTTAACAAGGATTATATTGTGGTGCTGGGGAGTGGGCTGATTGATGGACAAGTTCCGCCCTTGCTGGCGGCCCGGATTGATAAGGGCATTGACTTTTACAAAAAACAGTTGGCTAGGGAAAGGAGCTGCAAGCTGATCATGTCCGGAGGGCAAGGGGATGACGAGCCGCGCTCCGAAGCCGAAGCGATGGCTGAGTACGCGCGGGACAAGGGCGTTGACCCCAAGGATATTTTGCAGGAATCAACATCGAAAAACACCTTTGAAAACATGCTGTTTTCAAAGGTGTTGATGGAGAGCGATAGCGCGGGCGACGATTATCGCGCCGTATTTTCCACAAACAGCTATCATGCTTTTCGTGCAGGGATATACGCCAGGCGGGCAGGCTTGCCGATGCAGGGGCTGGGCGCGAGAACCAAATGGTATTATGCTGCAAACGCAGTGATTCGTGAATACATTGCCTACATTACGCTGCACAAAAAGCTTTACACCATCCTTTTTGCACTTCTGATGCTATTTGTTTTTTCCAGCTTGTGGTTCTAAAGGCTGACTATCGCGACAATCTTATTCTGTAGGCTTTCTCTTTGGCCAGGTGCCGAGCAATGGGCTGGCTGGATGTATACACGGTAGGAGGGTAACGCATGGGCATTATAAAAAACATGGCATCACCCTATACGGCGGAAATGATGATTACAAGGTTGTCTTGCGCCCTCTTTGCGATGATCATTTGCCGTTGCTGTACAAATGGTGTACCGATCCTCAGGTGCTGTACTGGACCGAAGGCGCAGAGGCGGACGAGGATATCGCCTACGATGCGGATGCCGTGCACCAGATATATGGCGGCGTATCTCAAAATGCCTTCTGTTTCCTGATTGAGGCAAACGATGTACCAATCGGTGAATGTTGGCTACAAAAAATGAATCTTCCCGAAGTGAGGGGAATGTACGCCAGTGGACTGGATGTGCGCAGGATCGATATGGCCATCGGCGAAAAAGCGTATTGGAATAAGGGGCTGGGTACTACGTTTATCGGCATGATGATCGACTTTGCCTTTTATGGCGAATCTGTTGATGTGCTGCATTGTCTTAGCGATGACTACAATATGCGCAGCTGTCGAATGTGGGAAAAGCACGGCTTTGCCCGCATACTGGAAGAGCCTATTCCCGGTTCATGGAAAGGCAAGGCGCAATATCACTACCGGTTGACCAAGCAAGAATTTGTGGAGTGCAGGCGGGCTAAGGTGGCGCGGGAGGATCGCTTTGAGCTTCCCTTAACCGACCTGCAGCCCAGTCAACTCTACATCAGCGAAGGTAAATTGCGGCTAATCAGGGAATGGCTTAATCCGCACAACAAAACAGATTTTGACCCGATTCCCATAAAACAGCTGGACGGAAGAATCGTGATGACCGACGGGCACACGAGGGCAGTTGCCGCCGTATTGGCCCAGTGGGATACGGTTCCCGTTTATTGGGATCCCGATGAACTCGATTGGTCCGCCTATAGGATGGATGTGCAGTGGTGCCTTGAAGCAAACATCGCTAGCCCCTACGATTTGGAAAAGCGCATAGTTACTCATAAAGACTACCAGGTTTTGTGGTACAAACGATGCGACGAAATGAAAGAAAGGCATTCGGCGGATGTTGTCCGGGATGAAATGGAGGAAAACAAATGAAATTTGTGAATCTACCGGAGAAGGCTCCGCTGCTTGTAACACATAAGAAATTTTATAGCAAATTGGTGAATTGTGATGTTGGCTACAATATCTATTTGCCTCCGGATTACCAGAAAAGCTGCTGCAAGCGATATCCGGTCGTATACCATTTGCACGGTTACAAAGGGCACGAATCGTCTGACATATGGGCTTTGGAGAAAGTTTATAAATCTTGCGAAGCGATCACCGTTTTTGTCAACGGCGGATGCGGCTACATCGATGATTATAACGATGGAGAAGCGCCCATTGAGATGATTTTGATCACTGAATTAATTCCGCACATTGATGCGCAGTACCGGACGGTGTCGACTCGTGGGGGCAGATCCCTTACGGGGTGGTCGATGGGCGGAGCGGGTGCATTTTACTATAGTGTGAAATATTTGGAACTGTTTCATGCGGTAACAGCGTACGCAGGCACCTACCATCATTTCTACTACTCGGGCTACCGTGGAGTAGGGGAACCCCTAGAAAAAGCCGCTGAGCTGTATGAAAAAATGGTGGGCGACGACAAATGTTTTGATTGTGATGATGTTTTGAAGTTGAGGCAAAAAGCAGACAAAATACGCGAAAGTTTGCATATAGCCCTTCAAGTCGGGACGGTTGATCCCTTGATCTGCGACAATGAGATTTGGCACTTATATTTAGACTCATTGGGCATTCCCCACTAATATGAGAAGGTTGAAGGAGTAGTCCACGAATTGGATCAATTAATATAGCCATCAGTGTGGGGAGGCCTTATCTTTGACCTGGTATGGAATCTTTCAAGAGCCGGGTCAAGCTGTAAATCCAGCTTGATACCATCATGCACTGTGCTATGATTACATTGGATGGTATGCAACCGTTTACAAGACAAAAGGGAGTGTCGCTATGAGCCGTATTCAACGCTTGCGTCAGCATGCACTGACTGCCCCCAACGATTCCAAGGAATGGGCTTACTGGTACTACAAAGGTTTCTTAGAAAGCCGTAAGGAAACACGCACTCTCGATTTGCGGTATGCCAAGGCCATTTATACAATGCTTAGCAATGTAGAACCTGTAATTGATCCGGATGAGCTGATCGTTGGCAAACAGTCGAGCAGGGCGCTTACGCCCGCAGAAGAAGCGGAATACACCGCCATGGAAACGTACACCATGCCGGCCATCGTCTCGGATTACCAGGGCGCGCACATTGCCATGGATTATGAAAAGCTCTTGAGCAAAGGCATTGTAGGCATGCGGGAAGAGATCGACCAGCACCTTGCTGAATTGGATCCGGTTTCCAGCGAAGATATGGAAAAGGAAGCTTTTTACCGGGCGGCCAAGTTGGCTCTGGCGGGCATGCAACGGTTTTCTGAGCGTTACAGTGAATATGCTGCGCAACTAGCCGATGGCTGTTCGGATCCTGTCCGCCGGGCGGAGCTGCGCCAAATCGCCGACAACTGTGCTGCTGCGCCATTATATCCCGCCCAAACTTTTCATCAGGCGCTACAGGCTTGCCATACCCTGACCATATGTGTGGCGCGGTTTCCCTTTGGTTTGTTTCAATTGGGGCGGCCCGATCGCTTTTTGTACCCTTATTACGAAAGGGATATCGCTCAAGGCCGTCTGACCCGGGAAGAAGCGCTCACGCTTATCAATTGTTTTTGTATCCTTTACAACGAATACGTGCAGCGCGGCCTGGCGGTCGGCTTTATGGTGGGCGGCAAAGACCGGCATGGCAACAACACCGCCAACGAGTTAACCTATCTATTTATCGAAAGCATTTCTCACACAAAGCTTATCTATCCGGGCATTGGCCTGGCGTGCAACCAAGATACGCCTGAGGATCTGCTGCGGCTGGCAGCCAAAACCCTCGGCGAAGGCCATTCCCACCCGGCGCTGTTTAACGATACGGTGATTCGCGAAGGTCTGGCTATGCACGGCGTATCGGAGGAGGATTTGTACGATTACGTGCAGTCCACCTGCGTCGAAATTACGCCCGGGCATTCCTCCGCCAGTTGGGTGGCCAGCCCTTATGTAAACCTGATGCAGCTGCTGTTGGATGTGCTGAATATCCAGGAAAACAACCGAGCCGCTACGAGCTTTGGCAGCTTTGAAGCCCTGCTGGAGGCTTATTTTAGCAAGCTCAAGGCCACCATTCGTGAAAACTTTATTCATTTCAACAAGCAAATGCTGGAAGTAAGCCAGGGTTTTCGCAATCCGCTGTTGTCGTGCTTTATTGATGATTGCATTGCGCGCGGTAAAGACATTGAAGCCGGCGGCGCCCGCTACAATTAGATTATGCCCTCCTTTGTGGGGGTGGCCAACCTGGCAGACGCCTTTGAAGTAATTCGCACGTTTATTTTCGAGAAAAAATCCCTTACCTTCGAAAGAATGGCGGAAATTTTGCGTGCCGACTTTGTGGGCTATGAGGCAGAGCGCCAAACTTGGCTGAACCATAGCGCGAAGTATGGCAACGACATCGACCGGGTGGACGGGCTGGTTGAGCAAATCTCTGAAAAAATCGTCTCCTTTTGCCAAGGCTATACCAACTGCCGGGGTGGACATTTGGTTCCCAGCCTGTTCTGTTGGATTATGCATGAGCAGCTGGGCACAAAAACCATGGCAACGCCGGACGGCCGCAAGAAGGGGTTCCCCTTTGGAGATGGATCCGGTCCGGCACAAGGGCGGGAGGTTAGCGGCCCCACAGCCTCTATCTTATCCAGTACCAAGTGGAACCATGTGCCCTTTGTCGGCGGCATTGCGGTAAACATGAAGTTTTCAAAAAAACTGTTTCAGGAGGAATCCATAGATCAATTGCTCGCGCTGTTTCGCGTTTTTTTGCAACGGGGCGGTTTTGAGCTACAAATTAATTGCGTCGATCAGGAGACGCTGCGCAAGGCCCAGGAGCACCCGGAGCAGTACGCCGACTTGGTCGTGCGCATCGGCGGCTATAGCGACTATTTCGTAAAATTATCCAAGGAAATGCAGGCCGAGGTTATGCTCCGTACCGGCCACATGTTGTAGCGCTATGGCACAAAAACAATCCTTATCCGTCTTCAATATACAGCGGTTTTCGGTACACGATGGCGACGGGATTCGTACCACAGTGTTTTTAAAGGGGTGCCCTCTGCGCTGCGCCTGGTGCCACAACCCGGAGGGGCTGACCGTAGAGTCTACGCTTTCCTTTGTCGCGGGCCAGTGCAT
>CAYFTL010000020.1:0-39556 GCA_964346145.1 uncultured Oscillospiraceae bacterium | reverse complement strand
AGCGAGTGGGAATAATCGTGGGAGAGCTAGAAAGCCTTTATATAAGGCGTTTCTAGCTCTTTTTTGTTTTTCATTGCACTTTTTATTTTCTCGTTCCTAACAAAGTTGGCAGTGAATTGATTCTTTGGTCATGAATCATGATTCTGTTTGGCTGGTTCAAATGAGAGAATATTGTTTAATTTATTAGCTACTTCAAAATTGCTGTTAATGGTTGCAAATTCCTATATAATGCAGTTCTTTTATTAGGCACTTTGCTTCCAAACTTGCCAAAATCTGGACTTGAGACAGGAATCTGCACATTAAAATTTATAGCATATGAGTTAAAACGACTGCGCTTTTTTATCCAACAAAAGAGCAAAATAAATTTAATTTCAGTTTGATCTTTTGCTCTTTGGCTTTTTTGCTATTTACAGCTACTCGCCTATTTGGCATTGATACATTCGAATCATGCTTCCATCATTTTCTTCCACCATGTCATAAAATGTCCAGCCGCACCGTTCATATAGATCGGTGTGTGAGGTAATCAAAAAAACTTTTTTGATTCTTTTTTTTTGATAACTCAGCACAGGCATGATTCAACAATGAGCGAGCAATTCCGCGCTGTCTATAAGCTGTTTCCACGAACAGGGCACAAATATTGGGGGTTAAATCTGACCGTTTATGGAAATCATTTTCTATTATGCCGATCCCGGTGACAATTTCTTCGCGATCATTTACCATAATATACCACCTGGGCACACCGGTTACCGATTTGAGCGCGGAGGCCATGCTGTCTATATATGCCTGCTCTGGAATTTTCCACTTGTCATGAAACCATGCAGCCGCCTTGCCCATCAGGTCGGGCTGGCTATTTAAATCAATGATTGGGTTTTCTGGAGTGAACATTGCAAACTTCCTTTTACAGTAACAAGCTATCTTGTCATGTATTTTACAGCGAACGATTTTGAAAAATGTTGACGGATTATGTTCGCACAGCTATCCGCATATCGTGCAGGTGGGTGGCCTGTGAGAAAAATCACCATTTTTTAAGAGTTTACTCCACTAGCTATGGATGGCTTTCTTGTGAAAATGGTAGGTTGTGGATTTTGTAGTATTTTGCTCGCCATCAGAAAAAAGATGAGTTACTTTCTGTTAGACATGCGCGCACTCCTATTGATACCTGTGCGTGCGCTGATATAATCTGGCATTGGCCAACTTATTCCGAGGCGGATGTATAACGATAGAGTTTATGCTTATAGGCTGATTCAAAGTGTAAAGCGGGGAAGATGGCACACACCTGTTTTAACGAAACGGGCGGCTAGCTTTTTCAAAAGTATTTGATAAGCCATTGGTTGTTTATCGCATTATGTGTATAAAAAAGTTCTGTGAGGCCGTCATCATATATCCTCATAGTGTCCCAAAATCCATCGGCAACCGCAACATCATCCAGCTCGCTTCTATCAAACCAAACCATTTCTCCCTCATCAGATGAAACAAGCTCTCCTGAAAATCGATTGGCTTTAAACAGGAGGACAACGTATCTTTCGCCCTCATCTGTCAACCACTGCTTGATTCCGCAGAGTTGAGGGTTTTGTATAGTTAACCCCGTTTCTTCTTTTATTTCGCGAACAATGCCTTCAACAAAGTATTCGTCTTTCTCGATATGGCCACCGGGTAGGGTTAGGCCCTTCCAATCTTCTTTGACTCGATCTTGCAACAAAATTTTGTCGCCATCGTATACCATGCATAGTGCAGTTAGGATTGCTTGCTCACTTTTGCTCATTTTGTTCTCCTGTACGGTTGCGGTTACGCGGAATGAATTTACGAGGCTAGCTGCCGATAAAAGCAGAACTACTCTGTATAATTCTCATAGTCCTCGTCAAGGTCGATGGCGCTTGAAATAACGTCCCACGAAAAACCACGCCGGGCAAGGGCTTGGCTCAGCTTGCGCCGGGCCATCCGGGGATCGCTCTCTTGAGCGGCATAACGGGGTGCTAACTTGCGCATCCAATCCCTGGCAGCGGCCAACTGATGTTCATCATCAATTTGACTGAGGGCCCGTTCGGCGGTCTCGGGATCGATTCCCTTCTTGCGAAGCTGGAGCTTAAGCTGGTGGCGCCCAATCGCGCGGTAACTTTGGGTCTCTACAAAGCGCTGGGCATATTCTTCGTCGTTAAGCAGGCCGGCGTGGATCAAACGCGAGACTGTGCGCTCTATGGCTTCAGGCACATAACCAGCCCGTTGTAAAGACAGGCGCATATCGTGCTCGGTTTTTGCGCTTCGCTCCAAACGGTATAGCGCAGCATCGTAAGCATCGTGAGCCTGAATGTCGGCCAAAGCTTTTAGATAAGCGTCTGGATCGATCGGATCACCCACGGCGACCAGGTATTTTTTGAAGTGGCGGCTGGGAATGCGGGCAAAAGTACTTCCGTCCACTTGAATGATGGTTTTGCCACGGTATTCTTGAATTTCGGTCACTATGCCCACTTAGGCTCCCTCCTTAAAAATGTGATTAGTCAAAACCGACATCCCTTTTTTTGAGCAGGGATTGTTTGAGCATCCACAAATCATCCGACAGATCCACCTTGTATCGGTGTGGGTTCATAATCCGTTTGTACTGATCCCAGAAAGTCTTCAGCTCTTGCTTGGCGTAAGCCTGAATTTCTGACAGTGTGGGGGATTCGTACACTTGCTTCCCGTTTATAAAAATCGGTTTGTGCAGAAGGCGCATCGTGTAGTTGGTAAGGGTAGTGGTTTTCCAAGTGTCTACCGGGTCGAATATGGTCAGTGGCTGGGTGGTATCGTATTTTTCATGGGCCAGTGTGATAAGGTCGGCAATGGCCATCCCGTTTTCGTCATACAGACGGTACAGGGACTTGATGCCGGGGTTGGTGATCTTAACAGGATTTTCCGATATTTTGATTTTGGGTACCACCTGGTTGTCTACGTATTCGGCGCTCAATTTGTATACGCCACCCAGTGCCGGAGCCCCATCGCTGGTAATCATTTTGGTTCCAACTCCCCAAATATCAATGCAAGCCCCTTGCAGCTTTAACTCGCGAATCAACACCTCGTCCAAATCTCCCGAGGCGCAGATTTTAACGTTGGGGAATCCTTCTTTGTCCAAAATTTTGCGACACTCGCGGCTTAGATAGGCCAAGTCTCCCGAGTCAAGCCGAATGCCCGTAGCCTCGTGCCCTTGTGCGCGCAACTCTTTAAAGACTGTTATCGCGTTGGGCAAACCGGTTTTTAAGGTATCATAGGTATCGATAAGCAGCATACAGGAATCGGGAAAATATTTGGCGTAAGCGCGAAAGGCGCTAAGTTCGTCCGGGAAGCTCATGACCCAGCTGTGGGCGTGGGTGCCGCGAACCGGAATGTCAAACATTTTGCCGGTCAAAATATTGCTGGTGGCATCGCAGCCACCGATGATGGCAGCGCGTGCGCCGTAAATTCCAGCATCGGGTCCTTGGGCGCGGCGTAGCCCAAACTCCAGTATGCTTCCGCCTTCGGCGGCTTGTACCACCCGGCAAGCTTTAGTGGCGATTAGGGTTTGATGATTGATAACATTTAATAACGCGGTTTCGATCAACTGCGCTTCGAAGATGGGCGCTTCTACACGAATCAAGGGTTCGCCAGGGAAAACAATGCTGCCTTCGGGAACGGCGTAAATATCTCCGGTAAAACGCATGTGGCGAAGCATGTTGATAAAGCCGTCGTCAAATAAATCCAAGCTGGATAGATAGGCCAAATCCTCTTCCGTAAAGTGCAGATTGTTGATATAGTCGATCAGCTGCTCCAATCCGGCGAACACTGCATAGTGGGTGATCTCTGAGGATTTTCGATAAAACATGTCGAAGACCGCCCGGTTTTCATGCATGCCGCTTTTCCAGTAGCCGTACATCATGGTGAGCTGATATAGATCGGTAAGCATAGTTAAATTGCGCATGTTGAATGTTCATCCTTTCACATATACGTTATTATGGTTAAATTCATCTTAGCAAAGGATTATGAAGTTTACATTTCCTTTTGGGTGGATTGCGCGTGTGGCACCTTTCTGTACACTAGCATGCTCATGGCCAGCAGTAGCAATATTGCGGCGATTTCTACAAACAAGGTCGCTGCAAAACCAAATTGACTGTAGCGGGAGTAAGCAAGCACCGCGGCGACGCAGGCTAACACGCCAACGGCGCAGGGGAGTACTATTGAACGCTTGGAAGTAGTTTCTAGGTGCTGGAGTGCCCGTTTTGCAAAAACACCAAGTACCGCAAGACAAATGAGCAGACTCAACAGCTGGGAAATGCGCACATCAAACAAATAGAGGCTGTCGGTGCGAAGACCTTCTACGACCGACCTTTCAACTGCATACAAGAGTGCGTACCATAAAAAACCATCGCCAGGATTTCGGAAAGCTTTTTTGCGTTCTAACACCAGCAATATAGCACAAACGATGAAACACCAAGTCGACTCATAGAAAAACGTTGCCATATGATATTGGCCGGTCGCCTCGATATAAACGCTGATAGGGAAGTGCTGGAAGGCAGGGTTGGTCACCACCGCACCGTACGCCTCCTGGTTTACAAAATTGCCCCAGCGGCCTATGGCCTGGCCCAAGGCCAAGGAAGGCGCTGTCAGGTCGGCGAGGGTGCCGAAGGATATACGCTTGTGCTTGCTATAGAAATAGCCCGCCGCAACCCCACCAATGATTGCACCATAGATTGCGATCCCGCCATGCCTAAAGTTAAAGACTTCGGCAGGATGTTGTGCATAATAATCTAAAGAAAAAATAACATAAAATAAGCGCGCACAAATCAGAGCAGCCGGCACCGCAGGCAAAAGAAGGCCGATGGTGGTGTCTTTAGGCAGATCTAAAGGCCGTTCCCTGACCATTGCAAGGATGGCGGCCAACAAGGCACCGCAGGCGATAAGCACGCCATACCAATAGATTGGCATGCTCCCGATGTAAAAAGCAACCCGGTTTGGGATCATAGCATAGCATCTCCTTGATTAAATTACCTTATTATATATTTGGCGATTGAAGCATGTCAACTTTGCGCACGAAGATGCCTCCACTAAAAATAAAGCTCAATTCAACAGGTTGCGCAAAGCGGTGTCAAACGTTATAATATAGGATAGCTTATGGTAAAGCAAGAAATACCTGCGTACGATTAGGAGAGTTTGCATGGGTAGACGAAAAGTTACAGCGCGGTTTTATGTTTTGCTGCTACTCATATTGGGCGTGAGCGCTTTTTTTATTGTGCGCAAATTTATGCCAACGCAGCAAAAGACTGCGACCATACAGGCTTACACCGCACCGCAAACCCATACGGCCAAAGCGGTAATCGTGCGCGATGAATCTGTAGCTTCTTTTGAGGGATTTGGCAGGGTAACCTTTGTGGCCGAAGAACAGCAAGAGGTTGCGGCCGGAGATGAGGTTGCCTACGTATATAAAGCGGAATACAGCGAAAAGGAAATGGAACGGCTGGAAGAAGTTCGGCAAAAGATAAGGGATTATCACCAGGAGATTCTGGCGGAAATTGTGGATCCCGAACTTGAGCAGCTGGACAACAATGTAAACAACAAAGCGGCCGAACTGGCGACCCTGGTGCGGAACAAATCGGCGGGAAGCTTTTTCCGGTTGCAACAAGATTTGCAGCAAGCCATGACGGCGCGCCAAGAATATTTGCGCAAAAATCGGCGCGAAGACATCAACCTGAATCAGCTATACGAAGAAGAGCAAAGGCGCATCACCAAGTTTGAATCTTGGCAAACGGTGGAAAAAGCTGCAGATGCGGGCGTAGTCAGTTTTTACTTAGACGGATATGAAGCGCTGCTCACCCCAAGCGATGCAAGCCAGTTAACCACCGGGCAAGTGCGAAGCGTTATTGCAGGCGAACCGATGCAACTGGAAGGCCAGTCGAGAATTAAACAACCGGTATATCGCTTAATCGATACAGCAAAATGGCACCTGATGGTTTTGACTGAAGAGTTAGATTGGAACCCAGTTGCCGGGCAGGTGTACCGCTTTCAAATGGATGGATACTCGGATCTTATCTACAACGCGTCTGTGGTCAGCATCAAAAAAGGGGATAAAGAGAGCCTGATCCTTATGGAGGTGACCGACCCGATGGGGCCGCTGATCAACGAACGCAGCGGATCAATAACCTTTGGGGCCAACATAGAAGGCATGTACGTGCCGAGCGGCGCTATCTTCCACATGAACAATTCCACTGGCGTATACCTAGTGGATGCCGTGGGTACTACCTTCATAGAGGTAACCGTTCTTGCCAAGGACAGCAGCGGCGCGCTCATCATGCCTGTGGTGGCCGGTACTTTGTCCATCGGCCAACAAGTCTATGTGAACTAATCGCAAAGAGGTTTAACAATCGAGGGGAGAGTCACTTGGAGAACGAACAGCAAGCCATGCTTGAAAGAGTAAAAGAGTGGAGACAAAAGCTGGATGAGGCATCAGAGAAGTGGGGCAGAGTCGAGATTTGCGCGGTAAGCAAATATGTAGATGCGCAAAAGGTCAACCTGCTGTGGGGCAGCGAAATTGTGAAACTCGGCGAAAACCGGGTTCAAGAGTTACAAAAAAAACATTCTCTGTTCAATCCAGGCTTTCAGCTTCATCAAATTGGACAATTGCAAACAAATAAAGTAAAATATATTGTGCCCATCGTTTCTATGGTAGAATCGCTGGATCGCGTAGCTTTGGCGGACGAGCTTCAACGCCAGTGCGCCAAGCACGATAAAGTTATGCCGGTGTTGATCCAAGTGAATATTGGGCGCGAGCCGCAAAAAGCGGGCATTTTAGAAGAGGATTTGGATGAGTTTGTGCAATACTGTGCAAATTGTCCCAATTTAAGCGTACAAGGCTTGATGGCCATGGCTCCCTTGGTTTCCGAGCCAGAAGAGGTGCGGCCGTTGTTTAAACGCATGCGCGATTTGTTTGATGGCTTACGGGAAAAAGCGCCGAATCGTGTGGAAATGAATTGCCTATCCACGGGCATGACTGGGGACTGTTTGGTAGCCGCCCAGGAAGGATCTACCATGGTTCGCATCGGAACCGGTATTTTTGGCGCTAGGTGAGTGTTTGTAGTGCCTTAAAATTCTTTGAGCAGACTGTAAATCATCAGTCCATTATAGGAGGAATTGGCCAAATGGCAGCTAAAGGCTTTAACCGTTTTTTGAATATTATAGGGATTGTATCGGAAGATGATGATAACAATATAGATCAGGACGATTTTGACGCGTACGATCCGGCACCGCCCAAGCGCGTGGCGACTCCTCGCGATGCAAGAAGCGGTTATTCGTCGGCAGAAGAAAGCTATGCAACCCGAAGGCCGGCTACCGGCGATGCGTACGCTCGTCCGAACCGATCGGATTATCCGCAGCGTGTCGCGCCAGACTACCGCTCTAGCGGATACGGATCGGCGACCTCTGCCTATTCTACGGCAAGGCCATCGACTGGGTACTCCGGAAGGGAACAATCCTCCGGTTTGCCCGCGCGGATTGATTCGGGGCGTGGCAATGTTGTAAATATGCCGAGTGTGAGTGCACCCCAGCAAACCATTATCTTCCATGTGCGGGCGTTCGAAGATTGCCGAGATGTTATTTTGGCATTGCTGGAAAATAAAACCGTGCTGTTGAATATGGAAGAACTAGACATATCCACGGTACAGCGTTGCATAGACATGTTGGGCGGCGCGGCGTTTGCGCTGAATGCGACTTTGCGTCCTGCGGCTATGCAAACATATCTGATTGCTCCAAACACTGTGGATGTGGCGGAAGCCAGGGACAGTGGCTATGGTAGGTTTGGCCGCGATGACCGCAGGGGCAGGAGATAGCAGCGCATGGATTTTTATACGTTTACTCAAATTGCTAGAGGGATATCCGTTTTTTCGCGACTGCTAAATGCTGTCATCTGGATATATTGTATCATGAGCTGGGTTGCATCGCCAACCAATAAGGTTTACCGATTGTTAAGCAATTTTGTTGCGCCGATTCTCGCTCCGTTCAGAAAGCTTACGCAACTTTTGTTTAAAAATTCCAGGCTGATGATAGATATTTCGCCGATACTGGCCTCAATAGCACTGGAATTGTTGACTCGGGTATTGTTTGATATTCTAATGAGATTTGTACATTTATAAGTAAAATATGCAAGAAAAACAACAAGTTGATTTGACGATGGCTTTTAAACGGTACAAGGAATTAGCAACCCGGGCTCTGTATCAGCATACGAATACATTTACGTTATTTTTGGATCCTTTGCAGCTAGAGCAAGCCATGCGAGCCGGGTTTGAAACCGGCGTGGCCAATGAATTTTATGGTGGTTATCCCGATGCAGAGCGCAGTATGGCTGTGTTTAAGCCTGAAGAAGCGTCAGCAGCAGATTGGCCCATTGCGTGTATAAAGCTAAACTACAATAGGCGATATGGCGAGCTTAAACACAGGGATGTGTTGGGTGCGGCCATTGGCCTGGGCATCGGCAGGGAGCTTTTAGGCGATATATTGTTGGATCAAGAGTACGCTTTGCTGTTTTGCACTCAAGAGATAGCACCGTTTTTGTTGGCGAATTTTGAATCGGCAGGTTCGGTCCATGTAAAGCCGCAGCTTTGCGATGGTGCACAAAATATACCGCCACCCCGCGGACATTTTATTCGCGCGACGGTTCCCTCCATGAGATTGGATGCGGTTTTGGCGGCAGGACATCGGATTTCTCGTCAAAAAGCCCAAAATTTGATTGGACAGCAACGCGTCCGGGTAAATTATAAATTAGAAACCAGAAACGAGTTCTTGTTAAAAGCCAATGATTTGGTTTCAGTTCGCGGTCTTGGACGCATCAAAATTCTAGAGGAACAAGGCATTACCCGAAAAGGACGCCAGGCAGTGACCATTTTTGTGTATGACAAATAGACAATGCCTGTTAACATATTGCAAAATATGTAGAACGGGTGATTTCGGTGTAGGCGGCTTATAAAAAGCTTAAGATAAATGTCTGGCCCAGATAAGAACGCGTTAAAGAAGATGCGTGCTGTACAATCCAAATTATAACAAATTGGTTGGAAACGCTTATCTGCGAAAATCGCAATATACGGACTTATAATAATTGAAAGGATGGAGAGATATGCCCATTACAGTACGAGATATTCGTGAGAAGGTTTTTTCGAAACAGGTGCGCGGCTACAGTGAAGCTGAAGTGGATGATTTTTTAGATGAGATTGCAGATCAAATGGAGATGCTGATTCGCGAAAATCGCGATATGCTGACCCAGATTGAAACCCAGGCAGAGCTGGCATCTGCGCGTCCGGCCACCATTGAGGTTGTGGAACCGGCTCCGCAAGTTGTGGAGGCGCAGCCCGCAGCATCCGCATCTGCTGGCGCGGACGTGATGGAAGACACCGGATATTTCAAAAACCTGGAAACCACCCTTCGCGAAACTCTGATCAACGCGCAGCGCATTGCGGATGAAACCGTGGCCGAAGCCCGCAAAAAGTCGAGCCAGATGCTCGCCAGCGCGGAAGAGCAGGCAAATGCCATCGTGGCTACCTCTAAAGTAGAAGCAGAAGCTGCCCAGGCCGAAATGGATGAGCTGCGCCGAGCCACCGAAGAATATAGAGCGCGCTTCTTGCGTTTGGTTAAAGATCAGGCACACGTACTCAAGTCGGATGAGGAATTGTTTAAATAGTTTTGGGAGTTTAGGCGGGCTGCACGCAAGGCAGTCCGCTTTTTAGGCTAAAACGATCACAATAAGCATTAGAATATAAGTATTAGAATAGTGGAGCGAATATGAAAAAAAGGTTTGTGTTGCTGGTTCCTTTGATTTTGATTTCAGATCAGCTGTCCAAATGGTGGGCGAGCAACATTTTACAGGCGGAACCCAACGGTTATCTGCAAGCGGCCTCTGGATTTTGGGGCTGGCAGTATGCCGAAAACACGGGCGCAGCATTTAGCATCATGCAAAACAATCCTTGGTTTTTGTTGGTGGGCCCGGTGATTTTGATTGTGGCGGTGCTGGTTATGCTGTTTCGGCTCAAAGGCATGCCCAACACCGCACAAATCGGTTTGTGGATGGTGGTAGGTGGCGGGGTTGGAAACCTCATCGATAGGATGAGGCTAGGTTACGTTGTCGACTTTATCAAACTGGAGTTTATAAACTTTGCCATTTTTAACCTGGCTGATTCGTTTCTTTGTGTGGGCGTTGGGCTGGCTGCCGTAGCTATACTGCTTCATAAAGATGAAAAAAAGGAGCGCAGAAATGAAAAGTTGGACGGTTAAGGAGGGCGAGGCCGGCCGTCTGGATGTTTTTGTGGCCAAGGCAGGAGCTTTTACCCGCTCCAGGGCGGAAAAGGAAATTCGCGCCGGCAGGGTATTTGTGGATGAAATCGTTCAAACCAAACCGGGCTATGCGTTAAAAAGCGGTCAAAGAATTCGAATGGAACTGGTAGAAGTACGGCCTTATGGGCTCGAAAAGCAGGATTTGCCTATAAGCGTTTTGTATCAAGATGATCAGCTGGCTGTGGTATATAAGCCCAGCGGAATGGTAGTGCATCCGGCGGCCGGCAATGCAGACGGAACGCTGGTCAACGCTCTTTTGTACCACTTGGATGAGTTGTCGGGTATTGGCGGCGAAGCGCGCCCGGGTATTGTGCATAGGCTGGACAAAGACACATCCGGTCTTTTGTTGGTGGCAAAAACCGACCGTAGCCACGCGGTTTTGGCGAAGCAACTGAAGGATAGGAGTGTGGAACGCGCATATCTGGTCATTTTGTTGGGTACGCCCAAGCAGGAAAGTGGAGTGGTGGATGCACCGATTGCCCGCCACCCCATACACCGCAAAAAAATGGCGATAGTGCACGGCGGCAAAGAAGCCAAAACTCATTGGCGAATATTGGAATACCTGGACAGGGCTTGCCTGATAGAAGCGCAACTTGATACGGGCAGAACCCACCAAATCCGGGTGCACATGGCTTCCATAGGGCATCCAGTGCTGGGCGATCCCTTGTATGCGCCCAAGAAGAGTCCGGAAGTGGTAGGCGGACAGCTGTTACACGCCTACAAGGTGGGCTTTGTCCACCCGACTACCGGCCGGCGCATGCTGTTTGTTCAACCGCCGCCCGACGAGTTTATGGCGTGGCTTAACAAATTGCGCCCGCTGGAATTTCGAGGCGAAGGAATAGATGCAGTGGTCCAAGCGCAACAAAAAGCGTTCGAATGAACTTCGAACGCTTTTGTGAATTATATGTTTGTTCGTGTTTGCTACTCTTCTACCACTTCGTGAAGGCCCGGAAAATCCATCAGGGTTGCAAAATAGTCGGCTGGAGTTTCGGCCCGACGAATCTGCCGGAAACTGCCGTCGGGCTTTAGAAGCACTTCGGCCGAACGCAGCTTGCCGTTGTAGTTGTAACCCATTGAAAAGCCGTGGGCGCCGGTATCGTGAATGACCACATAGTCGCCGATTTCGATTTCTGGGAGCATGCGGTCTATGGCGAATTTATCGTTGTTCTCGCAAAGCGAACCG
Source organism: uncultured Oscillospiraceae bacterium (assembly GCA_964346145.1). Classification (GTDB taxonomy): domain Bacteria; phylum Bacillota; class Clostridia; order Christensenellales; family Aristaeellaceae; genus CAYFTL01. The sequence continues at coordinate 28,056 of CAYFTL010000020.1, read as the reverse complement.
GTTATGTCATATAAATGGTCGTGGGGCAAATCTTCCTTGCCCGGTATGGTAATGTGGTGATAGGCGCCGTACATGGCGGGGCGTATTAGGTTGGCTGCACAGGCATCAAGGCCGATAAAGTGTTTGTAAGTATTTTTTTCGTGTAAGGCCTTGGTGACCAGATAGCCGGCGGGCCCGGTGATGTAGCGCCCTAGTTCGGTAACGACCCGCATGGGGTGCAGCTCGGCGGGCACAATTACTTCGTCGTATGCTTTTTTTACGCCTGCGCCGATTTCCGCCAAGTCGGCGGGGGACTGGTCCGGCGTATAGGGGATGCCGATGCCGCCCGACAGGTTGACCATAAACATTTCTATATCCAGTTCTTTGGACAGCTCTACAGCCAACTCAAACAGCATACGCGCCATAGTGGGGTAATAATGGTTATCTGTGGTGTTGCTGGCCAAAAAAGCGTGCAGTCCAAACCGTTTCACGCCGAGTTCCTTGAGCTTTTTGAAGCCTTCGCTCAGCTGTGCGCGGGTGAATCCGTATTTGGAATCGCCGGGGTTGCCCATGATGGTGTTGCCCAGCTTAAACTCACCGCCGGGATTATACCGGCAGCAAATCGTGTCGGGGATGCCGCCGTGCTCTTTCAAAAAGTCGATGTGGGTGATATCGTCCAGGTTGATGATTACATCCATTTCCCTCGCATAGATAAAATCTTCTGCGGGCGTTGCATTGGAAGAAAACATGATATCTTCTCCGGAGAAACCGCAAGCTTTTGCCAGCATCAGCTCGGTTAGGGAGGAACAATCTACGCCGCAGCCTTCTTCTTGTAAAATCTTGAGCAAGTAGGGATTGGGGCAAGCTTTTACCGCATAGTATTCTTTAAAACCGGCGTTCCAGGAAAACGAATCGGCCAGACGCCTGGCACTGTCGCGAATTACTTGCTCATCGTACAAATGATAAGGTGTTGGAATTTTCGCGCTGATTTCGTTGAGCTTATTCAACGGTAAAGTTGGTTTAGACATGGGCGTTCCTCCTAAATTTATGTAAAAGTTATTTGAATCTAACCGTACAGGTTCGATTGTACAAAATTCTAGATTCACTGTCAACGGAATTGTCGTAAAACCCTATAATTGCGTGTCTTACAGCCATTTTGAATGAAAACAAGTTTACGCAACTTTTGTTGACCGTGTGGCGGCTTCGTGGTAAAGTTAATTGGGTATTTATGCCCAAGGAGGACTGAATTTGAATTTATCGGACAAGATTGAATCTTTGCTGCTAAACGTGCAAAAACCTGTGCACTATGTGGGCGGAGAATTCGGAAGCATTGAAAAAGATCTGGATGGCATAGATGTGCGCTATGCGTTTTTGTTTCCCGATACGTACGAGGTGGGCATGTCCCACTTGGGTATGAAAATTTTATACCACACGATCAACAAACGGCCGGATGCTTGGTGCGAGCGCGTGTTTTCTCCATGGGTCGACATGGAAGAACAAATGCGCTTGCACGATATTCCTTTGTTTAGCTTGGAATCCAGGACGCCTGTCAAGGAATTTGATTTGTTGGGTATCACCCTTCAATACGAAATGAGCTACACAAATATCCTGTCGGCGTTGGATTTGGCGGGAATTGAACTGCGCCAGGCAGACAGGCAAGAGGGCCCCTTTGTCATTTGCGGCGGTCCGTGTGCTTTTAACCCGGAACCGTTGGCGTCTTTTGTGGACTTTTTTGTGTTGGGCGACGGCGAAAAGTCCACCCACGATACGATAGACGCCTACAAAAAATGGAAGGCATCGGGAGCGCCCAGGGCAGAATACTTGCGCATGGTAGCCGGGATACCAGGGGTATATGTGCCTTCGTTGTACGATGTTTTTTACAATCCGGACGGAACCATTGCCAAAGTGCAACCCAAACCGGGTAGCGGTGCGCCCGAGGTGGTGTACAGAGCGCTGGTTAACGATTTGACCGAGGCCGATTACCCCGAAACGCTGATTGTGCCCTACGGTGAAGTGGTGCACAATAGAATTATGTTGGAAATATTCCGCGGCTGTACGCGCGGCTGTCGGTTTTGTCAGGCGGGCATGGTCTACAGACCGGTGCGCGAGCGTTCTTTAGAAAAGCTCGTAGAATTGGCCGAAAAACTTGTGGATTCCACCGGTTACGACGAGGTTTCTTTGATGAGCTTATCTAGCGGCGATTATAGCTGCCTACCTGAATTGGCTACTCGTTTGGTTGAAAAATATGCGGACAAGCGGGTTTCTATATCGCTTCCTTCTCTTAGAATAGACTCGGTGCTTTCAGAAACCTTGCGCCAAACCCAGAAGGTAAAGAAAACCAGCTTAACCTTGGCGCCCGAAGCCGGCACCCAGCGCATGCGCGATGTGATCAACAAAGGCGTAACCGAACAGGATTTGATGGATACCGTTCGCGATGCCTTTGAGCAGGGCTGGTCTTCTGTAAAGCTATACTTTATGATGGGTTTACCGACCGAAACCGATGAAGATATCGACGGGATAGCCGACCTTGCGCAAAAGGTTGCCCGGGTGTATTTCTCTGTTCCCAAGGGGCAGCGGGCGCCGGGGCTGCGCATTACGGTGAGCACATCGGTGTTTGTGCCCAAACCTTTTACGCCACTCCAATGGGCTGGACAGGATGTAGGCGAACGCATTGTGGAAAAGCAACAGCGCTTGCGCGAATTGTTAAAGGGAATTAAAGGGGTAACCTTCAAATACCACGAGCACGATTTGAGCTTTATGGAAGCGGTATTCGCCTTGGGTGATCGGCGCGTAGGTGAGGCGTTGGAGTGCGCCTGGCGTCTGGGTTGTAGATTTGACGGCTGGAGCGATCAGTTCCAGTACGATTTGTGGATAAAGGCTTTTAAAGAATGTGGACTAGATCCGGCGTTTTATGCAAACCGCAAACGCGAAACCAATGAAGTTCTGCCCTGGGATCATTTGGATAGCGGCGTAACCAAAGCGTTTTTGCTGCGGGAGTGGGAGCGGGCACAAAAAGCACAAACCACACAAGATTGCCGCCAGGGCTGCATAAAGTGCGGCATGGATAGGTATGAAGGAGCGTGCACAAACGTATGAGAGCTTTGATTCGCTTTGGAAAGCTTGCGCGGCTGCGATTTATTTCCCATTTGGATTTGCAGCGCTTCATGCAGCGTGCACTCCGGCGCACAGATTTACCAGTCGCATATTCCCAGGGATTTAATCCCCACCCGCGCATGTCCTTTGCATCGGCACTGGCTACGGGTTGGGTCAGTGAATGTGAAATACTGGATATAAAAATGGCGCAGGAAGTTACCGAAGAACGGGTGCTTGAGCAAATGCGCAAAGCCTTGCCCAAAGATATGCCGGTGTACCAGGTGCGCTTGGTGGACGACCGCCATCCTGCGATGATGGCGCAGATGTGCATGGCCGACTATGAAATTCGAATTGTAGGCGAAGCAGGAGACAAAATTCTTGGCCAGGCAGATAAGTTTATGCAGGAGCAGAGCATAATGGCGATGCGCAAAACCAAATCCGGGGAAACCCTTACCGACATTCGGCCGATGGCGATCTCCCTTACGACAAGCAAAACCGAAGATGGGCAAGCACTATTGTTGGCCAGGCTGCAGCTCACCGAAAAGGCCACGCTCAAGCCCGACCTGCTGGTATCCACCTTGGCGGATATGGCGGGGGTCACAGCGCCCGAATGCAGCATACTTCGCACTGCTTTGTTGGGCATAGATGCGTCCGGCATACCCAAAGACTTGCTATACGTTTAACCCTTAGAATCCAAGGAGGCGGCTGTGCACAAACAAATCTTAGTAGAAAAAGAAAACGATCAGATTCGCGTGGCCGTGATGGAGCAAAACAAGCTTGTCGAGCTTTACATTGAACGCCAAAGGGATAGAACTTTGGTGGGCAATATTTACAAGGGACGGGTGAGCAACGTGCTGCCCGGAATGCAAGCGGCGTTTGTGGACATCGGCTTAGAAAAACGTGCGTTTTTGGCCGAAAAAGATATGGTGCCTCCAAAACGAGCAAACAATGCCGAGGGAAAACCGATCAAAAATGTAAACGCGCTGAAGAGCGGCCATGAAATTTGGGTGCAGGTTACCAAGGAGCCTGGTGGAGACAAGGGTGTGCGCTGCACCGCCCAGATAGATTTATCCGGGGAGTTGGTTGTGCTTTTGCCCACCACCAGCTATGTGGGCGTTTCCCGAAATATTGAAGAAGAAGAAACGCGCCGCTATCTGCGCAACTTGGCTATGGAGCATAAGCCGGAGGGCATGGGCGTGATCCTTCGCACGGCTTGTGTCCATGCGGACAAACAGCAAATCATAGACGAAATACACAACCTTGCGACTCTGTGGGAACATATAGAGCGAAAAGGCTCTACTGTGGCCGCTCCCAGGCTTTTGTATGAGCCGTCAGCATTGTGCGATGTGCTGTCTTATTATTTTGTAAGTGGGGACGTGGAGCGCATCGTATTCGATGATGCAGGCTTGATGAATGCCGTTTTGCAAGAAAACGATTCGATAAAAAGCGTGGCAGAATTGCATGAGGGCAGTTTCCCCTTGTTTGATTTACACAAGGTGGATGCACAACTGGACAAGGCGATCGCCAGGCGAATTTGGTTAAAGAGTGGCGGATTTTTGGTGATTGATTCTACCGAAGCTTTAACGGTAATCGACGTGAATACCGGCAAGTTTACCGGAAAGGGAGATTTGGAACAAACCGCGGCCGACCTTAACCGCGAGGCAGCAGACGAGATCGCCCGCCAATTGCGCCTGCGTGACATAGACGGCATCATCATCATTGATTTTATTGATATGGAACTTGCACGGCACCGCAGAGAGCTGATGGAGCATTTCAAGCAAGCGCTAAAGCGGGACAAAACCAGGACCAAGGTTCTAGGAATAACCCAGTTGGGGTTTATGGAAATGACGCGCAAAGCCCGCTACATTCCGCTGGAGAAACAGCTTACCGACGCTTGCACGCTGTGCCAAGGGCGAGGCCGATTGCCGTCCAGCGAAACTATCGCCCGAAGAATTTGTCACGAATTGCGCGGCCGGCTTGCGCTGCAACCGCATGCCGCGTGGCTCGTGCACTGTAGCCGGCCTGTGGCAAGCGACCTTTCTTTGCTGGAAATGAGCGGCGAGGAAAGCATTTATGTGGTCATCAACAACGGGTTGACCAGCCATTACTCAATAGAGCCTATCGATCCGTCGGCGCTGCCCAAAGGGGCGCGCAGGCTGATATAACGCAAAACAGGAGTTTTAACATATGACCAACGACAAGCGCGTGCACGATCGGGAGATCGAAACACAAACTGTATTTATGGATAAAGTGCAAGGGATTCAGCTTCCTTCGCGCAAATATCATATTGTGACTTTAGGCTGCCAAATGAATGTGCACGATTCGGAAACCCTGGCAGGCATGCTTAATCAAATGGGGTTTGAACCGGTGGATACCCGGGAAGAGGCCGATCTCATCCTGTATAACACCTGCGCCGTGCGCAAGAATGCCGAGAACAAGGCGTTGGGTAACGTGATTTGGCTAAAAGAGCTGAAAAAGAAAAATCCCAACCTAATTATCTGCGTGGGCGGATGTATGACGCAGGAACCTGCGATGGCCCAGCGCATCAAGAAAAATTATCCGTTTGTGGATATGGTGTTTGGCACCCACAACCTATATCGTTTTCCGCAGCTTTTGTATAGGGTGCTCACCGAGCGTTCGGCGGTTGTGGAAGTGCTTCAAGTGGATGGAGATATTGCCGAAGGATTGCCGATTCAGCGCAACAATCCATACGTTGCATACATCACGGTAATGTACGGCTGCAACAATTTCTGTTCCTACTGCATCGTTCCTTACGTACGCGGCCGGGAGCGTTCTCGAAGTATGAAGGATATATTGACCGAAGCCAAGCTGCTGTGCGATTCAGGAACCAAAGAAATTATGTTGCTGGGGCAAAATGTGAACAGCTACGGCGGTGGTGGAAGCGAATTTGCCGAATTGCTATACAAGATTGATTCGCTCGGCATCGAACGCATACGCTTCATGACCTCCCACCCCAAAGATATTTCAGATGAGCTAATCGCGGCATATGGAGAGCTTAAGCACCTGTGCAAACAGCTGCACTTGCCGGTGCAATCGGGCAATGATGCGATTCTAAAAGCGATGAACAGGGGGTACAGCCGCGAGCATTATTTGAGCCTGGTTGAAAAAATGCGCAAAACCTGTCCGGATGTGGGGCTGACCACCGATATCATCGTAGGCTTTCCTGGGGAAACCGAACAACAGTTTTTGGACACCATGTCTCTGGTTGAACAGGTGCGCTACGATTCTGCGTTTACATTTGTGTATTCTCAGCGCCCAGGTACGCGCGCCGCAAAGATGCAAGACGATACGCCCGATGCGGTTAAGAGCGAGCGCATCCAACAGCTGATTGCGCTGCAACAGGAAATCAGCGAACAGGTTTGCGAGGCCCAAGTGGGCCGCACGGAGCAGGTGCTCATCGAAGGCGAAAGCAGCCGGAGCGAGGGCTTTGTGAATGGGCGCACCGACCGGGGGCATATGGTCAACATACAGGGGGAAACCTCGCTCATCGGCCAAATATTGCCGGTCAAGATTCAATCGGCGGGCAGAAATACGCTGCGTGGAAAGCTTGTGTAGGTGTAAAACGGGGTATATAGTACTTGTAAGATAAACCATTCCAACATTTTAAAAGGAGTAACCTAAGCAATGAACAAAGTGTTCGAAAAAACCCGTGAACTGGGTGTCGCGTTGATGGAAAGCGACGAATATATGGAAATGAAACGCGCCGAAACCAAGGCGATGGGCAACGAAGAAGCCGCCATGACCATGGGGCAGTATTTGGAAAAGAAAAGCGAGTTGGAAAAACTGCTGAGCCAGCCAGACCCTGATCCCAAGCAAATTGCCGATTATTCCCAGGCGATGGATGAACTGTCTGCGCGCATGCAGCTGATTGACGACATTACCGCACTCAATGGCGCGCGGGAAAGCTTTAGCAATTTGATCGAACAGGTGAACCAAGTGCTACGGTTTATTATTACCGGGGACATGGGAGAAAACCCAATTGAAGGCGGCGGCTGTTCCGGTTCTTGCTCTAGCTGCCAGGGCGGCTGTAATACTCAGCACTAAGGTTTTACCGTTGCTTTTATTACAGGAATAGGGGAGAAACTATGGCCATAAGCCCAATGATGCAACAATATCTAAACATCAAAGAACAGAACAAAGACGCCATCCTGTTTTTCAGGATGGGCGATTTTTATGAAATGTTTTTTGAAGACGCACAGCTTGTGTCCAAAGAACTGGAGTTGACGCTCACCGGCAAAGATTGCGGCCTAAGTGAACGCGCACCTATGTGCGGCGTTCCTTATCACGCGGCGGACACCTATGTCGCCCGGCTGATTGATAAAGGCTACAAGGTTGCTATTTGTGAACAAATTGAAGATCCGGCTACGGCCAAAGGGTTGGTAGAGCGTGCGGTGGTTCGCGTTGTTACTCCGGGCACGGTGATCGAATCGGCCATGCTGGACGAGCACAAGACCAACTACATTTTGGCGCTCTTTGTGCAAAAAGAGCGCGCGGGGATAGCCTTTTGTGATGTGTCTACCGGTGAGTTCTACGCCTACCAAATTAGCGGCGTTACTCAGCGTTTGGGTGATGAACTTAGCCGAATTGCTCCCCGGGAGATATTGGGCAACGAAGATGCAGCAAAGGGATTTGCAGCGCACATCAGCCCGGTGCCGATCGGTGTATACGATGCCGTAGCCTTTGATTACGCGGCTGCGGCCCGGCAATTGACCGATCATTTCAAAATCGATACCATACAGGATTTGGGATTTGGAGAGAGCCGGCTGGCGGTTCGGGCGGCAGGGGCGCTAATGCGCTACCTGACTGCGACTCAAATGAATTCGCTAAACCACATTTTGGCAATCAAGCACTACGATGCCAACAACTATATGACGGTGGACAAGGTCGCCGCCTACAATTTAGAGCTTGTGGAATCCATGCGCAACAGGTCTCGCCAAGGCTCGCTACTTTGGACTTTGGACCGCACGGTGACCAGCATGGGCAGCCGCGCCTTAATGCATTGGATTCAGCAGCCCTTGCAGGATGAGCGCGAGATTAACCGGCGCTTGGACGCTGTGGAGGCACTCAGCAAAGATTTTATGCGGCTGCAAATGCTGCGCGAAGCTTTGGATGAGGTCTATGATATTGAGCGGCTGCTCAGCAAAATCGCTTACGAGACCATAAACGCTCGGGATTGCTTGGCGCTGTGCCGTTCGCTCAAATCGGTACCCCGAGTGAAGGAACAAGTTATGGCTTATGAACCGGAAACGGTGCTCGGCGAATTGGCGCGGCAGCTGAATCCTTTGGATGAGCTAGTGCAACTGCTGGAAAACGCCATATCTCCGGATGCGCCTTTGCTGCTGAAGGATGGCAACATTATTCGTCAAGGGTACAACGAGGAACTGGACCGCCTGCGCCTTGCTTCTACCGAAGGGAAAAACTGGATCGCCGCGCTGGAGGCGCAGGAGCGGGAAGCCACCGGCATCAAAAATTTGAAGGTCGGTTTCAACCGCGTATTTGGCTATTTTATAGAGGTCACCAGATCCTTTTATGATCTGGTGCCCGATCGTTATACCCGCAAGCAGACCCTAGTCAACAGCGAGCGCTTTATTACCGAGGAACTCAAGCAGATTGAAAAGACGATTCTCGGGGCCGAAGAGGAATCTGTTCGCTTGGAATATGCGCTGTTTACCCAGGTGAGGGATTCTATAAAGGAACAACTGCTAGCGCTGAGCACAACCACCCAAGCCTTAAAAACCCTGGATGCAATTCAGTCGCTCGCTCAAGTGGCCATAGAAAACGAGTTTGTGCGCCCCGAGACCAATCAAGAAGGGCGCTACGACATCATAGAAGGTCGCCATCCAGTGGTGGAAAGGTCGCTGGGCAGAGGGGAGTTTGTGCCCAACGATACCCACATTGACCGCGATGGCCGATTGATGATCATAACCGGCCCCAACATGGCTGGCAAGAGCACCTATATGCGCCAGGTGGCGCTGATTGTGCTGATGGCACACATGGGCAGCTTTGTGCCGGCTCACAGCGCCGATATTTCCATAACCGACCGCATATTTACCCGCATTGGCGCTTCCGACGATTTATATGCTGGCCAATCCACTTTTATGGTGGAAATGAGCGAAATGGCTACGATTTTGAAATATGCCACGCCCAAGAGCCTGTTGATTTTAGATGAAGTCGGCCGGGGAACCAGCACGTTTGATGGACTTAGCATCGCCTGGGCGGCGGTGGAGCACATCGCCAACGAAAAAAAATGTGGCGCGCGCACCTTGTTCGCTACCCATTATCACGAGCTTTCGGAGCTGGAAGGCCATTTGGATAGCGTGGTAAATTACAGGATAACGGCTACCGAAAAGGGCGATGAGGTCATATTCCTGCGCAAGGTGGTGCGGGGGGGCGCCGACCGCAGCTACGGTATTGCGGTGGCCGGACTAGCCGGACTGCCGGCTTCGCTTTTGCAAAGAGCTCGACAGATTATGGCTCGGCTTGAAGTTTCCAACGAAAACGGCAATCTTATAGGCCAAAATATACTGGACAAAAAGAAAAATGCAGGCGATCGCCAAGTCGCTTTGATGGATTTTGCGCCTATGGAATTGGTGGAAGAAGTGAAACAGCTGGACGTGCTCTCCATGTCGCCCATCGATGCGCTCAACTGTTTGTTTATGTTGAGCGAAAAGGCACGCCAGATTTGATTGAAGGGTTTGTAGCCCTCCAGGGAGAAGGATGAAACAATGGCTATACGGGTTCTTGACGCGGCGGTAGTCGGCCGCATTGCCGCGGGAGAAGTTGTGGAACGCCCGGCTTCCGTGGTGAAAGAGTTGGTGGAGAATGCGCTGGATGCGGGCTCTTCATCGATTACGGTAGAAATAAAAAATGGTGGTATAGATTATACCCGTGTGACCGATAACGGCGTGGGCATCCCAGCCAAAGAAGCGCGCATTGCATTTGAAAACCATGCCACATCAAAGATCAGCACCCAGGAGGAGTTGACCGACATTCGAACGCTGGGATTTCGTGGGGAGGCCCTTCCTTCTATTGCTGCGGTTGCAAAAGTTACCCTCACCACGAGGGCTAGGGGGAATGATGAGGGCATACGCCTGCAAGTTAACGGGAGCAAGGTTGAGAATCTACAGCCTTACGGGTGTCCGGAAGGCACCACCATCGTAGTGCGCGATCTGTTTTATAATGTGCCGGTGCGCCATGGTTTTTTAAAAAAGGCCTCGGTAGAATTTGGCGCGGTTTCGGATATGATCATGCGCATTATTTTGGGCAACCCACAGGTGTCCATCCGCTTTATCAACAACGAACGCACCGTATACCACAGCGTGGGTGATGGAAATATGCGTCACGCGGCTTTGTCTGTCTATGGGCGTGAAACCGCTGAAAAACTAGTGGAACTTGACGCTTTTGAAGGTGGTTTGCATATCTTTGGGCTGATCGGCGTAGGAGACTTGAGCCGCGCAAACCGTTCCCATCAATCGTTTTTTGTAAATGGCCGGGTGGTTCGTTGCCAACTGCTGACCGAAGTGCTGGAAGAGGTGTGCAAGAGTCGGGTAACCATCGGCCGTTTTCCGATGTGTGCGCTGCATGTGACGCTGCCTCCTCATTCGGTGGATGTAAACGTGCACCCCAACAAGCTGGAAGTGCGCTTTCGTGACGAGCAAATGATGCGTGGGGGAGCCGAAGGGCTGCTTGCAAAAGCCTTTGAAGGCGAACGCTTGCTGGATTTGGAGCAGATTAATGCCCCAGAAATGCAGGCGCCGCAAACCACAGTGGAAATTGTGAAGCCTCCAGTCGAAAATTTGACGATAGAAGGAGGCGGACAAAGCCAAACTGAGTCGACAGGGCAACCTGTGGTGCTGCCCGATCAGCTGCCTATTTCCAACCATCCCAAACCAGCGTACAAACCTGCACAGCAACAGGACAAATCTTTGGAACAAATTGAAATCCCGACCATCGCAATTGCTTCGAATCCATCGGCTATCGTACGGGATCCGGCGTCGAGCGTTGTGCCGCTAAGCGTAGTGGAAGATACGAGAGAAAACCCTCCTTCGAATGTGGAGTTTAAAGATCAAAATGCTGCGCACGCGCCGATCCACTTGCGCATCATCGGTGTAGTGTTTCGCACCTATGTACTGGTAGAGACCGAAGGTGCACTCCTGATGATCGATCAGCACGCCGCCCACGAGCGCATCCTGTACGAACAGTACAAGCGCCAGCTGGAACAGGGGTTGGCGGCGCAGCAATTGCTGGCGCCCATGGTGGTGCCGGTGTCTGCCAAAGAGTACTCGGTGCTGCTGGACAACAGGCAGCTTTTGCTGGATGTGGGGTATGAGGTGGAGCCCTTTGGTGAGCGGGACTTGCAGGTACGCAGCGTGCCCCACGTGCTGGGCAAGGCGGAAATTAAGCCGGTGTTTGCCGAAATGGTCGACCGACTGGACTTGCTCCGTTCGACCACGATAGACCGCCGCCGGGACGAGATTATTCAGGCTTCTTGCAAGCACGCGGTGAAGGGCGGGGACGCCTTGAGTGAAATTGAGATTTCATCCTTAATTCAAGAAATGCAAAACACCGGATCGCCGCCCACCTGTCCCCATGGACGGCCGGTTATGCGGGTTTTCCGAAGGAGCGAACTGGAACGACACTTTAAGCGAATACAGTAATCGGAGGATAACATGTCTAAACCTTTAGTTCTTGTACTTGCGGGGCCTACGGCTTCGGGAAAGAGCAGCGCTGCGATAGAGTTATGCAAGCTGCTGGGCGGGGAAGTAATTTCAGCCGACTCCATGCAGCTGTATAAGGGGATGGACATTGGTACCGCTAAGGCAACCAAAAAAGAACAGCTGCAGGTACCGCACCATTTGCTGTCCATTGCTGCGCCGGATCACATCTTTTCGGCGGCCGAGTATCGGGAGTTGGCATTAGAGGTTATTAAAGATATTCATGCGCGGGGCAAAGTCCCCGTTTTGTGTGGCGGTACCGGACTGTATATAGACGCGGTGACAAAGCCGATGGGTTTCGCCAGCCAAAAAAGGGATGAGGCCTTGCGCCGGCACCTGGAAAACGTGGCCGATGAAGCCGATGGGCGAAAACGGTTGCATGAGCAGCTGACGGCGGTGGATCCGGAATCGGCTGCTAGGCTTCATCCGAATGATACCCGCCGGGTAATCCGGGCTTTAGAAATTTATACATTAACCGGAAAGACCATCGGCCAGCTGGCGGAAGAGGATAAAAAGCTGGAGCTGGACTTTGATGTGGTGGCGTTTGCCATCGACTATCCAAGAGAGCGACTTTACCAACGCATTGATGACCGAGTGGATCAAATGATGGAAGAGGGATTGGTGGCCGAAGTACAATCCTTGGTAAAAGATGGATTTAAAAAGGATTCTACGGCCATGCAAGCTATCGGCTACAAAGAGGTGGTTTGGGCGCTGGAAGGGGAAATCTCCATGGAACGAGCGGTCGAATTGATTAAGCAAGCTTCTCGAAATTACGCCAAGCGCCAACTCACCTGGTTTCGCCGGGATGAACGGATCAATTGGATTGAAGGTAGCGGCAAGACCTCAAAAGCGATTGCTGATGAAATGTGCGCTATATACAAGGTGGATACCCATAAGCCATTATAATTTTACGACAGGAAGGAAGCATTTCCATGAACAGTGTGCCCATGCCGCAGGTTTCAGAACAAGTATATCAGCTGGTTCAGAAGGCGGAGGACGAATGTGCAAGCAGTTTTGCACGGATAGATGAAATTGAGCGGATCAATACACGGAAAGTGTTGCGCGCATTTCAAGAGCATAGAATTTCCTACAGGCATTTTTCGGGTTCTACCGGCTACGGTTATGAAGATATAGGCCGGGACAACTTATCTTCCATGTTCGCCCAGGTGTTGGGCTGTGAAGCGGCGCTGGTTCGTTCCCAGATTGCATCGGGTACCCATGCGCTGGCGCTTTGCCTATACGGAATACTGCGCCCGGGCGATAATATGGTTTCGGCAGCCGGCAAACCTTATGACACGCTAGAGCAAGTCATCGGCATCGCCGAGACCAAGCCGGGGGAAGGTTCGCTAAAAGAATTCGGCATAGGGTATAAGCAGGTTGAGCTGCTGGGTAGCGGCGACATAAATATTGAAGCGATGCTGGCGGCCATCGATGCGGACACCAAGCTGGTGCTCATTCAGCGCTCCCGCGGCTACGATTGGCGTCCCTCCCTCTCGGTTAAACAAATTGAATGTGCGGTCAAAGCGGTCCACGCCAAGCACCCAGGAGTGTGTGTGATGGTGGACAATTGCTACGGTGAATTCACAGATGCGATAGAGCCGGGCGACGTGGGGGTAGATATTCTGGCCGGGTCTTTGATCAAAAATCCCGGTGGCGGCATTGCGCCTACCGGCGGCTATATTGCTGGGCAAAAGGATTTGATGGAGCGCATCAGCTACCGCTTGACCTCTCCGGGCATCGGTGCCGAAGTGGGCTCGAACGAATCGACCTATCGTCCTTACTTTCAAGGGCTGTTTATGGCGCCTCATACGGTGGCCCAGGCGATCAAAACTGCGGTGCTTGCATCCAAAGTGTTTGAAAATTTCGGGCTGGACGTGCATCCCAAAGCAAACGATGGCCGAAACGATATTATTCAAGCAATACGCTTTGAAAACCCTGATAAGCTGATTAAGTTTGTGCAGGCCATACAGATGGCTTCGCCGGTGGACAGCGAAGCGCTGCCCGAACCTTGGGCAATGCCGGGGTATCAAGACGAAGTGATTATGGCAGCCGGAACTTTTGTGGCCGGTGCTTCTATAGAGCTTAGTGCTGATGCGCCCATCCGCGAGCCGTATATCGCTTATTTGCAAGGCGGGTTGACTTATGCCCATGGCAGGATCGCCATTGAGGGTGCGGTGGCGCATTTATTGCGCCACGGCTTGCTTACGGCGCTTTAAACCATCATGCCGATGTTTAAAAACTCTTATAAAAAGTGTATCATCAAATAAAATATGGCAAAACAGGCTGAAAGTGGATTCCGGCCTGTTTTTTTATGTGTGCAAAGGCCACGGCAGAATGTTATAATTACAAACAGCATATAAACCTTATGGACGACAAAGGCAAGGAGGAATCGTTTTGCGTAGCCAGGATATTAGGGGAATTGCCCCTGAGATGGATCCGTTGGGCATGGGGATGGGCTGGACCATAGAGGATTTAGAAAAACCCAAGATCATCATCGAGAGCACCTTCGGGGATAGCCACCCGGGGAGCGCCCACTTGTTTGAATTGGTGAACTGCGCTGCGGATGCCGTTCGAAACCGCGGAGGCCGCCCGGCACGCTATTTTACTACCGACATTTGTGATGGAATGGCACAAGGGCACGACGGTATCAACTACTCCCTCACATCCAGGGATATGATTGCCAACATGATTGAGATTCACGAAAAGGCGACTCCTTTTGATGGCGGTGTATTTATCGCCAGCTGCGACAAGGGGTTACCTGCTCATTTGATGGCAATTGGGCGGTTGAATATTCCTTCAATCGTAGCGACTGGTGGGGTGATGCCGGCCGGGCCTGGCCTATTGACGCTGGAACAAATTGGAAAGTACAGCGCCATGGAAAAACGTGGGGAGATTACCAGCGAGCAGTTGGATTTTTACAAGCACAATGCCTGCCCCTCTTGCGGAGCCTGCTCCTTTATGGGGACCGCTTGCACCATGCAGATTATGGCCGAAGCATTGGGGCTGATGTTACCAGGCACGGCCCTTTTGCCGGCGCAGGGCGAACAGATTCGCGATGCCGCCTACAGAGTCGGGGAGCAAGTCTTGTGGTTGGCTAAAAATGGTTTGAACGCCCGGGATATCGTGACGATGGATTCTTTTGAGAATGCGATTATGGTTCATGCGGCCATATCGGGTAGCACCAATGCGTTGTTGCATTTGCCTGCAATAGCCCACGAATTTGGGCTTGAGATTTCCGCACAAACCTTCGATAAATTGCACAAAAACGCACATTATTTGCTGGATATTCGCCCAACAGGTACATGGCCGGCGGAATTTGTGCACTATGCAGGGGGTGTTCCTGCCATTATGCAACAGCTGCGCAGCGTATTGCATTTGGACGCGATGACGGTCACCGGAAAAACAGTAGGCGAAAACTTGGAGGAGCTAAAGCAGAGTGAGTACTATAAACTGTGCGAGCGACATTTGGCGCAGAGGGAATTAAAACGCACCGACATCATTCGCGACTTTGACAACCCCATCGGCAGTGACGGTGCGATTGCCATTTTGGAAGGCAACCTTGCGCCCCAAGGCGCAGTGGTCAAACACACCGCGGTGCCCAAGGCCATGCACAGCGCGTTGCTACGCGCCCGCCCGTTTGACAGCGAAGAGGCGGCCATAGACGCGATACTCAACAAACAGATTAAACCGGGGGACGCGGTATTTATACGCTATGAAGGGCCTAAGGGCAGCGGCATGCCCGAAATGTTTTATACTACCGAGGCCATTTCCTCTGATGCCGAATTGTCAGCCTCGATTGCCCTACTCACCGACGGGCGATTCTCGGGTGCATCCCGTGGCCCGGTAATCGGGCATATATCGCCTGAAGCTGCTTCCGGTGGGCCGATTGCGCTGGTGGAGGAAGGCGATCTGATAGAAATTGATATTGCTGCGCGCCGGCTCAATATCGTTGGAGCAAACGGCGAAAGGATGGCGGAGGCCGAAGTGGAAGCTTTGCTGAAGGAGCGCGCGCAAAACTGGCGCAGACCGGAAAGCAAGGTAGAGCGAGGCGCGCTTAAGCTGTTTACCGAAAAGGCAGTTTCCCCCATGAAGGGCGGCTACATGGATCAGGATTGAAGATGGGATTGTTGATAGTAAGGAGGAGCTTTTGATGGAAGGCTTAAAGGACATTGCGCTGGTGGGTATCGGCGGCTATGCATAGGGGTATGCAAAAGAAATTTTGGATAACGCTAAAAAACACAACGCCCGTTTTGTGGGGGTGATAGATCCAAACCCTCCCCAGTCGGATGTTCTAGAGTGGATCAAGCAGGCGCGGATTCCCGTGTATCCGGATTTGAATGCGTTTTATGCCCAGTCTGGCGCTGATTTGCTTGTGATATCCTCTCCCATTCAATTCCATAAGGAGCAGTCCGATATCGCGTTTGCAAACGGCAGCCATGTGCTGTGTGAAAAACCGATCGCGGGCAGCAGCTTGGATGGCCGCCAGATGGAAGAGATGAGAGGCAAATTCGGCAAGCTGGGAGCGGTGGGTTTTCAGTGGTGCTTTGAACCCGGAATGTTGGAGTTGAAAGAAGCCATTTTAAGCGGAGAATTTGGGGCGGCGCTAAAGATGAGCAGCATTGTGCTTTGGCCGCGCAACACCGCATATTACAAGCGTGGATCGGGTTGGGCGGGAAAGAAGCGCGATACCGACGGGCGCACAGTTAACGACAGCGTGGCCAGCAACGCGACTGCCCATTACCTGATGAATATGCTCTGGCTGCTGGGCGATTCGATGGGTTCAGCCGACCGGTTGTTGGCGGCGGAGGCTCAGGCCTTGCGCGTTAACCTGATTGAAACGTACGACACGTTGGTACTCAGAGGTAAGGGGAACAGCGGCGCTGCGGTGCAGTTTGTGGTATCCCACGCTGCGGGTTACGGGCATGTGATCGAACCCAAATTCGAATACAAGTTCGAAAAAGCGACCATAATTTGCGACAGGATTGACGGTGGATTGTGCTATCCGGTGGCGCAATACAACGACGGCCGGGTCAGCAGGCGATTTGCCCAGGTGCGTAGCGATGGCTATGGCAAGGTTTGGCATGTGCTGGATGCAATTAGAAATCATGGTGAAACGTCGTGCAGTTATGAGGCTGCCTTGGCCCATGCGGAAGCGATAGAATTGATCGACCACAGTTGTCCTAAGCCAAAGGCTTTGGATGGCAATGTGGTTCATCAGGATGCTGAGCACAATGGATTTTGGATTCCGGGGTTGGCAACATTGCTGGTGGATTGTTACGAAAAAGGGCGATTGCCTGCGGAATTGGGCAATGACTGGTTTGGCGCATACAGCAAAATAGGGGATGATAGCAATGCATCGATTGTTTCATCACAGTAGTTGACTAAAGCGATAAAGTATGCTATATTGGCTTTATGATCAATTATGGGTGGAGATGAACCGAATGAGTTTGGAGCAGTTTATTGCCGGGCTTAAAAAAGAGGAGCGAGTAACTCTTGCGTTGCGACAGTTATATGAAAGCTTGAACTACCAAAAATTCCGCATGCGGAAATTTGAAGAGTATCAGCTGTACGCCGACAACAAAAGCTTTTTGAAAGATGAAAGCGTAATTACTTTTCATGATTTGGATGGAAAGCTTTTGGCATTGAAGCCCGATGTTACCCTGTCCATCGTGAAAAACACGAAGGCCAGGATCGACAGTACCGAAAAGCTTTATTATATTGAAAATGTATATAGGCTGAACAGGGCGACCCAAGAATACAAGGAAATCAACCAGATGGGGCTGGAATGCATGGGCAAGGTCGATGGATATGCCAGCATCGAAGTGATCCATCTGGCGGTCAAGAGTTTGGAGGCCATAGACGAAGATTGTCTGCTGGATATTGGCCATATGGGTTACATATCGGGAATTTTGGACAATTTGGCGATCGACGATTCCGACCGCCAAATTTTGTTGGATTTCTTGCGCCATAAAAATAGTCACGAGTTAAAAAGGGCGCTCGACCGAATGGAGATCTCTCCCTTTTATGCCGAGCGCTTGGAAAAGTTGCCCGAATTGTCCGGATGCTTTGAGGAAGTGATCAAGACCGCAAAGGCGCTGGCGGTAAACGAGGCTATGTACAAGGCAGTTGAGGAGCTGGAAGGACTTTATGCCGCGTTGCAGGCGCTGGGCGTCGCTCAAAAGCTACGGCTTGATTTTTCGATCATCAACGATATCGATTATTACACCGGGGTTATATTTCAAGGGTATGTAAAACGGGTACCGCAGGCTGTGCTTTCGGGCGGGCGTTACGACAATTTGCTCAAAAAGTTTTCACGAGATGTGCAGGCGATAGGCTTTGCGTTGTACTTGGATGGATTGAACCGTTATTATCCTGCGGAGCGCACATACGACGTGGATGTTCTAGCGATCGACGACGGCCAGAACGAGGTCGGTTTCGCTCAGGCGGTGTGGCAGTTGACCCGCGAGGGGATGACCGTGCGCGCAGGTGGCTTGGGAGACAATGTTCGCTACAAGAAAAGGCTGCACTATCGGGATGGACAATTCGTGGAGGTGGACAACGGTGATTAATATTGCTTTGCCCAAAGGTCGTTTGGGCGATAAGGTATATGAATTATTTTCGAAAATCGGCTTTGATTGTCCATCTATCAACGAAGACAACCGCAAGCTGGTGTTTACCAACGAGGAAAACCGAGTCCGCTATCTGTTGGTGAAGCCATCCGATGTGGCGATATATGTGGAACATGGGGCGGCCGATGTGGGCGTGGTCGGGCGTGACATATTGCTGGAAGACGAATCCGACGTATATGAGCTGTTAGATTTGAATTTGGGCAAGTGCAAAATGGCGGTAGCTGCGCCGGTGGGTTTTAAAGAGGAGCCGGACAGCGTGCTGCGGGTGGCGACCAAATACACCAACATTGCTAAGCGCTATTACCAGTCTATTAATCGGGAGATTGAGCTGATCAAACTGAATGGTTCTATAGAGCTGGCGCCGATACTAGGCATGAGCGACGTGATTGTGGACATAGTGGAAACCGGTGCAACCCTTAAGGAAAACAAACTGGAAGTGCGCAACAGCTTCTTGGAAATTAGCGCCCGGTTTATTGCCAACAAATCCAGTTATAAATTTAAGAATGACACCATTGAACGGTTGTTGAGCTTGTTGAAGGAGGAAATCGTCGGTGATTAAATTGTATGATTACAAAAAAATGAATCCAGAGGACATATTTAACCGAGATCTTCAGCAAAACGACGATATAGAGGCGGTGGTAGCCGACATTATGGCTGATGTGCGCAAGCGCGGCGACCAGGCTTTAAAAGAGTTTTCATTGAAGTTTGACGGATGTGAGCTGGAGGGCATAGAAGTTACGTCCGAGGAAGTTGCGCAGGCGATCGACCGGACCGGTGAACAGTATTTGCAAACGCTGAAGTTTGCAGCCGCCAATATTGAAAATTATCACAAACGCCAAGTGCGAAGCGATTACGTGGTAACCGAACGGGAGGGCGTGGTGCTGGGGCAGAGGGTGCTACCGCTTAAGCGGGTGGGCATTTATGTGCCCGGGGGGACGGCGAGTTATCCTTCTTCCGTGCTGATGAACGCGATTCCCGCTAAACTGGCCGGGGTGGATCAGATTATCATGGTTACGCCTCCCGACAAGGAAGGAAAGGTTGCAGACCATATTTTGGCTGCGGCAAGCGTGGCGGGTGTTGATCGAATTTTCAAGGTGGGCGGTGCGCAAGCGGTGGCAGCCCTGGTTTATGGCACCCAAAGCGTGCCCAAGGTGGACAAAATTGTAGGGCCGGGCAATATTTATGTGGCCACCGCAAAACGGCGCGCTTACGGCTTGGTGGACATAGATATGATTGCCGGTCCCAGCGAGATTTTGGTGATTGCCGATGAGAGCTGTAATCCGGCATTTGTGGCTGCGGACTTGTTGTCTCAGGCCGAGCACGATCCGCTGGCTGCTGCGGTGTTGGTAACCGACAGCAAAAAGTTGGCGGAAGAGGTACAAACCGAGCTGGAGAGGCAGATTCCGCGGCTGGCGCGCAGCGAGATTGCCCGTCAATCCGTCGATGCGAACGGAAAGATCATCCTGGTGGACAGCATAAAACAGGCGATTGAAATCAGCAATATGATTGCGCCGGAGCACTTGGAGATTTGCGTGGAGGAACCCTTTGCGCTGCTCAATTTGGTGTGCAATGCCGGTTCGGTCTTCTTGGGAAAGAATGTGCCCGAAGCGCTTGGCGATTATATTGCAGGACCCAACCATGTATTGCCCACAAATGGAACGGCGAGGTTTTCTTCTGCCCTTTCGGTGGACGATTTTGTGAAGAAGTCATCTTTCCTTTACTATTCGGAAGCCGCGCTGGCCCAAGACAAGGAGCACGTAATTCGCTTTGCGTTGCAGGAAGGGCTGCAGGGCCACGCCAATTCGGTGGCCGTTCGTTTCGGTGAGGAGGCCAAGCTGTGAGCCGGTTTTTGACGAAGCGCATGCAAAGGATTGCCCCGTACGTGCCCGGGGAACAGCCCCAAGACAAGCAATATATCAAGCTCAACACCAATGAAAGTCCCTACCCGCCGGCGCCGGGCATAATTGAGGCGCTGAGTGGAGAAGGTAGAGCGCGAGCCTTAAACCTTTACCCCGATCCGGAATGCAAAGAATTGGCCGATGCGTTGGCCAGATACCATCGGGTGGAACGCAGCCAGCTATTTGTGGGCAACGGATCGGATGAAGTGTTGGCCTTTTTCTTTCAGGCTTTTTGTGATGAGGAAAGATCGGTGTGCTATCCGGAAATCAGTTACGGGTTTTATCCGGTTTATGCGGCGCTGTTTGGCATTGCAAACGCCAAGGCGATTCCACTGCGAGAAGACTTTTCGATCGACATTCGCGACTATTTGGATTGTGGGCGCAATATCGTGATTGCCAACCCCAATGCGCCCACCGGGCTAGCGCTTTCGGCGCAACAGATAGAAGAGATTGTCAAGGCCAATCCAGACAGCATTGTGTTGGTGGATGAAGCTTATGTGGATTTCGGCGCGCAAACTTGTGTGCCTCTGATTGATCAATACGATAATTTGCTGGTGGTGCAGACCTTTTCGAAATCCCGTTCAATGGCCGGAGCGCGGTTGGGGGTGGGGATCGGGCACGCCGACATTATTGCGGATCTAAATCGGATTAAGTTTTCGTTTAATCCTTATAACGTTAACCGGCTGACCATGGTAGCTGGAACCAAGTCGGTGGAAGACGTTGCATATTTTGAAGAGTGCAGAAAAGAAATAATTAAAACCCGGGAAGAGAGCCGAAGTCAGCTTGCTGCACTGGGATTTCAACTAACCGATTCCAAAACCAATTTTTTGTTTGCTAGCCACGATAGAATTTCGGGGCATGAATACTATATGAAGCTTAAGCAACGGGGGATATTGGTGAGGCACTTTGCTAAACCTGAGAAAATTGCCAATTATGTACGCATTACGGTTGGAACCCGCCAGCAGATGGATAAGCTGATTGAATGCACAAAAGATATATTAAGCGAGGTGTAAAATTGTGCGCAAGGCATTGATTAATAGGGAAACCACCGAAACGCGCATAGAACTGCAGTTGAACCTGGACGGGCGCGGCCGCTATGCCAACGACACTGGCTGTGGATTTTTGAACCATATGCTGGATTTGTTCGCGCGCCATGGCCGGTTTGATTTGTATGCAAACTGTACCGGGGATGTGCACGTGGATTTTCATCACACGGTGGAGGACATAGGGATTGTGCTGGGTCAAGCGTTTGATGAGGCGTTGAAGGACCGCAAAGGAATTGTGCGCTACGGCAGCTTCTTATTGCCGATGGACGAAGCGCTCATCCTTTGCGCGGTAGATTTTAGCGGTAGGCCACACTTGGAATATTCGGCACAGATTCCTTCTGAAAAGGTGGGAAGCTTTGATACCGAGTTGGTCAAAGAATTTTTTTTGGCATTAGCCCGCGCGGCCAAAGCGACCATTCACATTCGGCAGCTGTCCGGAGAAAATAGTCACCATATTATCGAGGCGATGTTTAAGGCGGCGGGACGTGCCTTTGCCCAGGCCGTCGCTATCGACGCCCAATATGCAGACGAAATTCCATCCACGAAAGGTGCTCTGTAAAAAGTATGGTAGCGATTGTGAATTACGGAATCGGGAATCTGTTTTCCCTTTCGAGTTCGCTAGAAGCGATCGGCATGGAGTCGGTTATCACCAGCGATTCGGAGCAAATTGAGCGGGCCGACAGGATTATTTTGCCGGGGGTCGGTGCGTTTGGCGATGGAATGGCAAGGCTTGAGGCCACCGGGCTTGCAGATGTGCTCAAGGAACAAGCCCGAGCAAACAAAAAAATACTGGGGATTTGCCTTGGGATGCAGCTTTTGTTTGAAGAAGGGCTTGAATACGGTTTGCGCAAAGGGCTGGGGCTTATTCCGGGACAGGTTCGCGAGCTGAAATCGCAAGCCGGCTTTGGGCTGAAGGTGCCCCACATGGGGTGGAACAGGCTATCGGTCCACCAAAGCGATCCGGTGTTTGCTCACTTAAAATTCGATGAATACGTTTATTATGTCCATTCCTATTATGCTGTCTGCGCGGATTCCTTTGTGCTGGGCAGCTCAGAGTACGGAACTAAAGTGCCGGGGGTAGTGAGAAAGGGCAATGTTTACGGGATGCAGTTTCATCCGGAAAAGAGTGGAGGAACGGGTCTTAGGTTGCTGAAGGGCTTTATGGAGCTTTAAAGATGAGGAGTGGTGTGGCATCATGCATATTTTGCCGGCGATAGATTTGCGCAATGGAAAAGTCGTGCGCTTGTACCAGGGAGATTACGACAAAATGACGGTGTACGAGCAGCAGCCGGTGGAGGCTGCGCTGGCCTTTCAAAGCCAGGGTGCAAGCCACTTGCACGTGGTGGATTTGGACGGCGCCAAGGATGGAGCACTGGTGAATATCGATACAATTCGGAAAATTGTTCGCCAGAGCAAGTTGATCACCGAAGTTGGCGGGGGCATTCGGGATGAACAACGGATTCGGACGTATCTGGATTTGGGCGTGGCGCGGGTGATATTGGGCACGGTGGCTGTGACCGATTACGGATTTGTGCAGGAGATGGCCCGAAAATACCCCGATCGCATTGCGGTGGGGGTAGACGCCAAGGATGGATGTGTGGCCATCAACGGCTGGAAAGAGATCACCCAGACGAAATCCATAGATTTTTGCGAGCAATTGGTTCGGGATGGCGTTAAAACCATTATTTACACCGATATTAGCAAAGATGGCGGCTTGAGCGGTACCAATCTGGAGGTTTACCGGCAACTGGTCGAGATTCCTGGACTTCAGCTGATTGCCAGCGGAGGGGTTACATTTGAAAGGGAAATTACCGAGCTGAAACGGATTGGCGTATATGGAGCCATATTGGGTAAGGCGTTGTACGATGGCAAGCTGTCGCTTCGCCGTGCGATTGAATTGGCAGGGCAGGAGGAAGAAGCATGATTACCAAGAGGATTATTCCGTGTTTGGATGTGCGCAACGGCCGTGTGGTGAAGGGCGTTAATTTTGAAGGGATACAGGATGTGGATGATCCCGTTGAGCTGGCCAAATATTATAATGATTCCGGCGCGGACGAGTTGGTTTTTTATGATATTACGGCATCGATAGAAAACAGGCCACTTTTTACAAACGTATTGGAGAGGGTGGCGAAGGAAGTTTTTATTCCGCTCACGGTAGGGGGCAGCATAAACACGCTGGACGATTTTGAAAGGGTGCTGGGCTGCGGGGCCGACAAGGTGTCGGTCAATTCGGGAGCGATTAAGGATCCTGAGATCATCGGCCGGGCGGCGCGCAAGTATGGCAACCAGTGCGTTGTTTTGTCGATGGATGTAAAAAGGGTAAATGGCACGTTTCATTTGTTTGCCCGCGGTGGGCGGGAAGATACGGGGATTGATGCGCTGGAATGGGCAAAGCGCGGTGAGGGAGCAGGGGCAGGGGAGTTGGTGGTCAACTCCATTGATACCGATGGCGTTAGAAACGGATTTGACCTTGAAATGCTTGTTGCGGTGGCTGCCTGCGTAAAGATTCCGATCATTGCCTCGGGCGGCGCCGGGAAGATGCAGGATTTTGTGGATCTTTTTCAACTTGAAGGGATTGATGCCGGGCTTGCGGCGTCTATTTTCCATTTTAAAGAGGTGGAAATTAACCCTTTAAAGCAGTTTTTACAACAAAATGGTGTTGATGTGCGTTTGTAAAAGGGGAGAATGGAATGACCTACAATATAAAATTTGATCAAAACGGTTTGATTCCGGTGGTTGTACAGGATTACTACAGCAAAAAAGTGCTGACGCTGGCTTATATGAACCAGGAAAGTTTGGAGATCAGTATAGCGGAAGGGCGCACATGCTTTTACAGCAGAAGCCGCCAGCAGCTTTGGCGCAAGGGAGAAACATCGGGCAATACGCAGAAGATCGTTTCGATTTATGCCGACTGCGATGGCGACGCTTTGGTGGTTGAAGTGATTAAAGCGGGACCGGCGTGCCACCTGGGTAGCGACGGCTGTTTTGAGGAGCTGTTATTTGTCAGCGATGAAGTGAATCCCTTTTCTATGGATGCCCTGTTTGAATTGATTAAGGGGCGAAAAGAGAATCCCCAGCAAGGCTCTTATACCACCTACCTGTTTGACAAGGGAATGGATAAGATCATGAAGAAGGTGGGGGAAGAGTGCACCGAAGTGATCATTGCGGCGACCAAACAGGACAAGAAAGAGACAATATACGAGGTGGCTGACTTGGCTTACCACGTGCTGGTGATGATGGCTGAAGCGGGAATCGGTATGGAAGAGGTTCAAGATGAGTTGGCTAAGCGGCACGTGATCGACCACAAGGTAAAACAGGAGCGCATGCAATAATGAATGTAATTCGATCCAACCCCCACACTCACACGATTTTTTGCGACGGCAAATCGACCGTGCAAGAAATGGTGGACGCTGCAATTCAAAAAGGGTTTGTCAGCTTGGGGTTTTCGGGCCACGCTTATCAATCGTTTGACGAATCATACCCGATGCGCAAACAGGGAATGATAAAGTATATTGCTGCCGTGCGAAAGGCCCAGGCACAGACGGATGCCATAAGGATTTGGCTTGGGATTGAGGCCGACGCATATACGCACATAAACAAAGAAGACTATGATTATGTGCTTGGATCGGCGCATTATGTAAAAACGGCTGAGGGATTTTGTGCGGTAGACGGACCGAGGGACCAAGTCGACGAGTGCGTGCAACGGGATTTTGCCAATGATGGGATCGCCTTTGCGAGTAATTATTACGGCGCGTTTGTCGATTACATTGAAAAAGAACGGCCTCAGATTGTCGGTCACCTGGATTTGCTGCGAAAGTACAATGCAGAGAACCGCTATTTTGATGAATCGTCCCGGGCGTATCGAAAGATTCAAGAGGACGTGTGTGAAAGAATTGCCAAGACCGGGGCTGTGGTGGAGGTCAATACGGGTGGATGGACGCGAGGATATTTCCCGGGTTTTTATCCAAACGATTATGGGATTTGGTGCCTAAAGGAGCTGGGGGTGCCGCTGATCGTCAGCTCGGATTGCCATGACGCCCGGTTTTTGGACGACCATTTTTCGGACGCGGTGTGTAAGCTTAAAGAAATGGGTGTGCGCAGCGTCGTGCGCTTGTCGGGCAGGGCGGATACACTTTTTGAGGAAATTGAGTTATAGTAAATTGATAGGCGATGATCTTGACATTATAAACCGCATTTTGCGGTTTTTGTGCTTTTATAAAGATATTTGTGGTGCAATTTGTTATAATATTCTCAACATAGTAGAAAGGGGATAGTGATGTTAAAAATTAATGGATTTTCAAAAACGTATAAGGGTGGGAAGCGCGCGGTGGACAACCTGAATTTGACGGTTTCCGCTGGAGATATTTTTGGTTTTATAGGCCAAAATGGCGCCGGAAAAACCACAACCTTGCGCGCCGTGGTTGGCATTATGGACTTTGACGAGGGCGAAATTACGATCGACGGACACTCGGTGCGCACCGAGCCGTTGGCCTGCAAGAAGATTACGGCCTATGTGCCCGACAACCCTGAGTTATATGGGTATCTGACCGGGATTCGCTATTTAAATTTTCTGGCGGATATTTACAAGCTGGATTCGAATTTTCGAACCGAACGCATCGGCAAGTACGCCGGAGATTTCGGACTGATAGACAATTTGGGTGATCCTATTTCTAGTTATTCCCATGGCATGAAACAAAAGCTGTCGCTGATAGGCGCGTTTATGCATCAACCTAAGCTATTGGTGCTGGATGAGCCGTTCGTGGGCTTAGATCCATCTGCCGTGCACGAAGTTAAGCGGATGATGTTTGAATTGTGTCAGCAGGGTGGAGCGGTGTTCTTTTCGACCCATGTGCTGGAAGTGGCGGAAAAGTTGTGCAACAAGGTTGCGATCATTCGGGGTGGAAAGCTGCAGGCCACGGGTACCATGGAAGAGGTTCGGGGAAACAATAGCTTGGAAAATGTATTTTTGGAGTTGGTGGAAAATGCGTAACACATGGCTTTTGTTGAAACTGCAGCTGGAAGGAATCTATGGGATACACAAGGTGCGCAACTGGACATCGCGCAGGAGCAAGTGGCTCAAACCGCTTATTGTGTTGGGAGCCGGCCTTTTGTACCTGCTAATCATGGGAGTTGTGGGTTCTTATGTATTTTTCTTTGCTTATGGGTTAAACAGCATCGGCCAGATTAAGCTCGTTCCAATTTTGGGCGTGGCACTAACCAGTATTTTGGCTGTGATCACTTCAATCACCAAATCTCCTGGAACTCTGTTTGCTTTCAAGGATGACGACTTTACGCTGGCTCTTCCGGTTTCCATCACGGCCGTGGTTGCCAGCCGCATGCTGTTGTTGTACGTGTATGAGTTGATTGCAGCGATAACCCTGATGATTCCTTTTGCGGTTGTCTATGGTTTTTTTGCCTATCCTGCGATATCTTTTTATATCGTTTATTTTGTGATCGTGCTTGTGGTTCCGCTGATACCGGTTGTGCTGGGCACCATTGTAGGCACGATTGTTCAGGCGGCCGCTTCAAGGTTGCGCTTTGCCAATCTGATTGTGATCGTCTTAACTTCTGCACTAGCTTTGGGTAGCATGTCCATTGGCTTTTTCATGCAAAAAGACATCCGATTGATTGGACAGAGTATTGAATCATTGCTAATGGATTCTTTTTCCCGGATATATCCGCCGATTAAACTGCTGGCCAATGTACTACTCGAAGGGGATATGATGTCGTTTGCACTATTTGCCGGGGTTTCGGTGCTTGCGTTTTTAGCATTTGGCTGGTTGATCGCCCGTGTATTTAACTCCATCAATTCCAGATTGACCGCTGTGCGGAGCAAGGGGCAATACAAATTAAGCTCTTTAAACGAAGGATTCTCTTTCTGGGCATTGTTTAAGAAAGAAGCGCGCATGTATTTTGCCAGTGCTGTGTATGTGGTTAATTCGTCGATGGGATTGCTCATGATGGTTGCGCTTTCTCTGGCGGCTGTGGTAGTGGGTGGAGATAAGCTGATGAGTTTTTTGTCCATCCCTATAGTTGGCAGCTATGTAAGGACTTTCTTGCCTTTGTTGATCCCTTTGATGCTTTGCTTTTTCTTGTCGACGTGTAACATATCGGCCAGCAGCATTTCGATGGAAGGCAGCCGATTTTGGATAATAAAAAGTCTGCCCATACCGGAGCGGGAGTTGCTTGCTGTAAAAACATTCTTTTCCTTTGTGGTTATGGCGTTTCCCACCGTGTTATCTGCGGCAGTAATCGGCATCGCATTTAAGTTGTCTGTGCAAGAGGTGTTGTTCGCGCTTGCGGTTGCTTGCATTTTTGCGGCCTATATGAGCATTACAGGCCTAATGGCCAATCTATGGCTGCCTAAGATGGAGTGGAAAAATGAGGTTGCGGTGGTCAAGCAAGGGATGGCTGTATTGGTTTCTATGCTATTGGGTTTTGCACCCATACTGTTGGCGGGCTTTTTAAGTTACAAAGCCATCGGGTGGGGGATGGCGGCGGCTCTGTGGGTTGCGTTTGGCGCTATTGCTATTTTGACTCTGGCGGCGGCTATCGTTTTGTATGGAAAAGGCCCGAAATGGCTGAGGCGAATCCCGGCGTAAACCGACCATGATTCATTGCTTGGCAATTGGTGCTCGCCTAAATGAACAGCTATAAATGATTGCGTTTTTACTAG
>CAYFTL010000019.1:0-39948 GCA_964346145.1 uncultured Oscillospiraceae bacterium | reverse complement strand
TTACACGCACTTCCCCATCCCGCTCTTTCACTTTCTTTTCTCCCTACTTTATGGTATCATTTTTTTGTTTTCTCTCATTTCATAATGCGCGGATACGGAGGCTATATTTATGGAGGCTCTCTTTTTTCTTATATTTGTTGTCTTTGTACTGGCTTTGTGTTTCTTGTTTGCTCAAAATGCTAAGGATCGCGCAAATCAGGCTCCTTTAGAGTTAAAAGCCCCTATATACAACTGCTTCATGCAAGATGAACAAATCATGTTATTGATCGAAGGTGCACTTGAAAACTGTTCTGAGTTGCCACTTTCGATCATAGGCATAGCGGTTGTAGATGATGCTAAAAAAGAGTACTCGGCTCAAAAATACACATCAACTGCAGTGTGGATCGACAGACATAACCCACAAAAAGAGCCCACAAGCACGGTTTCTATTGATACAACCTCATTCCCCCTCATCATCAAGCCTAAGGAATCCGCTCGCATACTTCAGGTAATATGTTTGGGAAAGAGCATCCCAAGCTCCCTTCAGATTCCTATAGCCGACAGTATAAATACATTTGATGCGCTCGCCTTTGATTCAAACAATGTTCCCAAATTCCGCCATGAGCTCGACTGGACAACGGAGCTGCTTGTCTATACATCGACGAAACCCTTTCACATCTCCTCAACCATGACATTCCAACATACGGATGGGTACTACCAGATAGCAGACAGCACACCCTTTTGTCCATTTAAATACATAAATTGAGCCCTCCAACGCAACCTTTTCGTTCTTTTTTTGTATTCTGTGCAAATATGGATCATTCTTACAACGCATAATTATGGAGGATGTAGTGCATGTATAACTTCGTTCATGAGACTACAGTTGCCCTTACCTATAGATTTTGGCAGTTCATCGAAGTAGCCTGTTTGCTTCTCGTCGCATTTCTTTTCATTTCATTCATTCGCAAAAGAATCGTGAGGACTGATCCTCTAGGACTCAAGTATCCAACATATAGCTGTTTTAGGCAAGATGGACAATTTATGCTAATAATCGAAAGTACACTGAAAAATTATTCAGATTTGCCTCAGTTAATCGCAGAAATCACAGTCATGGATAGGGATAAGAAAGAGTATCCAACTCAAAAATATGCATCAACAGCGGTCTGGGTTCAAAGAAGCGACCCAAAAAGAAATTCCACAACCGAGATTCCCATCGACACAACTATGCTCCCATTCATTCTAAAACCCAAAGAATCCACCCGCATCATTCTGGTGATATCTTTAGGAAAAGAAGTTCCAACTTCGCTTCGCCTTCCTGTTGCCGACAACTTAGCTTCATTTAATGCAATTGATTCCAACTCGGACTACACCTCAAAATTCCCCGATGAACTTAACTGGCAAGCGGAACTTCTTATCTATACCTCAACAGGCCCTTTCTACGTATATCCCACCATAAAATACCAACACAAAAATGGTTACTACCAAATGGGAGATGGAACACTCTTTTATCCGGATCGTTCTACAACCTGATCTGCTATCCTTCCGTCCTCCTTACTCACGTCAATCCTCAATCGTCTTCTTCCATTTCAACTCCGCCTCTTACCTTTTCGTAGGCCGCTATCCTTTGTCGATGGCGGCCGTATATCGCTTCAAGAGCATTTTTTTGAAAGTTATCGGGATATTCCTTCTCTTTTTCAACTTTTTCATTCCGAAGCTTTTATTTAAAGCACACACCAAATCTTCAACTCCACATCCGTCATTTGAGCAAGCCCAACACCAATATATGGGTTGCCTTCTGCAACTCGCCCTCCGCCCAAAGCATAGTTTTCCAAGTCGGCCTGCAACGGTTTTGCCTCTTAGCCCTTGTGCTTTTGCAAAAAGTCTTTTATGATATAAAAAACAATCAAGAAGGAGTTACATGTTTATGGATCTAAAAAATGAGGTTCTGGAGATACTGTTTAACGATGCGCGCAGCACGCCTGAAGAAATAGCAATCATGACCAATCGCCCCCAGGCAGATATTATAAAAGTTATTAAACAATTGGAAGATGATAAAATCATCGTCAAATATCCCGCGCTCATCAATTGGGACAAGGTAGACGCCGAACTAGTTCAAGCGCTGATCGAAGTACGGGTCACCCCTCAGCGCGACGAAGGATTCGACGCCATCGCCGAGCGTATCTACAGGTTCGACGAGGTAAGCTCTGTTTACCTCATGTCCGGCGCTTACGACCTCATGGTGATCGTAGATGCCAAGTCCATGAAACAGCTGGCAATGTTCGTAGCCCAAAAACTAAGCACCGTCGAACATGTATTGTCCACAGCCACACACTTTATCCTCAAAAAATACAAGTCCGAAGGCGTAATCTTCGAAGAACGTGCGAATAAGGATCGGCTGGTGATTTCACTGTGAATTATGACTCCATCATTAGCCGCCGCGTAGCTGATGTGCCCCCTTCCGGCATTCGAAAATTTTTTGATATTGCCAGCGAAATGAAGGACGCCATTTCCTTAGGGGTCGGCGAACCCGATTTTGTAACGCCATGGCGTTACAGCGACGCTGCAATTTACTCTCTTTCCAAGGGACACACTCATTATACATCCAACTGGGGAATGCCCGAGCTGCGCAAAGAGCTGGCGCTATATATGCAACGCCGCTTTCAAGTAAAATATGAACCGCTCAAGGAAATTCTTGTTACCGTGGGGGCGAGTGAGGGAATTGATTTGGCGCTACGCGCTTTGATTGAGCCGGGCGATGAGGTGCTTATTCCTGAACCCAGCTATGTATCCTACCGCCCAGGTGTAATCTTTGCCGGCGGTATCCCCGTAGGTGTACCCACCGATGCCTCTAGTCAATTTCGGCTGACCGCCCAGGCTATAAGAAATTTTATCACGCCGCGCACCAAAGCGCTTATCCTGCCCTATCCCAACAACCCTACCGGGGCCATTATGGAAAAAGCCGATTTGGAGGCCTTGGCCGAAGTCTTGCGCGGTACCGATATCATCGTAATCTCCGATGAGATTTACGCCGAGCTCACTTACGGCGATTTACAACACGTTTCTTTTGCCAGTTTGCCCGGCATGTGGGAGCGAACCATTACCCTAAACGGCTTTTCAAAGGCTTTCGCAATGACCGGTTGGCGCATCGGTTTTGCTTGTGCACCCGCACCGCTGGCACAAATTATGTGCAAAATTCACCAGTTTACCATGTTGTGCGCTCCAACGCCAGGTCAATACGCAGCCTTGGAAGCTTTGGAAAGCGGCGCAGTAAACAACTATGAGGACATATCCAAAATGCGTAGGGTTTATGACCGGCGTAGGCGGTTAATGGTAGAAGCATTCAACCGAATGGGTCTAGACTGTTTTGAGCCGTTGGGCGCGTTTTATGTGTTTCCCAACATATCAAGCACTGGACTGAGCAGCGAAGATTTCTGCGAACGGCTGTTGTTTGAACGCAAGGTTGCCTGTGTGCCCGGTTCGGCCTTCGGGGAATGCGGCAGGAATCACATCCGTTGTTCTTATGCAACCGCTACCGAGGACATAAAAATAGCGTTACAACGCATTGAACAGTTCTTGTCTGACCTTTAGCACTCTCTTCCCGCCATAAAAAAGGATTATCGCAACGCTTTAGCGATAACCCTTTTTTATTATGATTTTATGTTATTTGATGGATTTGGAGCATATGTAACTAGTTCCGGCCACAACTACGCTCCATATATTTTTGCGTAGCTAATAGATAGGGATGCGGATCTAAGATCATGCCATGGTTGAGCGCATAGCGTATATAAGCCAACGCAGCACATTCTAGCGATCGGTCAAGAGCCTCCTCTACTTCATCTTTAAACGGCGGCATACTTTCTTGATCCCAAGCCAGTTTATCGGCTATGAACAAGGCCAAATCGTAGGCCGAAGGAGCATCATTCAACGTGGTATGACAAGATATCGCTTGCAAAACTTCCTCGTTTTCAATGCCAAACCACTCCTTCGCTAATATGGATGAAAACTTTTGATGCAAAATAATCGGATGCTTTACCTCGCAGGTTTCCAAAATCCATCCGTTACGGCGGGCATACGTCAACATATCCTGACGCTTTATAATGGCGCTCACATCGTGGAGCAACGCCGCGCAAGCAAGCTCATGCTCATTTAGAGAATATTGTTGGGCAATCTGCTTGACTGTATTCATTACTTTTAAACTGTGCTCAAAAGTCTTTAACCTATGGTTTGCCAACAATAAATTCCAGACCGCGTCCTCAACGGACGCCCCTTTGCCTGTCCAAACAATATAAGGACAATCCGCTTGAATTTGTTGAATCGCCGTCGCAGAGTGCATAGAACGCCGCAAATAGATCATATCGATACACTGCACGCCGCCGTCTATTATGGGTTCCGGATAGTTCTCTAGAAAGAAGTTTTTTACCGTATAGGCATATTGAAAACCCAATTTTTCGTAATAGGCCGGATTGCTGGTTCCTACATACAAATATTCATAATCATTTTGATAAAGGGTAATGAGCCGCGCGATTAAGTTGCCCGCAAATCCTTTGCATTGGTGCTCTTCGGGCGTCGCCAAGTTTTTAAGCTCCAACTGACCATCATCTCGCCCTGTCAGCACCGCTTGACACAACACATTATCTTCGCGCTTAAGCACAAATACCTCGCCTTCGGGCAAGTAAGCGTCCACAGCGCTTTCATTTGGATCGGCTAGCAGCAATAGATCCAAATATTGCTTTTTGTTTTCCGTAATTTGCTCCAACTTGATCAAATTCCCAATTCCTCTCGTTCATCGGGCCTTTCCGGCCCCAGCTGTCCCAAGCGCCAATGCTTTCGGCATAAACTACTGTACGAATCGTCCCCGCCCAGCAAAATCTGTTCTCCTTCGCGAACCACTCTGCCATCGTGCACCCGAGTATTAAAGGTTGCCTTTCGGCCACACCAGCATACGGTTTTAACCTCTTCGATGCTGTCGGCCCAGCTCAAAAGCCACAGGCTGCCCTCAAACAGTTCCCCGCGAAAATCGGCACGCAATCCATAGGCAATAACCGGCACATTATGGCAATCTACAATGTCCACCAGCTGTTGAACCTGAACCTCGGTCAAAAACTGAGCCTCGTCAACGATTATGCAATCGTAATTTTCCGGATTGTATTCGCTCAGTTCTTCCACGTAAGCGCAGGGCGCAGAAAGTCCCGAGCGCGAACGGATAATCCTCTCGCCATCCCGGCTATCCAACTGCGGTTTTAGCACCAGCACCCTTTGTCCCCGTTCAATATAATTGTAACGCACCATAATGGCGTTAGCCGTTTTGCTGGAGCCCATGGCTCCGTATCGAAAATAAAGTTTTGCCAAATCACTGTACTCCTATATTTGAAAATTCATGGCACGATACGCCATATTTCAGTTGCACAAAATCCCAGCATATGAAATTCAATCATATCTTTCTATGTTATCAGTTTTTACATCTTTTTTATATCGAAAACTTTCAAAATAATTATATCATAGTTCGCACAAAAAACCTTTCAGAACAACAAACTTTCAACCGCTGTCCTGAAAGGTTAAGGCATAATTACATTTTAGTTTTCGTACAGGAACCTATACTGGGCTTCGTACAAACCGCGATAATGTCCGTTTTCCAGTTCCACCAATTCCTCATGGGTGCCAGCTTCGGCGATGTGCCCGTCTTGAATCACCATGATGCAATCTGCATTGCGTATCGTGGACAAGCGGTGGGCAATCACAAAGCTGGTTCTCCCCTTTAAGAGCACATCCAGCGCCTTTTGGATTAGAATTTCGGTGTGGGTGTCGATTGACGAAGTGGCTTCATCCAGAATCAAAATTCTAGGATCATTCAGCAGCGCCCGCGCAAAAGAGATCAGCTGTTTTTGCCCCACCGATAGCGACGAACCACGTTCGTTCACTTCGGTAAAATAGCCTTTTTCCATATTCAGGATAAAGTCATGGGCGTGAACCGCTTTTGCCGCTTCAATAACCTCTTCATCGGTTGCATCCAGCTTGCCATAGCGAATATTATCCATGATAGTCCCCGAGAATATAAAGCTGTCTTGCATCATGACGCTCATCTGTTCGCGCAAAGAGTGAAGCTTTACATCCCGCACGTCGTATCCATCCAGCTTTACTGCGCCACCCTGCACGTCGTAAAACCGGCTGACCAGGTTTACCACAGTCGATTTGCCAGCCCCGGTAGGCCCCACCAGCGCTATAGTCTGTCCAGGCTCTACTTCAAAGCTCACATTCTTAAGGATTACTTTTTCGGGATCATAGCTGAAGGTCACATCGTCAAAAGTCACCCTGCCGGTGATTTCGGGCAAATCCTGCGCGTCCGGCTTATCTTGAATGTCAGACTGGGTATCCATAATTTCAAAGATTCGTTCTATCGAGGCCATTGATGTAAGCAACGAATTGTAAAAGTTGGACAGGTTGTTCAGCGGCTCCCAGAATCGCCCCAAATACCACAACATGAGCATCAAATCCGCCAACGATAAATCCTGCCCTAATCCTGCCCAGCCTTGACCCATGGGTTGCATAAAGAAAATGCCGAAAATGTATACCAATACGGTACCTAATGTACCCGTTAGGTCCAGCGCCGGCCAGAACGCATTGTTGATATGGATGGCACGCATCCAAGAGTTTCGAATATCATCGTTGACGTTCTTGAATGTGTCCAGGTTTTCATCCTCGCGGACAAAGGCCTCGGTAACCCGCATGCCCGCCAGCGATTCGTGCAAATACCCGTTCATTGAAGAGGTTTTTGTGCGCACAATTTGCCATCTTTTGCGCATTAACCCTTTAAGCTTAAACAAAATCAACAACAACAATGGCAAGATGCACATAGCAATCAACGTCAACTTCCAGTTGATGACCAGCATAATTACCGTAAGCAACACCAATGTCAGGCAATCAATCAACACGTTTACAATGCCGTTGGTAAACAGATCGTTTAGCGAGTTTACGTCGTTGATTACGCGTACTTGAATTTTTCCAGTGGAGCGACTATCGAAAAAGGAAAACGATAGATTTTGAATGTGTTCAAATAAATCCTGGCGCAACTTGGCAATGGCTTTTCTACCTGATATATCCATCCAAATTACCCGCTGGCGAACACACAACCCGCCAACAACCCCCAGCGCAACCATACCCAGCACCAACAGCCCTAATTTTTTTGCCGTATTTTGATCAATAGCCTCCAAAACGCCCAGCGCCCGGCTCATCAGGAAGGGTTGCCCTAGCGAACAAAAGGCCGCAATCACCATGAGCCCCAACGCCCCATAAACCTTGCGCTTATACGGAAGCATGTAGCGCAGCAACCTAAAAAATTGGTTTTTATTAAATGGGCGTTCTAATACTTCATCGTCAATTTGACGCAGCATCCGTGCCATAAACGCTCACCTACCTTTGCTCCATTTGGTCGATAAAGTCTCGATACTGCTCCTGTACCATACCATAATAGATGCCCTTTTGAGCCAAAAGCTCTTCGTGAGTGCCGCGCTCGGCAATCCGGCCACCTTCCAACACCAAGATTTGGTCTGCATTTTTAACAGAAGAAATCCTGTGGGCAATGATGAAGGTTGTGCGCCCCTCCAGCACAGATTTAAGCTGCTGCTGGATTTCATACTCGGTTTCCATATCCACTGCCGATGTAGAGTCGTCCAGAATTAGTATCGCCGGATCAATAAGTACGGCCCTAGCGATGGCAACGCGCTGCTTTTGTCCACCGGATAGCCCCATACCCCGTTCGCCTACGATGGTTTCATATCCATCAGGCATGTTTTCGATAAATTCTTCGGCTTGGGCCACGCGAGCCGCCTGCCGAATGGCGTCCATATCTATATCCGGCCGCCCGAAACGAATGTTTTCCGCAATGGTTTCAGAATATAGGAAAGTTTCCTGCATAACGTAGCCCAACTGACGGCGCAACGGCGCCAGCTTTTGTTGGCGCACATCAATCCCGTCAACCTTTACGCTGCCCTGTTTCACATCATAAAAACGCCCCAGCAAGTTAACCACAGAAGTTTTTCCTGCACCTGTGGCGCCCATAATCGCTATAGTTTCTCCCGGCTTCGCCTCAAAGCAGATATCGTGCAAGACAGGCTTGCTGGTATAACCAAACGTTACATTTTCGAACACCACATGCCCACGAAATTCTTCAGGGGATAGCGCATTTTCCGGCTCGCGGATATTCGAGCCAAAGTCAATGTAGTAAAACAGTTTTTCAGCCGAAGTGATTGCTTGCGCAATCATATTAATGATGTTAGACAGCATGCGCATCGGGTTTGTAATCATCCAGATATAACCGGTTACACCAATCAACGTACCTAAGTCCAGTTGTCCGGCCAACATCAACGCACCGCCGCTGAGCAACATCACCGGCGTACACATATCACCAATCAGATTCATGATAGGCACAAACACCGACCAAATCATCGTGGCGTTGATGTTCATTTCCAATACTTTAAGGTTATCTTCATCGAACATTTCAGATTCGTAATCTTCCCGGGCGAAAGCCTTAACCACCCGCATACCCGAAATGTTTTCTTGAGTCCGCGTGTTGAGCACCGCGTTCTGCTCCCGGATTTGGGCAAAGGCCGGGCGAATACGCCTGTTGAAGCGGAAAGCAGCATACGCCAGGATCGGGCAAAACACAAGCATGATGAGTGTCAGCTTCCAGCTCATAAAACCCATAAAGATCAGCGAGCCCACAAAGCATAGTGCATTATCGTACGCCGTGACCAAGCCGCCCGCAATCAGATTGCGAATTCCTTCCAAGTCCCCGGTCATGCGCGACATGATTTCGCCGATTCGATTTTTGTCATAGAACTCGTAGGGCAACTCTTGCAAGTGCTCGTAAAGCCCGGTCCGTAGATCATACGCAACATTTTGCGAAATTCGCTCAAACATTACGCTGCGCACATAGTTGCCGATGCCGCGGGCTATAACCAAGGCCAACAGCAGGCCACATAGCGGAAATAACCCGTCCAGCCACTGATTTCCGATGACATCGTTAACGATGGAACGGGTAATATAAGGAGCGACTAGACGGGTTGCAATGACCAGTGTTTGTAGAGCCAACGCGATAATGATAGCTTTTTTGTAACGGCGCATTAAGGACAACACGCGCTTAAAGATGTCCATGGAGTCAACCTCCTTTGCGTTTCTAGGGGTATCATAAGCTGTTTTGAAACAACCGTCAACGAATGTTTTTTGAAAATTCCAGCACAAACGGTACTGAGATCACTTAGGTACAATTATACGCCAAAAAACAACCGATTCCTTTAAATATCGCCAATTTCAGCTGTTTTTGCATAAATAGCACGGCAAAAATTGTGTAAATTTTGAGCGTAAACAAAATCAGGCCGATGAGAATCTATCGGGCCTGATCGTATAAAACACTATCCTATAAAATACCGACAAACAAAGAAATTTAACCTTCTTATTTCGCAGCTTCTGGAGTCGTTTCGGGAGCCGATGTTTCCACGACTGCATAACTGTATTGAATCCGATTTACCAGTCCTTCTTTGTTGAACAGAATTTGAGCCACGTCACCACGTTCATTAACCCACATCATTAGCGGGACCAGATCGGGATCGGCGCTATCGTCCAGCGGAACTTGGGCAACTTCTACGCCGTCGGTGCCTAAAATTTCGATTATAGTTTTTCTGCTCATGTTCTCTTCGATGGTGGTCACATTGTCCATGTTAGGTTCCTTGTCCATCAAACCAAAAATCTGACGGTAATCGGCATAGTATAAAACCTTGCCCAACATTTTTCCCGTGCTGGAAAAAGCAGCCGCAACGCCGTGCCCCTGATCATCCACCCAATTAAAGCTTGAATTGTCTTTTCCTTCGTTGTCTACACTCGTCGGTTCGCCCAGCTTTGCCTTAACCTCATCCAGCGAATCG
The DNA here is from genome assembly GCA_964346145.1 of uncultured Oscillospiraceae bacterium. Taxonomy (GTDB): domain Bacteria; phylum Bacillota; class Clostridia; order Christensenellales; family Aristaeellaceae; genus CAYFTL01. Next base: position 30,052 of record CAYFTL010000019.1, on the reverse strand, counting down.
GTAAACTCCAATTGATTGTACAGTGCATATGCGCTCTCTTTATCGGTAAAAAGCGGTTCGGTTAACGCAGGCAACGGCGTAGCGTCCGGATTTCCCATACCTGACATATCCATACAGCCTGTCAAAGACAAAACAAGCACCAGCAACGATAACACCGCCAATAGTTTACGCATAAGAAAGAATCCTCCTTAAAAGAATGTGGGCGTTTTATATAGAAACGGTCTTTGTATTGTATCTTTTTTGTTGTGCGTATGCAAACGTTATTCTTGCAAACTTGCCCGGCCTGCAGCCACTCGGTATACCCGATCCACTTTGGCACCCGCCAAATCGCTTATGTCGGTACAACTCACCAACACTTGTACAGGCTCAAGCTTGCTAAGCAAATGGCGTTTGCGATCCGGATCCAGCTCGCTCATCACATCGTCCAGCATTAACACCGGCCATTCTCCCGTTTCTTCCCGCATTACATCCAGTTCCGAAAGCTTTAGGGAAAGTGCAGTGGTGCGCTGTTGTCCCTGAGAACCAAATACGCGCACATCCACCTCGTTAAGCCAAAGCGCCAAATCATCGCGATGGGGGCCGACTTGGGTGGTGCCGCGCTGCAAGTCTTTCTCACGCGAGCGGCTGAGCACTTGCTTCAATATTTCTTCCAGCTGTTCAACTTTTTCAGGCAAAGGCACGTCGGCCGCGTACAACACCTTGAGCTGTTCCTTATCTCCAGAAATACTCAAGTGGTTGGCATGTGCCGCTTCGGCCAGCCGCTCAACGAAGCCCGCACGCCAGTGCATAATTTTGGCTCCATAGCGGGCCAATTGTTCTTCCCAAACAATCAGCGTCTCTTGCAAGGCAGGCTTATAAACGGCTTCTTTTAGCAGTTTATTCCTTTGCAACAAGGCGCGGTTGTAGCGCTGCAACGCGTAATAATAAGATGGACGAATTTGTGAAAGTTCCATATCTACAAAGCGGCGGCGTTCTGCAGGCCCGCCCTTAACCATGCGCAAGTCTTCGGGGGAAAACATAACCCCGTTGACATGCCCGAGCAGTTCGCCCGACCGGGCGATGAAATTTCCACCCACTTTTACTTTCTTTCGCTCGGTGCTGGAAAGCAGTATTTCAATTTCGTGGCTGCCGTCTGCTTGTTCTACCTTAAGCTCCACCTGTCCGAATGGCTGTTCCCAGCGCACCAGTTCTTTGTCCCTGGGCGTGCGATGGGAGCGACCCGTGCAGCATAAGTGTACCGCTTCCAGTACATTGGTTTTGCCTTGGGCATTGTTGCCCACAAATACCGTAATCCCGGAGGCAGGATAAATTTCAGCGTGCTCATAATTGCGAAAATTATCAAGTTCTAAAGAGGTTAACCGCACATTTATCCTCCCCTCATGTATACAAGAACCCCTGCGCAATGCACACAGGGGAAAGGCAATTTTACTTGCGGCTAAGTTGTTTTTTACGCCGTTCAGCGTTTAGTTCTCGTTTACGCATACGGAAAGATTTCGGTGTGATTTCCAGTAACTCATCATCGCTTATAAACTCGAGGCATTCTTCCAGAGTAAGCTCGCGTGTGTTGGTAATCTTCAGCGCCTCTTCCGCACCGGCGGCGTTGCGTATCGAAGTTAGGTGCTTCTTTTTGCACACGTTCACATCCATATCATCCGTGCGGTTGTTGCGCCCTACGATCATGCCGCTGTAAACCGTAGTGCCGGCGGTGATGAACAGCTCGCCCCGTTCCTGAATATAAAACAGCGCATAGTTGGTGGACACGCCGGATTCAAATGCTACCAAAGCGCCGTTGGGGCGCGTGGGAATATCTCCACGGTACGGACCATAGCCTTCAAATACCGCGTTCATAACCCCTTCGCCGTGGGTGTCGGTCATAAACTCATTTCGATAGCCAAACAATCCCCGAGACGGAATAGAAAATTCCATGCGCACCCGGTCGATTCCGTTCATGGCCAGCAAGGTTCCCCGGCGACGTCCCAGTTTTTCAATAACGTTTCCGGCAAACTCGCTGGGTACATCGCAAACCAATTTTTCAATAGGCTCGTGCAACTCGCCTCCTATGGTTTTATTCAGCACCATAGGCTTAGTTACCGCAAACTCATAACCCTGCCGACGCATATTTTCAATCAAAACCGAGAGATGCAATTCACCGCGACCCGAAACGCGGAACGCATCGGTGGAAGCAGTGTCTTCCACTCGGAGGGATACGTCGGTCTGCATTTCCTTAAACAATCGTGCGCGAAGGTGACGCGATGTGATAAATTCTCCTTCGGTTCCGGCTAGCGGACTGTCGTTTACACAAAAGGTCATGCTCACGGTGGGTTCTTCTATCTTGACAAAGGGTAGCGGCATGGGCTTTCCGGGTTCGCAAAGCGTATCGCCAATTCCCAGATTGTCAAATCCTGTTACGGCCACGATTTCGCCCACGGTGGCGCTCTCAGCATTTACCCGTTGAAGCCCATCAAACTCAAACAACCCACCCAAACGCGTGGGTGCAGACACTTCTTCGTTGGAGTAGTTGCAACGAACCGCCATTTGCCCGGCATGAATCGTGCCCTGGGTAATCCGCCCAATTCCAATCCGCCCCACGTAATCGTTGTAGTCGATAGTAGAAATCAGCAGCTGCAACGGTTGATCCGGATCTCCACTGGGCGCGGGAATGGTTTCAAGCACGGTATCAAACAACGGCTTGAGGTCGGTTCCTGGCTTGTTATAGTCCAATGTAGCCGTCCCGCTGCGTCCCGAAGCATATACGATCGGGCTATCCAACTGCTCGTCTGTAGCATCCAGTTCCAGCAGCAACTCCAGCGTTTCATCTACCACAGCTTCCGGACGCGCATCGGGCCTATCAACCTTGTTGACCACGATAATAACCGGAAGGGAAAGTTCCAACGCTTTTTTGAGCACAAAACGGGTTTGGGGCATGGGGCCTTCAAAGGCATCCACCAGCAGCAACACGCCGCCAACCATTTTAAGCACCCGCTCGACTTCGCCGGAAAAATCGGCGTGCCCCGGTGTGTCTACAATGTTTATTTTGACGTCGTTGTAGTGCACCGCCGTGTTTTTAGACAAAATGGTAATGCCCCGTTCGCGTTCCAGATCGTTTGAGTCCATGACTCGATCTGCAACCTGTTGGTTTGCGCGAAAAATTCCGCCCTGTTTAAGCATTTCGTCTACCAAAGTGGTCTTGCCGTGGTCTACGTGGGCAATAATCGCAATGTTTCGAAGATCGTTACGGGTAGTAATCAATGAAAAGTCTCCTTAAAAAAGTTAATCGTCTATATCCTAAAAAACTCGGATTTATTCCATTACATCGGCTTCCGATCGCTCGGCAATTTCGCTGAGCACCAAGCCTTCGTTGTTTTCCATCACCAAGCGAATGCTCCATTCATTTTCAAACAGCAGCACATTGCGCCCGGCTCTATCTATAGCCAAGTGGGTTGCCGAAGTTAAGCGCAACTTGTCTACCGGTTTGGGCGTATCGCTTATCCACCGCACAAAACGGAACGGCAAAGACTCGCGAACAATATCCACCGAATACTCGCTTTTTAGCCTGTACTCAAGTACGTCCATCTGCAATACGCCCACAACGCCAGCGATAATCTCTTCCCGGCCTATGCCGGGCCGTTTAAAGGTTTGTACCGCCCCTTCCTGGGAAAGCTGGGTAATACCTCGCATGAACTGTTTGCGTTTCATGCTGTCTATGGGCGAAATACGGCTGAAAAACTCAGGCGCGAACAGCGGAATTCCGGCATAGCGCACCGGATTACCGGTACACAGCGTATCCCCCAGGCTAAAAATACCCGGATCGAAAAGACCGATGATATCGCCAGGGTAGGCCCGCTCCACACTTTCGTGATCTTGAGCCATGAACTGCTGCGGCTGCGCCAGCCTGATGGGTTTGGGACTACCGCTGTGATGCACTTCCATACCCTTTTCAAATACACCGGAACAAATGCGCATAAACGCCAAACGATCCCTGTGGGCCGGATTCATATTGGCTTGAATTTTAAATATGAATCCAGTGAACTGCTGGCTGGTCGGCTCTACAAAGCCGACATCGGCCTCGCGGGCTGCCGGCGGTTTGGTGTATTCCAAATAACGGTTCAAAAAAGATTCCACACCAAAATTATTGCTGGCACTGCCAAAAAACATGGGCGTAAGTTGCCCGCTCAAAATCGCATCCAAGTTGAAGGGATCGCCGGCCACATCCAAGATTTCGATCTCTTCCTGCAATTGGGCATACAAATCTTCGCCGATCGTTTGAATCAGCACCGGATCGTCCATAGCAAGCTCTTGAGCCTGAACCTTGCTCTGCCCGTGATCGCCACCTTTGTATATTTCTACGGTCTTTGTATCCCGGTGGTATACACCTTTAAAGTTGCCATCGGTGCCGATCGGCCAATTGACCGGGCAGCTACGGATACCCAATACGTCCTCCAGCTCCTGCATCAATTCGAAGGGATCCTTCCCTGCCCTGTCCAGCTTATTCACAAAGGTAAATATGGGAATATTGCGCAAACGACAGACTTTAAACAGCTTAACCGTTTGCTCTTCCACGCCTTTTGCGCAGTCAATCAGCATAACCGCACCGTCGGCAGCCACCAGCGTGCGATAGGTATCCTCAGAAAAGTCTTGATGTCCAGGTGTATCTAGAATATTTATATGAAAGTTGTTGTAATCGAATTGCATAGCGCTGGATGTAACCGAAATACCGCGCTGCTTTTCTATTTCCATCCAGTCCGAAGTGGCGTGCCGCGAAGCCTTCCGGGCTTTCACCGAGCCTGCTTGGCGTATCGCTCCACCGTATAAGAGTAGCTTTTCGGTGAGCGTCGTCTTTCCAGCGTCGGGGTGCGAAATGATCGCAAAGGTGCGGCGCCGCTCCACTTCACGAACCAGCTCTGGGTGCGGGGTAGTCATGGGAATATCCTCCTTAATAGGGTAAGCTGCAAAATGCAGCGAACGTGCAAATTCAATGGTACGCTCAAATAGCAAACTGTGTCAACAGTGTGGGTTTTAATTTGGACATGGTAACCGTTAATTTTTATAAACAATTCTACAAAATACGAAAGAAGTATATACTACAAAAAAGCAAAACAACACCACGGCTTTAAATCGCTTATTCTTAAATAAAAAGATGAGCGATTTAAAGCCGTGGCGAAAGAATAAAAGTCTAGTACATTTTTTCGTTGCTGATATATTGTTCCGGATTAGCATTGGTCATGGAGATAAACTGCTTGCCAGCCGCAGCCCACAACATGCCCCGACGCATCATTTCATGTGCGGTAAAGTGATCAAATACATCATCATGATGCCCCAAAGAGGTATAGAATACACGGCCATGTCCCCAGCGCTTGGTCCAGGTGACCGGCACATCTACTTCACCGTTAGAGGCATGAAAATAATTTGCCACCGGATAACGGGTGGTGGCCAGCACCTCAATCGCCGGATCGACATGCACGTAGTACTGTTCGCTGTGCACCACAAAATCAGTCAATCCTTGAGTGATCGGACTGGAGGTGCGCTTAATGTTCACCGAATAGGTTACCTCGCCACCGGGATGGCTAACCCATTGACCGCCGGTCATGAATTGCCACTCCACATTCTCACGGAAAGCATCACACATGCCGCCATGGCAACCCGCAAGGCCAACGCCATACATGCCGACCGCATCCACGACGCCTTTACATTGCTCGGGTGTAATCTGCCCACCGGTCCACAGCGGGATAATTAAATCCAAATTCTTAAGTTTTTCGTAATCTAAAAACGCATCTAAGGTATTCGCAAGCTCTACTTCGAAGTTTTCCTTCTCTAGCGTGCGTGCAAAGCGAGCGCTGACCAACTCCGGCTGATGGCCGTCCCAACCACCCCAAACAATCAATGCTTTTCTCATAGAGTTTTCCCTCCCAACCTTTGGTTATAAACCTTATATCGTACAAATCGTTCGTTAAATATTATACTCTAAACTGAACAAAAAGAACAGCAAACCAGTCAATGTTTTACAAATCACTACATTTCTTGATATAATCCATAAGTACTTTTATATTTCTGGAGGAAGTAAGATGGGCAAACTTTGGGGAAAAGTCATTAAAAAGCATCGTATTGTAAAAAGCCTTACTGTACCTTGCACGCGAGGGGAAGAACACGATGCATTGATTGATATATGCCACCAACTGGACATTGAGGTACCTATTTGGCTGGACAAACATGAACACGAATTTGAAGAGTTCGGGCATACTGATTTTTCAAAGGACCATTTCTTGGATTTTATTCCCTTTGATAAACTACAAATCGAATATTGGGACGAGGGAGAACCGCAAACCCGAACCAGCAACGACATACGCAATCAGTTTTAGCAGACTTCGGTCTGCACGCCTGAGTTTTGAGGGCGATTCCGCCCGATAACAATGGTTCAAACTTGTGTGTTTAGCCCTCAGATGCTATAATATTTAAAACTGATTTTACTCATATACAACGATTCAGAATGAAGGAATGATGATATGGCACGCCGCAAAGATCATAATTACATGATCCGGTCAGAAAAGAGACCAGGGTTTAAATCCCCTGAAATCCGTGCACCAAAAACAAAAGCCAAGAAGGGGGTCGCTTACAAATTATTGACCTTGCTTTCTTTGGTCATCGTTTACCCGGCAGGGCTAATCATGTTGTGGCTGCGCAAAATCAAATGGCGCGGCAGCATTAAGCTATTGGTGAGCGTATTCACAGGTGCCTGTTTCTTCTTGCTATCGACCTTTTTGATGACCGTGCCGGTTGAAGATACACGCATACAGAATATGCAAGCTTCCGGCAAACAGCTAGTGTTTCAGATTTACGATTCGGGAGCCGAATTTGCCAATTGGGCCATGGATGGCATTGTGCACACTACCCTGACGGCGAAAGACTCTATTGTTTCCGGAGCCGGTTACGTGGGCAACCGAATTCAAACTTTCGTGAAAAACATAGGAGCTACGCCAACCCCTACGGAAAAGGCTATCACGACACCAGACAACACCGAAAATCCCGATACGCCGGCAACCGCAACCAATGAAACCACCACTGAAGCTGCCGGCACCACCCAACCACAAACCGAAAAAACCACAAAGGAAACCAAGGTATGGGTAGCTGGCGACAGCAGTTTTTATCATAGCAAATCCGATTGTGAAGGATTGAGCGGCGCCCACCAAATTACTTTGCTGCAAGCTGCCCAGCAGGGACTGATTCCCTGCAACCGTTGCAAACCGGTCGACTATCCAGCGGAATGGAGTCAGGGCAACGACAACGAAAAGCAGGCTACGCAAGCGCCGGTAAAGGCCATTTTGATTACCCCCGCCGCAAATTCGCAAGTGACAAGCGCACCGGTTCAAGCGACAACTCCGCCGACAAAGGCACCTACCAAAGCATCTACTACCGATGCTGCAGCTACAACCGATATTCCCGCTAGCGAAAAAGATACCCTTGCGCCCACCGAGGTACCGAAAAACACTCCAGTGCCCGCAACGCCGCAGCCCACAGAAACGCCCACCCCAACGGCAACGCCCGTCGTACCCACGCCAGCAGTTCCAAAACCGGATACTACGCCGGAGCCTATCGGCCAAATGCTGGTATGGCATAGTTTGCCCGGCAAAGGCCGCTCCTACCATGTGGATGAAAATTGCTCCGGAATGTACGGTGCCAAACAATATACGCTGGAAAGTTCGATCGCCGACGGTTTCAGAGCTTGTGGCGTGTGCAACCCGCCCCAGGCCGAATTGCTCAAATCCGAACTGGTTATTTGGATGGATTCCAGTAAGAGCTTTCATGTTTTGAGCAATTGTGAACAGTCAAGCGGAAAACAAACACCTGCAGATATCGCTGATGCACTAAAACAAGGGGCCACCCCCTGCTCAAAATGTGGGGCCGATTATTATGCGCAGCAGTGGCAAGCAGGCACATTAAATAAAGTAACCGATACAACTACGGATGCGGCCATTACGCCTACGCCTGCGCCGACTGCAAAAGAGCGCTCCGAGAAAAACAGTGCGACGCCGCTGCCCACGCCTTTGGCAACAGAGAAACCCAAGGCAAACGATTAAAGCTTGAATCATCTTTCAACCGTTTGAGCGTATCGCACGAAAAACGTAATCTTCGCAAATCGCCAAATTCCGATCTGCCAGATAATAAAGCAAAAAACAGGTTCGATGTTATCGAACCTGTTTTTATATGAAGAAATCTTAGAAAACCGTGTCCAACTTCTTTAAATTTTGCCAATCGAAATTCATTCGCGCCAGGCGACGCCCACACAGCCCAAACCCAAGTGGATGCCCAGCACCGGTCCTATCGTGCTAACGGAAACCGAAACGCCGCGCAACTCAAGGCGTTCTTGCAGCTCTTGAGCCTTGCGCTCTGCTCCCAAATGTTGCACGATCATTTCCCGGGCGTATTCCGGCACAGCGCGCTCCAGCATGCGCAACTGTTCGTGCCACCCACGGGCGATGCCACTGGAAATGATGCCACCATTTGCAAAGCGCAAAATTGGTTTGATGTTGAGGATAGTGCTCACCGACATGCGCACAACGCCCAGCCTACCGCTTCTGCGCAGCGGTCCCATATCTTCAACAGAAAACACAATTTTAAACTGATCCCGCGCCTCCCGCAGCTGCTGAGCAACCTGTTCCAAGGACATGCCCTGGTCAATCAATTTCCGGGCATACTTTACCATCAGGAACAAGCCGCTGCCAGCAGTCAACGAATCCACAACCTGAATGCCGGTATTGCCCAGCTCCCGCGCTGCAATCGCAGCATTGCTGTAGGTGCCCGACAAGCGGGAAGATATGGTCAAGCACAGTATTTGACTCCCTGCGCTCTGAATTTCGCTAAACGTGCTCATAAAAGAAGACATGGACGCTTGAGATGTTCGAAAACCCACCGGATCTTTGGACAACAAGGTTTGAAACATGCCGTTTTCGCCGACAAACCCTTCGGTATAAATGCTATGTCCGCCCATGCTGTATGTCATCGGAACCGCTACCACGCCAAGGCGCTGCGCATCTTCCCGGGTGATACAGCTTGAGCTATCTACCACAATGGTAATCATGGAGTTAACCTCCAATCTTTCTATACTTTTGATATCTGCGTTCCAGCAATTCGGGCACGCTTTTTTCGCGCATTTGCCGAATTGCTTCCTCAAGGGCCAACTTAAGGCGTTCACAAAGGGCATCCAGGCCATCGCCCTCTTGAAATACACGCTCTATGCAACCCAATTTTTTTTGGTCGTCTGCCGTCAACTTTAAGCATTCGCTGGCTTCCTTGGCCTTTTTTGCATCCTTCCAGATTATGCTGGCCGCGCCTTCAGGAGAAAGCACTGAATACACCGCATTTTCCAGCATCCATACCTCGTCAGCCACCGCAAGCGCCAGCGCGCCACCGCTTCCCCCTTCGCCAATCAGAATCGAAATTACCGGCACCTTAAGGGTCATCATCTCCATCAGATTCTCAGCAATCGCCTGTCCTTGCCCCCGCTGTTCAGCTTCCATATCGCACGCAGCACCCGAAGTATCCACGAAACAAATGACCGGGCGATTGAACTTCTCGGCCAACTTCATCTGCCGTAGCGCCTTCCGGTATCCTTCAGGGTGCACCGATCCAAAATTCCTCTTTACCTTTTCCTTGACCGTGACCCCTTTTTCTATACCGATGACGGTGACCGGCGTTTCGTTGAGCCAGGCGAGCCCCGCAACAATGGCAGCATCGTCGGCAAAGCGTCGATCGCCATGCAGCTCAATAAAATCCACAAATATTTTGTCGATAAATGCTGTCGCCGTAGCCCGATTTTTTGCCCTAGCATTTTTTACTCGATCATAAGCGTTCATTCCGACACCCCCTTGGCGTGCATGCGCAGCAGCTGGTTCAAAACAGTTCGCTGGCTTCTACGGTCACAAATGCTGTCCACAAAGCCTTTCTCCAGCTGGAATTCTGCCCGCTGAAAACCTTCGGGCAGCTTCTGGCGTATAGTCTGTTCAATAACCCGCGGCCCAGCAAAGCCGATAAGCGCTTTGGGCTCGGCTAAAATGATATCTGCCTCCATGGCAAAGGATGCCGCCACCCCTCCTGTAGTAGGATCGGTAAGCACCGCAATGTACAAGTTGCCCGCATCGCTGTGCCGCTTGACCGCCCCGGATGTCTTTGCCATTTGCATCAACGAGAGCGTGCCTTCCTGCACGCGCGCGCCGCCTGATACCGTAAAACCAAGCACCGGAAGGCCGCGGTCAGTCGCCACCTCAAACAGTCTTGTAATTTTTTCGCCCACCACAGTGCCCATAGACCCCATCATGAAATACGGTTCCATAACAAAGATGGCACACGCTTGTCCGTCTATTTTGCAGATTCCGGTGAGCACAGCATCCTTTTCGCGGCTATCCATCTTCGCGTGCTTTAATTTGGCTTCGTAATCGGGAAATTGCAGCTTGTCGGTGGAAGTCATTTCCGCATCCATTTCCTCAAAGCTGCTCTCATCCACCAGCAGCTCGATGCGCTGGCGTGCACCCAACCTGAAGTGGCGTCCACATTTGGGGCACACATAATAATTTTCCAGCAAGTCACTGGACAAAATCATATATTTACATTCCGGGCACGATACGCACATTTCATCGGGAACCGACGGGGCCTGCTCTTGCAGCAATTTGTCATACCCTTCCAATTGATTTTTAGGCCTTCTAAACAGATTTTTTGGTAGCACTGGCTCATCCCCTCTCCGCTAAAAAGTCGGTCGTATAGCTGCCTTCTACAAAGGCAGGTTCTGCGATCAGCTCTTCGTGCAATATTCCGGTGTGCTCCACGCCTTCCACCACCATTTCACAAAGGGCTGCCTGCATTTTGCGTATGGCTTCTTGACGCGTATGAGCGTGAACGATCAGTTTCCCAATCATAGAGTCATAAAATGGCGGCACAGTATAACCTTGATACAGTGCGGTGTCAAACCGTACCCATGGGCCACCGGGTACATGGAGCAAATCAATTTGCCCGCAGCTCGGCCGGAATCCGTGACTAGGATCTTCCGCATTAATGCGGCACTCTATGGCATGCCCTTGAATATGGACATCCTCTTGGGTAAAGTTTAGTTTGAGGTCTGCAGCTACACGGATTTGCCATTTCACCAAATCAATGCCGGTAACCATTTCGGTTACCGGGTGCTCTACTTGAAGCCGAGTGTTCATCTCCATAAAATAAAACTGTCCATCTTGGGTTAACAGATATTCTATGGTTCCCGCCCCAGTGTAGTCGGCCGCCTTGGCCGCTTTGACGGATGCATCCATCATCGCCTGCCGCTGTTTAGGCGATATGGCTGGTGACGGGCTTTCTTCTATCAGTTTTTGATTTTTGCGCTGCATGGAACATTCCCGCTCGCCCAAGCACACCACATGCCCATGTTGGTCACACAAAATTTGCATTTCAATATGCTTGACAGGCTTTAGGAATTTCTCCATATATACGGCTCCATCACCAAACGCGCTTTGAGCCTCGGCAGCGGCACTTAAATATGCCTTCTCCAGTTCATCCATAGAATTCACCCGGCGAATGCCACGACCGCCGCCTCCTGCCCGCGCCTTGATCAACAACGGAAAGCCTATGCGCTCAGCCTCTACCCGCGCATGCTCCAAATCCTTTACCAAATCACAACCGGGAACTACAGGAACTCCTGCGTCGCGCATCGTACGCTTTGCCGCATCTTTATCTCCCATTTTTGAAATGACCGCAGATTTTGGGCCGATGAAGCTGATGTTGCACTGTTCGCACAGTTCAGCAAAGCGTGCATTTTCTGAAAGCAGCCCATATCCCGGGTGAATAGCACTTGCGCCACTGGCTACCGCCGCGCTCAAAATGGCGGTCATGTTGAGATAGCTCTGACCTACAGGCGCCGGACCTATACAGTAGCTTTCATCGGCCAGTGAAACGTGCAGCGCATCCCGGTCGGCTTCCGAAAAAACCGCCACGCTTTGAATGCCCATCTCCTTGCAGGCGCGAATAATCCGCACTGCAATTTCGCCCCGATTGGCGATTAGAATTTTAGGAAACATAGCGGGAACTCCCCCCTTAGAACTTTAAAACTTTAAACTCTTATGACCTTAACTCTGTAAGGCCATTATATGGGCAAAGCAAAGGCGTTGAATAGCACTGTAATGGCTACTCAAATCCCTTGCTTATAAACTGCATAATTAGATTAGGCTGTTTTATGCTTTGCTCGGCATCAAGGCAAAAGAGAACTCTCCGCTGACGCATACTTTCCCATCTACCCGAGCTTCGCCTTTGATGAAATAAAACGGATGCTTTGCCCGGGAAATACTGGTTACAATCTCAAGGGTGTCCCCCGGGCGCACCATGTGCTTGAAACGTACCTTGTCCATCCCCGTATAATATGGGGTGGCTCCCTTCAGATGATCGCCGAGCAGCACACAGCTGGCCTGGCCCACCATCTCGCAAAGCACCACGCCGGGCACCACGGGATTGCCCGGAAAATGTCCCTGCAAAAACCACTCGTCCCCGCGAACGGTATAACGCCCATGGGCAACGCCTTCATCATCCTTCTCCACTTCATCGACCAGCAGCATCGGCTCCCGGTGGGGCAGGATCTGTTTGATTTGATCTCTATCCATTTTATACCTCAAAATCAGTTGAGTTTGAACAGCGTTTGGCTAAATTCGACTACGCTTCCGTTGCTCACACAGATGTCCACAACTTCGCCGTCTTCTTCTGCTATGATCTCATTCATCAGCTTCATAGCCTCTATGATGCATACCACATCGCCCTTCTTGACCCGACTACCCACTTTTACAAAAGGCTCGGCATCGGGTGATGGCGCACTATAAAATACACCTACCATAGGTGACTGGATTTCAGTCAGGTTATTAAAGTCCACCGCGGCCTGTCCACTGGGCACAATTTCCTCGGGTGTTTCGCTTGAGAGGGGCATCGCAACTGCCATCGTAGGAATAGACGCAACAGGCTGTTGTACCGCTTCAGCTGCCACCGAACGTTCTAAGCGTACGCGAAAATCTCCCTCTTCCATTTCAAGCGCAGTCAGGTTGCTCTCTACCAACACTTCCGCCAGTGCTTTTATTTCTCGAATTTTCATCATTGTCCCTCCTCGGTGCGAAGCACGACCACGGCGTTGTGCCCACCAAAGCCCAACGATATGGACAAAGCCATATCGGCTTGAACCTTTCGTGCTTCATTAGGAATATAATCCAGATCACATTCCGGATCGGGTTCTTCCAAATGGATCGTGGGCGGCAAAATCCCGTTTTTCAGTGCCATCGCGGCAACTATCAACTCTACGCCCCCCGCCGCGCCCAACATATGACCGGTCATAGACTTTGTAGAGCTTATCAGCGCCTTCCGAGCTGCCTGTTCACCCAAGCTTTGCTTAATCGCTTTGGTTTCGGCCACATCGTTCAAGGGCGTGCCCGTTCCATGGGCGTTAATATAGACGGTCTTGCCATCGACTCCGCCGGCTTCTTCCACCGCCAGCCGAATCGCCCGCGCACCGCCTATCGCTTCAGGGTGCGGCGCGGTCACATGGTGGGCATCGTCGGTGTTGCCATAGCCCACCACTTCCGCATAAATCTTTGCTCCCCGCGCTTTCGCATGCTCATACTCTTCCAGAACCAAGATTCCCGCTCCCTCTCCCATTACAAAGCCTGTTCTGCGCACATCAAAGGGCAACGAAGCCGCATTTACATCGGTAGATTCGGAAAGCGCTTTCATATTGCTAAACCCGGCTATCGCCAAAGGCACGACCGTGGCTTCGGCGCCTCCGGCTATAATCGCCTCGGAATAACCGTGCTTAATGTTTCGAAAAGCCTCTCCAACCGTGTGGGTAGAGGTGGAACAAGCGGTTACCACCGGTAAACAAGGCCCTTGGGCATTGTATTCAATGGCAATGCTGCCTGCCGCAATGTTGCCAATCATCATCGGAATAAAGAAAGGGGATACGCGGCTCGGGCCACGCTCCGACAATTTTTGAGTCTCTGCAACAAAAGTGTGCATGCCGCCAATACCGCTGCCCACATACACGCCCAAGCGTTCGGGTGCCACGCTGCCTATAATTCCCGAATCTTCCACTGCCTGCTTTGCTGCCGCCATGGCATATTGGGTGTACAAATCCATGCGGCGCGCATCGGGTTTGCTGATACCATATTCTGCCGGATCAAAATCTTTAACCTCGGCAGCCAATTTTACTTTGTAATCTTCGGTGTCAAATCGCATAATATAATCTATGCTCGATTGACCCGACAACAGGTTCTCCCAAAACGTTGTCACATCGTTGCCTACGGGCGTAATTGCCCCAACACCTGTGATGACCACTCGTTTCATAGTGGGCACCTCCTTATTTACATATACAGTCCGCCATCCACTTGTATGACGGCGCCAGTAATGTATCCCGCACCATCTCCGCACAAAAAGGCTACCGTTTCAGCAATGTCCTCGGCCGTGCCCATGCGGCGCACGGGCACATTCTGCAGCGCTTCTTGCAGCCGTTTTTCGTTCATGGCGTCGGTCATATCGGTTTTTATGAAACCGGGCGCTACAACATTGCAGGTAACGCCGCGCGAACCCAGCTCCTTGGCGATGGTTTTGCTCAACCCCACCATGCCAGCTTTTGCGGCCGCATAGTTGGCCTGACCCGGATTGCCCATAAGGCCGGCAATCGAGCTGATATTCACAATGCGCCCGCTGCGCTGTTTCATGAATATGGGGGAAGCATGGCGAATGGTGTTGAAGGCACCTTTCAGGTTCACATCGACCACCAGGTCAAAATCCTCTTCGTTCATGCGCATGGACAGTTTATCCCGGTTGATGCCCGCGTTATTAACCAAAATATCCAACCGGCCAAAATCCGAAACTACCCGGCTAATGCTTTTTTCTACCGTTTCGAAATCGCTCACATCGCAGTAATAGGCTTGTGCCTTCCGGTTCATTGCGCGAACTTGGTCAACGGTTTCGTTGGCTTCTTTCTCGTTGCCCACATAGACCACCGCAATATCTGCGCCCAAAGAAGCCAGCTTCAAAGAAATCGCCCGGCCAATGCCCCGCGAACCGCCAGTCACCAGCGCCACTTTTCCTTCCAGCATACTTACGCCTCCTCCAGTCGCTCAACGCACGCATTCAGCGTGTCGATATCTTCTACGTTTAAAACCTTGCTTGCGCCGCCAATTTTTTTGATCAAACCACTAAGGGTTTTACCGGGCCCCAACTCCACAAAAATCTTGGCCCCCTGCGTTTGCATATTCTCTATGCTCTTTTGCCACAATACCGGCCGTTTAACTTGATCAGCCAGCGTCTGCGCCTCCATGCCGTTTTCGTAGGGTTGCGCCGTTAAGTTGGCATAAACCGGGACATGGGCCGAGCCAAAGTCAATGCCGCTTGTCAGCTTAGTCATCTCCTCCGATGCTTCGGCCATAAACGGCGAATGGAATCCTCCGCTTACCTTTAGGCGCAGCATCCTTCCGCCATGCTCAGCGACCAATTTTTCAAGAACGTTTAACCCATCCTCTGTCCCGGAAACCGAGACCTGCCCCGGGCAATTATAGTTTACCGGGTATACATTTTTAGCTTCTGCACACAATTTTTCCACATCCGTATCCGCCAAGCGAAGCACAGCTGCCATGCCCGCCGGATGCTTCTGTGCGCTGGCCTGCATGGCTTCTGCGCGCCGGCACACCAGCTCAAAAGACTGTTCCACGCTCAGCAGTCCAGCAAAGCAAACCGCAGCCAATTCGCCAAGGGAAAACCCCGCCACCATTTGCGGGTTGATCCCTTGCTCTTTGAGCGCAAAAGCGCAAGCCAAATCCACAGCAACCACGCAGGGCTGAGTGTTCTCGGTCTGTGCCAGCTGCTCGGCAGAGCCTTCAAAACACATTTCTATCGTGCCTGGCCGAATGGCTTCACAACGTTCCAAGACCGCTTTGGCTGGCGCACTGTTTTCGTACAGCGACCGTCCCATGCCCGGATATTGAGTGCCTTGCCCCGCAAATACAAATGCTATTTTATCCATTTGCCTGCTCCATTCAACACTTGTTCGGCCTGGGCAAACATATTTTGAATAATGTCTGCAGCGGGTCTCTCCTCTCGGATCATGCCCGCAACTTGCCCCGCCATCACGCTTCCTTCCCTTACGTCGCCTTCCCGCGCAGCTTTGCGCAAGGAACCAGCACCATATTCTTCAAGCTGCTCATTGCTTACAGCCGAATCATATTCCATCTTTGTAAAAGCGCTGGTGAACGGATTTTTAAGCCCACGCACCGGGTGACCGAGCCTGCGCCCAGTCGCCACGGTATCAATATCCCGTGCAGCAATTACTTTGTCCTTATAATTCTGGTGGACGGTGCATTCATTTGCCACCAAAAAACAAGTACCACATTGCACACCTTGCGCGCCCAACATAAATGCGGCCGCTACGCTGCGTCCATCGGCTATGCCGCCCGCGGCAATTACTGGAATTTCCACCGTATCCACGACTTGCGGAACGAGCACCATGGTAGAAATTTCTCCAATATGTCCGCCCGCTTCGCTTCCCTCGGCAACCACGGCAACCGCACCGCTGCGCTCCACCCGTTTGGCTATCGCTGTTGACGGCACCACAGGAATCACTTTTATCCCCGCTTCAATCCAAGCTGGCATGTATTTGGTGGGCAAGCCCGCACCTGTAGTGACCACAGGCACGCGCTCCTCAATCAACACCCGAGCTTGCTCTTCCACGTACGGGCTC
This sequence comes from uncultured Oscillospiraceae bacterium, assembly GCA_964346145.1. Lineage (GTDB taxonomy): Bacteria > Bacillota > Clostridia > Christensenellales > Aristaeellaceae > CAYFTL01. Next base: position 13,308 of record CAYFTL010000019.1, on the reverse strand, counting down.
ATCATCATAAGGTTTACACCGAATGGCTTATCGGTAAGCTTGCGACATCTGTGAATCTGCTCGCGCAGTTGTGCTGCGTTGCTGTTCATGCCTGCAATCAAACCCAAACCCCCAGCGTTGGAAACCGCCGCCGCCAGCTGGGCATCGGCAATCCATGCCATGCCACCTTGAATAACGGGGTATTCTATGCCCAGCAGCTCACAAATATCGGTACAAATCATATTGCGCCTCGCTTACTTATTCTGTTCGATTAGAGCAACGATATCTTGTACAGACTTGATGCCTTCGTCCATTTCAATGCTCACGCCAAGTTCATCTTCCATGCTCATCACCAGCTCAACCATGTCCAAAGAATCCAATTCCAACTCTTCAAAGGTGGTCTCGGGGGTAATCGTGCTGATTTCGATGTCCTTGTAATCCGCCAAAATTTCTGCTACTTTTTCAAAAGTCATGATAAGTTCCTCCTAAAATCGTTTGTAATATAAATTGTTTATAAAACAAGAAAACCCGTAATAAGCTGTTGATTCAATCACCTTAAAAAACAGCACCTATCCCCAGCGCAAAAGGCACGCACCGGTCGTTAACCCTGCACCAAACGCGCTTAGCACGATTAAGTCGCCCTGTTGCAGCTGCCCCGATTTGTTAAGCTCGTCGAGCAAAATAGGAATGCTGGCCGAGGATGTGTTGCCGTATTTTTGAATAGTGTAGGGGAATTTTTCAACCGGCTGCTTGAGGCGATTGCGCACCGCTTCCAGAATGCGTACATTTGCCTGATGCAGCACAAAAAATTTTACGTTTTCTATGCTTTCCCCCGCATCCTGCAACACTTCTTTGATATCTTTCACTGCGTTAGATACCGCAAACTTATAAACCTCGGGGCCATTCATATATAGGCCGCCGTCCTGCTCCTTGCCAGGTTTACAATAAGGGGTCCCCCTCTTGGGCGTTTGAGCGTTCAGCAACTCTTTTCCGCCCACAGCTTTAAGTTTGATCGATAAAAAACCCTGTCCATCGTCCACCACCGCAGCGGCAGCCCCATCACCAAACAGTACGCAAGTAGCCCGGTCGTCCCAATTCACCATTTGGCTCATCAGTTCGGCGCACACAATCAGCACCTTTTTGCACTTGCCCGACGCAATATAGCTATCGGCCACGTCTAGTGCATACTCAAAGCCGGGGCAGGCCGCATTCATATCAAATGCGGGACAGCTGGCACCGATCTGCTCCTGAATCAAGCAGCTTAGCGCTGGGGTTCTGTATTCATTAAGCACGCTGGAACAGATGATCAAATCCAGATCTTGTGGCCCTATCCCGGCATCCGCAAGCGCATGCTGCGATGCTTTTGTGGCCAGTTCTAACAGCGTTTCGTCGGAGATTATCCTGCGCTCCTCAATGCCTGTACGCGAAACAATCCATTCGTCGCTCGTATCTACAATTTGCGTAAGTTGTTTATTGGTAAGCCGTTTGGCGGGCAACGCGCTGCCCGTTCCCAGTAGCCTCATTGCATTTTTCCTTTCACTACCAATGTACTGCACTTAATCAACCGGAGTAAGCCGAGTATTGAAATAATCCCTTAATTTTCGAATGCCATCCAAGAGAACATACCTTTCCTCGTCGCTAAATCCGTTCAACATTTTGCGCACCATCTGTTCGTGAAACCGGTGATGGGCCAAATTTATCCTGTTGCCCGTTTCCGTCAGCTCCACCCGAACCACTCGCCCGTCCTCTCGACAACGCGTTTTTTTTGCATAACCCTTTTTGGCCAATTTGTTGATCGCAACCGTTGCAGAAGGAAGTGTGATGCCCAGCTTGCGCGCCACGCAAGACACGCTGCAACTGTCCTTAGCTTCCCCGATTGCCTCAATTAAATGCAATTCACTGATTGATAAATTTGTTTCTGTCATGCGTTTAAGCATTTGTTCTTCTATTTTCGTGATGGAGCGGTAGGCATCCACCAGCAATTCATTCAGCTCTACACAAAGCGGATCCACTTCCTACACCACCAGTCCAAATTCATTAGTCATACTAATCAATAATAATTCTTTCCTGCTATGCTGTCAAGCCCTTAATCAAAGCTCATTCTTATCTTAAATATGTTTTCATATTCTTTACACTGAATGCATACACCAACCATATAAATCGAATCTTTATGCATTGATTTACCCTTGATTTTTGTCAATAAACTGCCAACAAAAAAACGTCAAGGAAAATCGATTAAAGTCCCTCGACATTTTAAGATGAATTTTCTTTTCAACTCTTAACCATTTTTAGAAACAAAACTTTTATGAATATACGGCTTGTTGATTTCCCAAAGCTCATCCAATATTTTGCGCGCTGCCTCCGTATCGTTGATCACCGGATCCACCAACAACGCCTGCAGCGCCATGTTTTTATCGGCGTGCACAGCAGCCTCTACCGCCATTTGCTGCGCGCCTATTTGCAAGCTCATGAGCGCAGCGGTACCTGCGGGCATCTTTCCTATATGTAAACTGCGGATACCGCTGCCATCCACTTCAATTGGTATCTCCACCGCCAGGTCAGCGGGCAGGTTTTCAATCGCTCCATTGTTGTAGACGATAGCCGAAGGTATATACTTGCGCTCGCCGGTGTGCAAGGCCGTCACTACCTCGATGGCCTTCTCTCCCGACTTATGCAGCCATTTCCGCACATCTTCCTTGCCGCTGAGCACATCGGCCACGCTTTGTTTCATAGCAACCCGTTCCTGCTCATCGTGATCAAAATCATACCCCTCCATGCCCGCCTCGTAACCATAAGGCAAATACTCGCCCAAGTGGTCGTCGGAACAGGTAGGCCAATAGCCGAAGGCACGAAATATTTTTCTAGTAAGCGGAGCAAATTCCGGGTCAAACTGTGCCTCTTTTTCCTTAAGCTCAGGGTACAAATCCACATTGCCTTCCTTACTGCGAATGCTGGTAAGCCACTGGAAGTGGTTGAGTCCGGCGGCGTTAACTCGAATATCTTCGCTAGGCACGCCCAAAATATGCGCCACATCATTTTTGCCCATATAAATCCCATGGCACAATCCGATACACTTTATCCGGGTGTATTTGTTTACCGCCAACACAATCCGGCTTTCCGGATTGCTAAAGTTCAAAAACCAGGCATCGGGACACAGTTCTTCCATATCCCTACAAATATCCAGGATCAGCGGAATCGTGCGCATCGAAAAGAACAACGCCCCCGGACCTCCGTTTTCACCCAAACAATGTTTAATGCCGTGCTTCAGCGGAATTTGAAAATCCTGCTTCCACAATTCACACCGCTCAATAGCCAAACTGTTGATTACATAATCAGCTTCAGGCAATGCTTCCCTGCGCTCAGCCGTCTTATAAATTTCAAGTTCCATACCCGATGCTTCGTTCATGCACAGCGCCAGATTATACATGCGCTCTAAATTCTCGGAATCAATATCCACGAGATGGAGTGCAGACCCTTTTAGCTCAGGAGTCGTAAACAAGTCCCTGAACGTCGGTATACCAAACGACAGACTGCCCGCACCGATAAATACTATTTTGGCCTTTTCCAATTTATCCACTCCTACATTCTTTTCCAAAAAATTTGCTGTCCTAACTTTGCTTTTCGCACATTTTCTATTTCATCATACCATATCACAACCCCGATCAACAAGATTGCCAAATCAAAATAGTATTCTATCGCAGCATCAACTCCTTCGGCAGAGCACCGCTTTAGTCACTGCTTTAAAACATCAAAAAACCGAGCCACAAATTGTGGCTCGGTTATAAAGATAAAGAAAAGATTAATAGTTCTCAGCGCGAATCTGGAAGAACGCTTGAGGATGATCGCAAATGGGGCAAAGTTGGGGAGCTTTTTTGCCAATTACTATGTGTCCGCAGTTTGCACACTGCCAAATGGCTTCGCCATCACGGCTGAACACCAAACCCTCTTCAACGTTTTTCAGCAGCTTCAGATAACGCTCTTCATGCTCTTTTTCAATCTTTGCAACACCTTCAAACAACAGAGCAATCTTTTCAAAGCCTTCCTCACGGGCTTCCTTTGCAAAACCGGCATACATATCGGTCCACTCATAGTTTTCGCCAGCCGCAGCATCCTTCAGGTTGGCAGCGGTATCGTTGATGCCACCCAAAAGCTTAAACCAGATTTTGGCGTGCTCTTTTTCGTTGTTTGCCGTTTCCAGGAACAAGGCAGCGATCTGCTCGTAGCCTTCCTTCTTTGCCTTGGAGGCGTAGTAGGTGTACTTGTTGCGTGCCTGCGATTCGCCCGCAAATGCGGTCTTCAAGTTCTGTTCCGTCTTGGTGCCTTTTAACTCTTTCATAATAATCTCCCTTTCCCTTTATAATTTTACTTTATTAGTTGCAACGGAGCGCTTGCTGCCAAAATTGCAACTATATTGAGTATACCCCAAAAAATATTTTTCTAACCATTTTTTTAATATGACACATTTTTTTCACAACTATTTATCAGTTTGCATATAGCCGCACAGTCCCACAGCGTGCCGCCAAATCGCCCTGCACGTAAGGCCTCGGCCGCCCTCTGGCGAACCCTTCGCTCAAACGCCATCTTTTCAGAAACAGCGCACGAAAGCTCCAGGAGCTTTATACCCCAAAGCCAGAGTTGATGGTCCGGTTCTGCCACCGCACGGTTCAACCCAAATCCTAGCGAGGTCATTAGAGGGGTTTCTTCGCCAGAATAATTGCGCAACCAATCGCGCACTTTAATAATCCAACCGGCCGCAGGCACTATGGTCAACCATTCTCCGCGACTTTCTGTCTCAAATTGCCGCAACCGGAGCCTCTCAGCCATTCCAGCTCTATCCGCATCTGCAATGTTGGCCACGCACACCACATATAGGCCCGATCCCCGATCAACCTTTACGGCATTTTTTTCCCCGACCGCCGCTTGGGCGGCCGCACGCATAAACGTAGCCATTACTTCACCCTTGTGACACTAATTTCCAGCCGGGTTTTAACCGCCTCGCCATTTTCCCAACACAATTCGTAGGATAAGCTGGCTTGCAATTTCTCACTAACCGCATCGTACAACCAATCTAGCTTTCGGGTTTGCACTTCCATATTCAATTCAAACCCTTCCACAAGGTACTTTCCAGTTTGCGGTTCTCCAGGCAAAAAGCGCAGATCCGTATGGGCATTGCCCCGCCTGTTCATGTGGATTTCGCTCTCAAAAAAATGGATTTCTACACTATCTCCCTCGAAACCTTCGTTTTGTTCGCGATAGCGCAGCGTGACCGTGTCATCGCTAGGCTCCAGCCAGCCTTCCACCCGTTGCTCCATCTTTTGAATTTGGTTTGCAGAATCCTTTTGGGTGCTTTTTATGCGCAGGTTTACTCTCACGGGTCTCACTCTTTCATCAGTTTTCTACTCAACTTTAAAACCAGTGCAGCGCATTGCCTGCAAGCCCGGTCTTCGCCATAGCACATTTGTCATATTTCTTTTTTAATCGCAGATACGCCTTGTGTGTAGACGGTTTATCTCCAAACACCCCGAAGACCGTAGATCCGCTTCCCGTCATCTGCGCGAACAATGCTCCGTGTTCATATAGATCGTTTTGAATATCGGAAATTTCCGGAATCTTTTTTACAGCTGGCTGTTGCAGGCCATTGCCTGCCCATTGTTTCAGGTTGTCGATCTCGCCTGCCGCGATGGCCTTAAGCGCATCATTCGTCCGAGGATGAACCGGATCAGCCTCTTGAGCCCAGTCCTTAAACACATCCGCAGTAGACAATCCCTTGCCCGGGTGGATCAACAACAAGTTCCACATGGGGGCCACAGGTTGGGGCAACAAAACCTGCCCAAACCCACGCATCCTTTGAAAGCCACCTTCTACACAAAACGGCACATCTGCGCCCAACCGTTCCGCTATGGCCAATAAGTCTTGTTTGCTTAGGCGCAACGCCCACAACTCGTTCAATGCGCACAGCGTTGTGGCACAATCCGCACTCCCACCACCCAATCCGGCCTGTTCCCAGACAACCTTTTGCAATGTTATGTGCGCGCCGGAACAATATCCAGTTTCGGCCTGTAGCACTTTTGCCGCCTTTAGCACCAAGTTGTGTTCCCCGTCTTGATATACCCTACCTGTTTCTACGTCCCGCACAAACAGCTGAAGGTTATCGGCTTTTCTAAAGGTCAGCGTATCGCAAACGGATATGGATTGAATCAAGCTGTCCAGTTCATGATACCCATCCGAGCGTTTGCCCACCACATCCAACGACCAATTAATCTTGGCGTACGCATGGGCTACTATCCCCTGCTTCACGCAAAACGCTCCTGTGCCTCGCGATAAGATTCGGGGGTTCCGATGTCTATCATCTCCCCTTCAAACAGATATGCGCGCACTTCCTTTCGCGTATACAGCCACGCCGGGAAATTCCCAGGTGAATCCGGCGAATTCCCTTCCTGCAAGTATTGTTTGAACAGGGGCAGCGTATCTTGTCGGTACATGTATAAAGCATAAACCGCCAGGTTGGACTTAGGATGCTCAGGCTTTTCTTCTAGATTAAGTACTCGCCTTTCAGAATCCAGCTTCGCAATGGCCATTCGCTTTAGATCCTCTTCGTCTTCCATCAGAGCAGCGCAAATCGTATCACATTGGGTATGATAAAAATCTTCTACAAAGCCTTTAAGCGGAAAGGTAAAAAAATTATCGGCCGCTGCCACAAACAAATCGTCAGCGATGTCGGTTTGATCAAGAACAAACTGGATATCGCCTATCGCGCCCAATTTATCCTCATCGCTGGTAGTTCCATCATTCCAGACAAAGATCTCAAACCCTGGGTATGTATTCTTTTCTCGCAACTCCTGAGCCCAAGACTCAAAGTGCTCTATAAAACGTTGGTTAGAAATCACATGCACTTCGGTCAATTGCTCCAAAGTTGCCAACTCGTCCAACAAATAGTTGATAATGGGTTTATCCCTCTCAATCGGCAACAATGCCTTAGGCCGATCAATCGTAAGGGGATACAAGCGCGTAGCGTATCCAGCTGCTAAAATCAATGCTTTCATGCCATCTCTCCTCCACATAAGCTATCGGATAGCCAAATTATACCATAGCCTACACGTATATCAAAGTCACAACCTTTCAGATGAGCGGTTTACATGCAAGCCTACAGCAGTAATTCATCTATAAGATGGCCAAATTGTAAATTTGTAGTTTGTAACATAATTATTAGCACTCATCTATTGACAGTGCTAATAATTCATGCTATATATATTATAGAGATGCAATAAGAACCAATCTTCGTTGTATCTCCGCATATACAGCCTACCGGAACAAAAGTTGTTCCCCAACCTATGGGCGCCGACGAGAAAGAATGGAGGAATCGTTTATGTTGCCCAGCATTTTTAGAGAAAACCTTTTTGATGACGTGTTTGATGATGCTTTCGATGTGTTCCCCGCATTTGGACGCCGTAATTTCTTTGGCAAACAAGGCCAAAATATCATGAAAACCGACGTGCGCGAAACCGACGACAGCTATGAGCTGGATATCGACTTGCCCGGTTTTAAAAAAGAAGAGCTGCAAGCAAAAATCGAGAACGGCTATTTGACCATCAGCGCAAACAAGAGCGCCGATAAGGATAAAAAAGATAAAAAAGGGCGTTATATCCGCCAAGAGCGTTATGTAGGACAATTCAGCCGCAGTTTTTACGTTGGAAACAGCGTCCAAAGGGAAGACATTCAAGCAAGGTTCGAGGATGGGATTCTAAAACTTTCCATACCCAAGAAAGAAAACAAACAACTCCCCGAACAGAATTTGATCGACATTGATTAAGCCAAAACACAAAACCGGCGTACAGTATTTTCTGTACGCCGGTTTTGTGTTTTTAAGCATCCAAAAATAGGATTTTCCAAGCAGTGGCACATCACATGCTTGCCAGCAACTCTTGTTGCCGTTCTTCTCGAAACTGATTCGTATATAAGGTATAGTAATAACCCTTCTGGCGTAGCAGTTCCTTGTGGCTCCCCTGCTCTGTCACTTCGCCGTTTTGAATGACCAAGATGCGATCGGCCGTACGCACGGTGGATAGGCGGTGCGCGATGATAAAGCTTGTTCGGCCTTCCAGTGCTGTCCGAATCGCATTTTGAATCTTTTGCTCGGCCTCTGTATCCACCGATGAGGTGGCTTCGTCCAACACAAAAAGTGCCGGATTGGCAATCAAGGCGCGCGCAAAGCTAATCAGCTGCTTTTGCCCTGTAGACAAGCGGTTGCCGCCTTCACCCACGTCGGTGTCATATCCCTTTTCAAAGCGTAGAATAAATTCTTCGGCATCCACCAAGCGCGCCGCGCGTTCCACCTCCAAATCGGTAGCATCCAACTTCCCATAGCGGATATTTTCCCGAATTGTGCCCGAAAACAGATGGGGTTGCTGAAGCACATACCCCAGGTTAGATTGCAGCCACAGCTGAGAACGCTGTCTGTAATCCTTGCCGTCGATCAAAATTTGTCCGCTTGTGGGCTCATAGAATCGGCAGATCAGGTTGACAATCGTAGATTTGCCCGATCCCGTTTCGCCTACCAGCGCGATGGTTTCTCCCGCTTTAACCTTTAAGTTAAAGTTTTTCAGGACGGCCTCACCACCGCTGTACTGGAAGGATACATCTTTAAACTCAATATCGCCATAGATCAGCTCCCAGTTTTCGCGTTTGGGATAGAAATTGTCGCCATATTTTTCAATGACCTCCGCGCTGTCGGCAATCTCTGGTTCGGTTTCCATCATATCTATAACGCGCTCGGCGGCCGCTTGCGAAGACTGCATATCGGCAAAAATGCGGGCCACGCTGCTGATGGGTTCAAAGATGGACACAGTGTAGCTCATAAACATGGTCAAGGTGCCGATGCTCATGGCACCGTTAAATACCGAGTAACCGCCTCGCCAAAGGGCGTACGCCGTAGCAACCGATCCCAAGCCCATAACAATGGGCACAAACAGTGCCGAAAGCACGGCCGCACGTATGGCCGATTGTTTCATCGTTCCGGTAAGCTGCACAAACTCTACTTCATTGGCTTCTTCCCGAACCAGCGTTTTGGTGGTTTTTGCCCCCATAATTCCTTCGTTAAAAGCGCCGGTAATTTTGCTGTTGACTTTGCGCACTTCCCGGTAACTCGTCAAAATCTTTTTCTGAAAGTACACGGCCACCACAGCAATCATAGGCAATACCGCCAACACGACCAGCGACATTTGCCAGTTACGAATAAGCATAGTAATGGCAATAAATATAATATAAAAACCGCTCCACAAAAGATCAATCAAACCCCAACCTATGGTATCGCCAAGGCGCTGGGTGTCCGAAGTCATACGGGCCAGCATATACCCTACCGGCGTCTTGTCATAGTATGAAAATGGCTGTTCTTGAAGCCTCTTGAAGGCCATTTTTCGAATTCGGTGGCACATGCCTACCTCTACCCGGCCGGCCAGAAAACAAAATGTAAAAATACATCCAGCCTGTGCCAGGGTGACCACCGCATACACGGCAACGAATCCCCCCAGCCCCTGCGTGGTTGCCTGACCGATGAATGTATCTATCGCATAGCTGGTTAAAATGGGAAACAACACATCGAACGCTGCACACAATACCATACACAGGGCTACAAAAAATAAATGCCGGTAGTAAGGCTGGGCATAGCTCAACAGCTTTTTCCACAGTCCCAAATCAATTTTCTTGGTATAATCTTGTTCTTCCTGAAACTGCATATGCTCCCTCCTTTCATGCTTCCACGTCCTGCTGGAACTCTTCTTCCAACAGATTCTGGATTTGGTATATGCGCCGGTATAGGCCTTCCTGCTTGAGCAAATCATTGTGGGTCCCCTGCTGGGCCACCTTGCCGTGGTCCAACACTACGATATGGTCTGCCTCCGCCAAAGTCGTCAACCGGTGGGAAATAATGATGGTGGTTACACCCTTCTTGCGCTGCTTAAGCGCCCTACGAATCGCTGCATCGGTCTCCGTGTCCAACGCAGACAAACTGTCGTCAAAAATCAATACATCGTTTTGCTTGAGCAGCGTGCGCGCAATAGCGACGCGTTGTTTTTGTCCGCCCGAAAGGGTAACACCGCGTTCGCCTACCACGGTTTCGTAGCCTTTTTCAAAATCACAGATGAAGTCATGGGCGCTGGCCACCCGCGCTGCATCAAAAATCTGCTCATCGGCCAAAGAAGAATCCACAATGCCCACGTTGTCCTTTACCGAGCGGGAGTACAGAAATGGCTCCTGTAGCACCAGACCAATGCGCGACCGCAACCAGGTTTTGTCTATATCTTTTATGTTGACGCCACCAATTAGAATTTCTCCACGCTTTATGTCATATAAGCGCTGAAGCAACAACGTAATAGTGGATTTACCCGTACCCGTCGCGCCCAAGATAGCCACGGTTTGCCCTTTTTTAATGGAAAAGGTCAAGCCATCCAGCACCGGGTTGTTGGCTTCGTATTCAAAGCCCACATCCTTAAACTCTATATCCCGGTCGATAGGTGGACAAAGCTTGCCTTCGTCTTCGTGTTCTGGAGGATGGCGCAAAATCTCATCTATACGCGATATCGAAACCAGAGATTTGCCCATATCGGAAAGAAGGCGTCCCAACTGCCGAATCGGCCATAGCAACATGCCAATGTAGCTTACAAATACGGTCATTTCCCCTACCGTAATTTCTCCTCGGGCCGCCATAAATACGCCAACTCCAAGAGTAATACACTGTTGCAGCATGCTCATACAGTCAGCACTGGACCAATATACGGCCAATATATCGGTTACCTTAGTGGTTTTTGCCTTCAGGGCATCATTGACCGCGCCAAATTTCTCTACTTCGTACTGCTGCCGCCCGAAAGCGCGCACCACGCGCACTCCGGTTAGGTTTTCCTGAAGCACAGCCGACATCTTGCCTTCGGCTTCATCCGCCGCCGAAAAAAACTTCATAACCCAGCGGAAAAACTGCCACGCAAATAGGAACAACGGCGGCACCAGGATCATGGATATTGCCGTCATTTTTGCGTTCATGTTCAGCATAATAACCAGCGCTATCACAATCATTAAAATGGATCTAAATATTTCCACAACCTGGCCCGATAAAAAGCGGCGCAAAGTTTCCACATCCGACGTACAGCGCTGAATCAAATCCCCTGTTTCAGCCTTAACATGGTAATCGTAACTCAAAGAGTGCAAATGACTATATAGCCTATCGCGCAATTTTTTTGCAATGCTTTCAGAGGCCTGCGCTACCCAGCGCCCCCGAAAATACTGAAATGCGCCGCCGACGATATTCAGGAACAACAGAGCCAGCGCCATAATCCATAAATTGTGCACCAGAAAATCCCTGCCGCCCATGCTTTCCACCCATTCCCCCCAAATACCAGGGATACGCAGCGGACGCACGCCACCGATAACTCCGTCGATCGTTTCGGCCAACAATAACGGCGTAACGAATCCAATCGCAACCGAAACCACAACCGCTATAATAGCCCCCAGGTATTTACCCAGATTGCCACGCATAAATTCTATGCATAACTTGAACTGTCTGGATATCACCTTAACTCACCCCAATCTCATTATATACATTATATCTTTAATTTTTTCGATATGACTTCACGCTATTTTTTTATTCTTTATATATACTCAACATCATAACTTTTATACGTGCGCCAAAATATAAAAAAGCTGTTGGCATTTACATCCAACAGCTTTTTGCGATACAAATTATCTCTACCTATATGCAGGTAGGCTGAATACGCACAAAACAATCAGAAGAATGCACAATTCCCCTATTTGGGCACAGATCGCCCATCGCCTTTTTACCTCTTCCATTTTCAAAAATCTCAATCACACAAACATTACGACTGGACATGCGGCACTCTCCTTTCTCCTTTTTATTTGCACGCTACATCCGGCATTATAACCCATAATTTAAACAAACACAATAGGTTTTTGATTTTCATCAATATGTATTGCACAATTATATCTCTAACTCTTTATATCACAGCTCAACCCTTGACAGCTGCCAACGATTACGCTATAATAATCAAGCATTTGGGGTTATAGCTCAGTTGGCTAGAGCGCCACGTTGACATCGTGGAGGTCGATGGTTCGAGCCCATTTAACCCCACCATATGCCCAACATAAAGGGTATAAAAGCTCATCCGTTAATGGATGAGCTTTTATTTTGAAGCTTTAGCAAAAAATCCTCACCGGTTTAGCTGGTGAGGATAAAAATCTCTTTCTGTTAGGAAACCTCCTTTTGCTAAAATAAGTGCGGAGCTGCCAACCGCACCGAGAAAGCAAAAGGAGGTTTTGTCGTATGAATGACATACGAAGCTTATCACATTCCAAGTGGCAATGCCAATATCATATAGTATTCGCACCAAAATACAGGAGAATAGAAATATGTAAAAAAGCGGACATAGGCGAAATTTTGCGAAAACTGCGCGAACAGAAAATGGTAGAGCTAGCGGAGGCAACAGCCAGCAGTATCCAAAAAATTGTGTAAACCTTCAAAGTCGGGTAAAATAAAAAGACTTTGGAGGTAATGCTATGTCCAGAAAAAAGCGAGGAACCTCAAAGCGCATTGATACGAGAGCGTATATCTGGTGAGTATATTCATAGGCATGCGCCAAGGCGAGGTACTCGGCCTTGCTTGGGAGGATGCAGACTTTAGCAAGGGCATCATCCATGCGCGCAAGTAACTACAGAAGAAACGGAAAGTTGGAAGCATCTATAAGCGAGTATCGTTAAGAAAATGATAAGCCCCGGCTAATTAGCCCCGCATCCTTTGTGATGGAGGTTTTAAGGCGTGCGGATATTGAGCAAAAGGCGCAGCGATTACAGGCCGGGTCTCTTTAGCAAAACGAAATGAACCTTGTGTTTGCCAATGAGCTGGGCAGAAATCTAGCAAGCGTTACGGTTTATAATAACTTCAAGGCGATCATGAAAGATTTAGAGCTGAATAATATTCGGATACATGACCTAAGGCACACATATGCCATGTTGTCTTTGCAAAACGGTGTGGGCTACAAGACCATACAACAAGAGATGGGTCACCACACGGCGGCCTTTACCCTCGACGTATATGGCCACGTTTCGGACGAAATGAGAAAAGCGGCATCCGAGAGCATGCAGCGCTACATAAACGAATGGAAAGCAAGGCAATAAACAGGCATATAAAAAAGCTGGTTGTGGTCAAAATTGTGGTCGAACCAGTTTTTTTGTGCATAAAAAAACCCAAACCCCTGATGTACAGGGATTTAGGGTTGGCGGAGAGGGTGGGATTCGAACCCACGTGCGCTTGCGCGCAAACTGATTTCG
>CAYFTL010000018.1:0-40101 GCA_964346145.1 uncultured Oscillospiraceae bacterium | reverse complement strand
GGTTTTTGAAAACAATCCTGGATTTATGAAAAAAAAGAGAAAGATTAATGCGGTAAGCAATGTAAACTTAGACATCCATCCGGGGGAGATTTTTGCCGTAATCGGTGAATCGGGTTGCGGCAAGACCACGATTGGCAAGATGATCACAGATGTTTATCGGCCTACGTCGGGCAAGATTTTATATCAGGAAACCGAGGTGAACAGCCTTCGAAAGGGAAGCAAAGAGTACGAAGACTTTCGCTTGGGGGTGCAGATGGTTCATCAGGATTCTTACGCGGCGCTCAACCCTTCACGCACTATTTTTCAATCTTTGAGCGCGCCAATCATTCAGCACAAGCTTGCTAAGAATCGGCTGGAAGCCCTGGCGACATTGGTCGAACTATTCAAAATGGTGGGGCTGACTCCGCCTGAAGATTTTTTGTTTAAATATCCTCATCAATTGTCCGGCGGCCAGAGACAGCGAACTTTGCTCGCGCGCGCCCTTTCGGTTCAGCCCAAGCTGATCGTGGCAGATGAACCGGTGTCGATGGTAGACGTGTCTTTGCGCATATCGCTTCTTGATTTGATGAGCAAAATGAACGATGATTTGGGTGTCGCCTTTGTGTACATCACTCACGATTTGGCTACTGCCCGCTATGTAGCCCAAAATGGCCGGATTATGGTTATGTATTTGGGGAAAATCGTTGAAACAGGGGATTTGAATGAAGTGCTAAGACGGCCCCGGCATCCATATTTGCAGGCTTTGATTTCGGCGATTCCCATTCCAGATCCCAAGGTATCCAGAGAAAAGAGCGAATTGCCCTTGCGATCCATCGATATGCCCAGCAATGTAAACCTTCCTACTGGTTGTTTGTTCCACCCCAGATGTCCGTATTGGCAACCGATTTGTGAGCAGGAAGTTCCGGAACTCCGCGATTATGAAGGGGTGAAGATCGCATGCCATCTCGCCGAAAAAATTCCTCGTTGGCAATGGTAGATGCCGTACTGTACATTGCGCGGATTGCGTTTGGAATGAGTGTAAGCTTTATCGTACTTTGCATTATTGCCCTTTTGTTAGGCGTAGGAGAGGGTGAGCGAGTAATCCTCACCCTTTCAATCGTTCTAAACCTTGTCGTGGCCATCGGGTCGATGATATTGAAAAAGTGTATGCTCAAAAGCAGCGCCAAGTTTGATCAAAAAAGGAAAAAGAAAGATGGCAAAACGATTGATATGTGGCTTAAAAACAAATAGAATAAAGTTGGCTTTTTATTGCGCTCATGCGCACTAGTGTGGTGAGCGTCTGCCGGAGGAGGAGTGACCATGTTGTACCAACCTCTTTCAAAGGAGGAAGTTGTCAAGGTAATTGAAGGGAAAGGGAATGCGGAGCGCGTGCCTATTCTTGTACACTTTTGGATCAGCCCGGATGCGTTCGAACAAAAAGAAGAAGTGGAAGTGATATTGAACCGCTATCCGGTAGATGTGCAGATGATTGCTTTAAACATCCCGAGTGTATACGATGCGCCTGAGGACGATCCCGGTTATCGTTGGAGTTATAAGGATGCGCCTGAAAAGATTCGTGCGCTGGATTCTGCCGGTGTGATTGAAGATTGGGATGAAGAACTGCAACCGCTGCTGCAAGACTTTCCGTCACCGGAATATCCTGGTTTGATTCCTTCAGTGCCCGAGAGCGATGGACGCTACAGGCTGGTTTATTGGTGGTATTTCTTTTTTGAACGGTTTTGGAGCATCCGCAACATGGAAGAAGCGCTCATGGATTTTTATCTTTATCCCGAAGCGGTTCATGCGCTGTTCAGAAAACTTACCGACTTTTATAAGCGCATGCTGACGCGTGCCAAAGAAGAATTAAATCCGGACGGTATATTTACTTCCGACGACTTGGGCACCCAAACGACCACCTTCTTCAACCCGCAAATTTTTGATGAGTTTTTTATGCCATATTATAAAGAGATTATCGATCACATTCATAGTCTGGACATGCATATGTGGCTGCACACTTGTGGAAATATTGAGGATTTGATTCCGAGGTTTGTGGAGCTGGGCGTGGACGTGCTGCACCCGATTCAAAAATACACCATGGACGAGGCAAGCATTGCCAAGGCATATGGAGATAAAATAACCATTTGGGCAGGGTTTGATGTGCAAAGGACCATACCCTTTGGCACTGCGGAGGATGTACGCAAAGAGGTGGATTTTTTGTTTGATACCTACGTCCGGCCTGACGGACGATTCATGTTTACGTTGGGCAATGGCGCGACGGGGGACACACCGCTGGATAGCCTGGCGGCTCTGCTGGACGAATCCTTTAAAAAGGCGTATCAGGTGGTAGAAGTTTTTTCGAATGGCGAATAATGGGTGACGTTAGCGATCCCATATTTAGAACTTAAGGAGTATCTACAACAAAGAAACGAGGAGGGTTAATCGATGGTAAACGTTGCGATGATAGGTGTGGGGGCGATCAGCGGGATTTATTTGCAAAACATCACCGAAACCTTTAAGGAGGTTCGGCTGGTGGGCGTGTGTGATCTGCTGCCGGAGAGAGCTCAAGGCGGTGTAGATTTTGTGAAAGCCCAAATTGAAAAAGGCATCGACTGCACATTGCCCAAGATTTATAAGGATATGCACGAAGCGTTTGCCGATCCTGAAGTGGACGTTGTTTTAAACCTTACGCGTCCTTATGAACACTACGAAGTTACCAAAGCAGCGTTGTTGGCGGGTAAACATGTTTTTTCGGAAAAACCGTTGGCGGCGGATATGGCTGAAGCCGATGAGCTGATTGCGCTGGCGCAGCAAAAAGGATTAAAAATGGGCGGCGCCCCGGACACTTTTATGGGGGCGGGTATTCAAACTTGTCGCAAGCTGATCGATGATGGTATGATAGGCGATGTTGTGGGCGCGGCCTGCTTCATGATCTCCCATGGACACGAAACTTGGCACCCGGATCCCGAGTTTTATTACAAGCGGGGCGGCGGTCCCATGCTGGATATGGGTCCCTACTACATTACTGCGCTAATACAAATGTTGGGCGAGGTTAAGGGCGTAACCGGGGTGACCAAGCGTGCGTTCGACGAACGCATCATTACTTCCCAGCCCCATTACGGTGAAAAAATCGATGTGGATGTGGACACCTACATCACTGGAACCATGCATTTCACCTCCGGCGCCTTGGCTACCATTTTCACGACATTTGATGTGTATTACGGCATGAACGACCAGGCGCGTTTTGAAGTTTACGGCACCAAAGGCACGCTGTATGTGCCCGACCCCAACACCTTCGGTGGGCCCATTCACTTGTATAGGCCAGAAGATCAGCCCAGATTTGCCCCTGGCGACCCGGCGCTGATGAACCTGATGCAGGATCCTTGGGCGGGTACGAAAGAGATTCCGTTGATGTTTGACTACCGGGACAACAGCCGGGCGCTGGGCTTGGCCGATATGTGCAAAGCGATTGAGACCGGTAGGCCCTTTAGGGCAAATTCCCAGCAGCAGCACCATGTGATGGAAATTATGACCAGCTTCTCTAAAAGTTCGGAAAGCGGAAGCTACCTGCCATTGCAGACCAAATATGAGCGCACTGCGCCGATGCAAAACAATCCGATGCACGGAATTTTGGATTAACTGATTCATTCAATTTCGTCACGAAGCAAGAGAGGAGAAGAGAATATGCAAATAGCTTACACAGGTTGGACATGGATGATGATGAGGCCTGATACTCCTGATGAGGATAAGGTCAAGATGTTTGAGCAATCGGTAAAAGAGATTGCTTACCTTGGATATGACTGTGTGGAGAACTTTGCTTTCATTGCAGACTTTTTCCCGGATCCTCAGGTGGCCAAAGACATTTGCGCCAAATATGACGCTCCACTGGTAAACGTGTACGGGCATTTCACTGGGGATTTGGAAGCCGATTATCAAAAAGCCATCAAGCAGATTGATTTTTTGGCCGCTGTCGGTGGGAAATGGTACAATTGTCAGCATAGCGGTTTTTCCGAAGCTCCTTTTGAGCGTCCGCTGGATAGAGAAGGCGTGCTGGCCATGGCGCAGTTGAGCGATAGAATTGGCGCATACGCTCGCGAGAAGGGGATAACGCTTTGCTTTCATCCACATGCTTGCACGTTGGTGTTTGATAGGGAACAGGTCGACTTCTTTATGCAGAACACCAAGCCCGAAAACGTATCTTTGTGCATAGACACGGCACACTCCACGTTGGCTGGAATAGATCCTGCCGAGCTCGCCCGCGCCTATGGAAACAGGGTGGCTTACGTGCACTTAAAGGATGTGGACCCGCAGCACAAAGCCGAAGATATGCGCGGACGCATGGGTGCCTTCCGGGCGCTGGGCCTGGGCACGGTGGATTTCAAAGGATTTGTGGGTGCGCTTAAAAAAGTGGGTTACGATGGCGTTTTGTGCGTGGAATTGGACAGCCCGGAAATATGCAATTTCCACTCGGCCATGGTTTCGCGCGAATACATTAAAAATGTACTTAAACTATAGGGCTCTTCCAAAGACTTACGCAGCAACCCGCGTAAGTCTTTGGGGCGTGAATATTACCTTTAAGCGAAACAGGAGGAAGGGAAATTGAACAATATTTTTACAGATTTACCGGTGATTCGATACGAGGGGCCGAAGAGCAAAAATCCGTTGGCATTTAAGTTTTACGATGCCGACAAGATCGTCGCGGACAAACCCATGAAAGAACATCTGCGCTTTAGTATGGCCTGGTGGCACAATCTATGTGCAGAAGGCACCGACATGTTCGGCGTGGGGACGACAGACAAAAGCTTTGGCAAAGAGCGCGGAACCATGGAACATGCTTATGCCAAAGTGGATGCTGGTTTTGAGTTTATGGAAAAACTTGGCGTGGATTATTTCTGTTTTCACGATGTGGACTTGGTTCCCGAAGCCGAAACCATTGCTGAAACCAACCAGCGCATTGATGAAATTGCAGACTATATTCAAGAAAAAATGCAAAAAACCGGCAAGAAGCTGTTGTGGGGCACGGCCAACATGTTCTCCAATCCGCGGTTTATGAACGGAGCGGGCAGTAGCAATTCCGCCGATGTGTTTGCGTTTGCGGCGGCTCAAATCAAAAAAGCGTTGGATGTTACGGTGAAATTGGGCGGACTGGGCTATGTTTTCTGGGGTGGGCGTGAAGGCTACGAAACGCTTTTGAATACCGATGTGAAGCTGGAAGTGGATAACATTGCCCGGCTGATGAAGATGGCCGTGGAGTACGGCCGAAGCATTGGCTTTAAAGGAGATTTCCTGATTGAACCCAAGCCCAAAGAGCCCATGAAGCACCAATACGACTTTGATGCGGCCACCTCCATCGGTTTCTTGCGTCAATATGGGCTGGATAAGGATTTTAAGCTCAATATAGAGGCCAACCATGCAACCTTGGCCGGACATACTTTCCAACATGACCTGCGCATTTCTGCGATCAACGGCATGTTGGGCAGCGTAGATGCCAACCAAGGGGATATGTTGCTGGGCTGGGATACGGACGAATTCCCCTTTAACGTATACGATACCACCCTGTGCATGTACGAAATTCTAAAAGCCGGCGGCTTGCCCAACGGCGGATTAAACTTTGACTCAAAGACCAGGCGCCCAAGCAACACATACGTGGACATGGCCAAAGCTTATATCTTGGGCATGGATGCGTTTGCGCTGGGACTCATCAAAGCGGCAGCAATCATTGAGGACGGCCGCATTGATGCCTTTGTAGAAGAACGCTATGCGAGCTATAAGACCGGTATCGGTGCGAAAATTGCGAGCGGACAAACGAGCCTGGAGGAATTGGCCGAATATGCAGAGCAGCTGGGTAAACCGGCAGACCCGGGCTCGGGCGAACAGGAGCATCTGGAGAGCGTAATGAACCAGATATTATTTGGCTAGTCCATAGTTTCACTCTAAGCCGTTAAGGCCGAAATTTTTTGTTATGGAGGAAGACGAATGCATAAGCTTGCGATTATTGGTTTTGGTGGAATGGGTAGGTGGCACCAGGAAAATATTAGCGCCAAGGTGGAAGGTATTGAAGTAAAAGGTGCCTACGACATCCGCAAAGAAGCGCTGGATGAAGCGGCCGAGCGCGGACTAATGGTATACAACACTTTGGAAGAAGTGTTAAACGATCAGGAAGTGGATATGGTCACCATAGCCACCCCAAATAACTTTCACAAGGATCTGGCCATCGCTTGCCTGCGCGCCGGAAAGCACGTTGTGTGCGAGAAGCCGGTAACCTTGAATGCGGCGGAACTGGAAGAGATTATTGAGGTTTCCAAAGAGACCGGAAAGCTGTTTTCTGTTCACCAGAATAGGCGTTGGGACAAGGATTATGTCATCATCAAAGAAATTTGCAGCAGTGGCGTAATCGGCAAACCCTATTTTATCGAGAGTCGGGTGCAAGGCTCCCGGGGCGCGATGCATGGCTGGCGTGGATACAAGGAAAACGGCGGCGGAATGCTGCTGGACTGGGGCGTGCATTTGATTGATCAACTTATGTGGATGATTGATTCGCCCGTCGTGTCCGCAAGTGGCCACCTGTTATCAATCTTCACTCCGGGCGTGGACGACAACATCAAAGTATTTTTGCGGTTTGAAAACGGGATATCCGCGGTATTGGAGATGGCAACCAATTGCTTTATCAATCATCCTCGCTGGCACATGTCTTGCGATAACGGCACAGCCGTAATTGAGGACTGGTCCTGTAGTGGAAAGATGGTACAGCTCAACGAGTCGGGCGAAATGGCTTGGGAAGACGACATTGTCTACACCGAGGCCGGCCCGACCCGCACGATGGCACCACGCCCCAAGCATACCACCAAGGAAATGGATCTGCCCGAAGTTACCAGCGACTGGTCGGACTACTACCATAACATCGTGGATGTGCTGGACAATGGCGCTGAGCTGATTGTAAAGCCCGAACAGGCGCTGCGCGTAATGAAAGTGATTGACATTTTGTTTGAATCCGAGCGCACAAAAAGCACCATCGCTTGCCGGATATAAATCGGATTGCATGATAAAACATTTAAAGAAGGCTCCGACAGGAGTCTTCTTTAATCGTATTCGTGTACAAAAACCTGAAGTCTGTTGAAAATTTGTAGATGAAAAATTATTTATAAGCGTTAGCTGTGTTAGCTATATTACTGCGCAGGGGTAAGATGAAACTTAGACATTAATTGTGCGGATGCTTTGCACATTTTTTTGTTCGGAAAGCCGGGTGACGATATCGCGATAGGTGATGCCTGAAGGCATATCCAGCTCATAAATATTTGTGTACAAATTGTTGGGTTCGCGGTTTTCGACGTGGAAATCTACTTCCAATACTTCAATGCCTGTTGCTTCAAAATACTGGTTGATGAAATCGATTGTTTCTACGCGATGAATAAATTTGATTTCCATTTTTTTGATAACGCGTATGCGCACGATTTTTTGCAGTACCAGCAGAACGACTATGACCAATACGCAACCCAGGCCGGCGACCCAATAATATCCGAATCCGGCCAACAAACCTAAACAGGCGACGTTCCATAAGGATGCGGCCGTGGTCAATCCGGCGATTTTTTTGCGGGCGGTAAAGATGGTGCCGGCGCCTAAAAAACCGATGCCGCTGACAACCTGCGCGGCGATCCGCCCGACGCTGAAGGTGATTCCGCTGGAATTTTGGGAGAACTTTGCCACATCCTGCATAATATAAGATTCGAGTATGGCGATCATGCAGGCGCCCAAGCAAACCAATACGTGAGTGCGCATGCCGGCAGGCCGGTTTTTTCGTTCTCGCTCCACGCCGATCGCCGTACCGATGACAATCGCTGCGCCGATCCTAAGCAACGACTCTAGAATCCCCATATCCTCAGCTCCCTTATGGCATAAATGTTGCCCATACGCATGCAAAGCGGGGGAAAGCTTGCATGCTTTTAATAAAACATAGTTGTTCATTAAAAGTTTAGCATATTTTTTATGATCTGTGTTAAAGATAGCATGAAAAGTCATTCAAATGACAAAATTCGGCAAAGAATTGTGAAAAGAAAAGGGGATTTTCTGAAGAACAATAGGAATCACCAAGGAAGAAAAAAGAGGCGGCATTGCCGATGGCGCACGTTGCTTCGGGAACAAGGTACGATCTAGGGCCGACTGGAAAGATAAAGTCGAGATTTTGCGATGCAGATCGCTGATGTTACGAGTATAAATTTTGAGAATCGTTTGAAGGGAATTGTAAAACATATTAGAATAGACGAAAGCATGTATGAGAATGGTTGCATCGACATATAGTAAAAAGCCGAAATGTAAGGAGCGTCAACTATGGGGAAGTATTGTGTTGGAGTGGATTTTGGAACCTTGTCTGCGCGGGCACTGGTGGTAGAGGTGGCGACCGGGCAAGAGCTGGGCTCTGCGGTTATGGATTATGCGCACGGCGTCATGGACAAAGCTCTGCCGGACGGCACGCCGTTGCAGCCCGACTGGGCGCTTCAGCACCCACAGGATTATTTGGATTGTCTCGCGCATACGATTCCCGAGGCCATCAGAAAATCAGGCGTTGAAGCCAAGGATGTGATTGGCATTGGCATAGATTTTACCGCATGCACTTTAGTGCCCGTCGATGCACGTGGAACGCCTATGTGTTTTTTGGATGACTACAAAAGCAGCCCACATGCCTACGTAAAACTATGGAAACACCATGCGGCGCAGGATTACGCCGATCGCTTGAATAAAGTGGCCGAACAACGCGGCGAAGCCTTTTTGAAGCGCTATGGAGGAAAGACATCATCGGAATGGATGTATCCTAAAATCTGGCAGTTGTTGAACGAGGATGCTGAGCTTTACAACCGGATCGCTCGCTTTATGGAGGCAGGGGATTGGGTGGTGATGCAGCTGACCGGTCGGATCAAGAAATCCAGCTGTACAGCCGGATACAAAGCGTTGCATCATAAACGGACCGGCTATCCGGAGAACTCTTTTTTTGCAGCGCTTGATCCTCGATTGGAACATGTGGTAGATGAAAAACTTGGTCGCACAACCTATTCGATTGGCCATAAAGCTGGAGAGATTACCAAACAAGCCGGGAAACTGGTCGGCCTTTTGGCGGGAACAGCGGTGGCTGTGGCCAACGTAGATGCTCATGTGTCGGTTCCGGCCAGCGGGATAATCGAACCTGGAAAGATGCTGATGATCATGGGCACATCCACTTGCCACATGCTCTTGGGTGATGAAGAAGTGTTGGTGCCCGGCGTGGGCGGAGTAGTGGAAGATGGTATCATTCCCGGGTTGATGGGATATGAAGCCGGGCAAAGCTGCGTAGGGGACCATTTTAACTGGGTTGTGGAAAATCTGGTGCCTCAAAAATATAGGCAGGAGGCGGCGGAGCGGAGGCTAAGCATGCACGAACTGCTTTCTGATAAAGCTGCTCGGCAAAAAGTTGGCCAGCACGGTATTTTGGCTTTGGATTGGTGGAATGGGAACCGTTCGGTTCTGGTGGATGTGGACTTGAGCGGTGTGCTTTTGGGCCTGGATTTGTCGAGTAAGCCCGAAGACATATATCGCGCGTTGATTGAGGCCACCGCATACGGCACGCGGGTGATCATAGAGGCGTTTGAAGAAAACGACCTAGCGGTAAAGGAGTTGTATGCCTGCGGCGGCATAGCCCAGAAAAATCCGCTGGTTATGCAAATTTACGCGGATGTATGCGATAGACCGATTCGGGTGGTGGACTCTACACAAGCGCCAGCTCTGGGAAGCGCGATGTTTGGTGCAGTGGCTGCAGGGAGCGCGCGGGGCGGCTACGATGACATTCGCCGTGCCGCTCAAGCCATGGCCAGTTCATGCGGGTTGCTGTATCGGCCGATTCCGGAAAATACACAAATTTATGATGCACTGTTTGCCGAATACCGAAAACTGCACGATTATTTCGGGCGAGGCCAAAACAATGCTATGAAAAACTTAAAGCGCATAAAAAAGATGCAGCACGGGAATCGAAACGAGTGAGTTTACGATTGAGCAGGATGTTTTTAGTGGATTTTATCATGTGGTGGGAA
Source organism: uncultured Oscillospiraceae bacterium (assembly GCA_964346145.1). Lineage (GTDB taxonomy): Bacteria > Bacillota > Clostridia > Christensenellales > Aristaeellaceae > CAYFTL01. The sequence continues at coordinate 30,070 of CAYFTL010000018.1, read as the reverse complement.
GATCAATGCAATTTTTTAGCACTCTGCAAAAGAGAGTGCCAAAAACTATTGACTTTGCATTGGATGCTGACTACAATTAATCAATAATGATAAAATCTAAGGAGGTTGTGATATGACACAAGAAAAAGGACATATTTCGATTCATGCCGAAAACATTATGCCCATCATCAAAAGATGGCTGTATTCGGATAAAGACATTTTTTTACGAGAAATTGTTTCCAATGCTTGTGACGCGATTGCCAAACACAAAATGTTGGTGCTCAACGGGGATGCGCAAGAGGAGCCGGATTATCGGGTGGAAGTTGTGGTAGACTCGGAGGCGGCCACCATTCAGGTGATCGACAATGGTTTGGGCATGACGGCCGAAGAGGTCAAAAAGTTTATTGCCCAAGTGGCGTTTTCGGGCGCTGAGGAATTTTTGGAAAAATATAAAGGATCGGAAGAAGATGGTGGAATCATCGGCCATTTCGGCTTGGGATTCTATTCGTCCTTTATGGTATCCAAGAAAGTAAAAATAGAAACAAAAAGCTGGCAGCAAGGCGAGGCGGCTGTATGCTGGGAATCTGAAGACGGCATGGAATATGAAATGCAGCCTTCGGATAGGGAAAAGCGCGGCACCGTCATTACCATGTATTTAAGCGACGACGAGCTGGAATTTGCTTCACTGCTCAGAGTACGCCAGGTGTTGGACAAGTATTGCGCGTTTATGCCCGTGCCCATTTATTTAAGCGAAATACCCAAAGAAGAGCAGCAAGAGGAAGCGGAAAAGTCGGCCGAAGAGCAGGAGCCTCAAATGCCTGAACAGGTCAATGATCCTCAGCCGTTGTGGCTAAAGAAGCCCAGCGAAGTTACCGATGAAGAGTACCGGGAATTTTATCGTAAAGTGTTTCAGGATTTTGAGGAACCCTTGTTCTGGATTCATTTGAATGCTGAATATCCATTTAACCTGAAGGGTATTTTGTATTTCCCCAAGATTAAAAACGAGTTCACCACATCCGAAGGGCAGATTAAGCTGTTCAGCGGGCAAGTGTTTGTAGCTGACAATATAAAAGAAGTTATTCCTGAGTTTTTGATGTTGCTTAAGGGTGTAATCGATTGTCCGGATTTGCCCCTCAACGTATCTCGTTCTTTTTTGCAAAACGATGGATATGTGCGCAAGGTTTCGGGCTACATTACCCGCAAGGTGGGTGACCGGCTGGTAACCGAATTCAACACCAAGCGCGAAGATTATCAAAAATATTGGGACGATATCCATCCCTTTGTGAAATATGGTTGTATGCGGGATGAAAAGTTTTATGAACGGGTCAAAGGTGTGCTGCTGTTAAAAACGGTGGGCGGCGAATATTTGACGGTGGAGGAGTACATCACCAAGAATTGTGATGGCGACGAAAAAACTGTTTTCTATGCAAGCGATGCCAATTTGCAAGCACAAATGATTGACCTATATAGCCAGCAAGGCAAGGATGTTGTGCTGTTGGATACGCTGATCGATTCTAACTTCATAAGCTTTTTGGAATATCAACACAAGGAAGGACTCAAGTTCAGCAGGGTGGACGCTGCTCTGGACGGGCTCACCGAAACCTCGGAGGCCGGTGCCGACGCACAGCAGGCGTTAGAAGAAAAATTCCGCAAAGCGCTGAATCAGCCCGAGTTGGAAATTGAACTCAAAAGTTTTAAGACCGAAGAACTGCCTGCGTTGGTTACGGTGGACGAGCAGTCGCGCCGCTTTACGGAAATGTCTCGCAACTGGGGCAATACTTTTAATATGCCGGAAAAGAAAACTTTGGTGCTCAATGCAAAACACTCGCTGATACAGCAACTGCAGAAGGCAGAGAGCGAAGGCGAACTGACCACCATGGTTTGCAACCAAATTATGGATTTGGCGGAGATGGCGCGCCAGCCGCTGGAACCCGATCGCATGTTGGAGTTTTTGAAGCGTTCCAACCAATTGTTGAGCCGGATGGCGGATCAACTATAGAAATCTGTTAATTTTCTTAAAAACCGTCAATGTGTCAAGGGTTTACGCTTGACACATTGACGGTTTTTAGTATAATGGTAAAGGCATGTGTGTAAAGCCGAGTGGATTTACAGGGAGGAAGTTATGGAAAAGAGGCTGAGGGTGGGTTGGCTCATGGATTTTTATGGTCCGCTGCTTACCGAACACCGTCAAAAACTTCTGCGCCTGTATTGTGATGAAGATATGTCTCTGGCCGAAATTGCCGAGCAAGAGGGCATTAGCCGCCAAGCGGTGCACGATGCATTGCGCAGAGGGCAAAAGCAACTGGACGAATATGAGCGCGTGTTGGGGCTGATGGGCCGTTATCGCAGCATGCAGGCCGAAGTAGACACTTGCCGGAAGATGCTGGAAAATATTGTCCCAACCCAAGAAACCGAAGAAAACTTAAAGCGTGCCAAGCATGCGCTTGAGCGCATAGAAGGAATTGAGAGGTGACCTATGGCCTTTGAAGGTTTAACCGAAAAGCTGCAACAGGCCTTTCGAAAGCTGAACAGTCGGGGCAAACTGACCGAAACCGACGTGAAAGCGGCGATGCGCGAAGTGCGCATGGCGTTGCTGGAGGCCGACGTTAACTATAAAGTCGTCAAGGATTTTGTCAAAAAAGTTTCTGAACGGGCAGTCGGTGAAGATATATTGGAGAGCTTGACACCCGGACAGCAAGTGATCAAAATTGTCAACGAAGAAATGACAGCGCTGATGGGCGGCACGGGAGCTCGGTTAACCCACGCTTCCCAGCCGCCGACGGTGTATCTGCTGTGCGGTTTGCAGGGCGCTGGTAAAACTACCATGGCTGCCAAGCTGGGCGGTTTGATTAAAAAACAGGGCAAAAAGCCTCTGCTCGTGGCGGGCGACATTTATCGCCCAGCGGCCATTAAGCAGCTACAGGTTGTGGGCGAGTCAGCCGGCGTGGAAGTTTTTGAGCGAGGCCAGCAAGATCCGGTACAAACTGCGCAGCAGGCCGTAGAGCATGCGCGTTATTATGGCTTTGACCCGGTCATTATCGATACGGCTGGACGCCTTCACGTAGACGAACAGCTGATGGGTGAGCTTAAGCAGATCCGCGCCACGGTCAAACCCCAGGAAATTTTGCTTGTGGTGGACTCCATGACTGGTCAGGATGCCGTAAACGTGGCTGAAACCTTTAACGAACAGTTGGGCGTGGATGGCATTATCCTTACCAAGCTGGACGGCGATACCCGTGGCGGTGCTGCAATTTCGGTAAAAGCGGTAACCGGTAAGCCCATAAAGTTTAGCGGTGTGGGCGAGAAGATAACCGACATTGAACCCTTTTATCCGGACAGAATCGCTTCGCGCATCCTCGGGATGGGCGATGTGCTCAGCTTGATTGAAAAGGCAGAAGAGCATATCGACGAGAAGGCTGCCAGCGATTTGGAACACAAGATTCGCACGCAAACTTTTAATTTGCAGGATTATTTGGATCAAATGGGCCAAATGCAAAAGATGGGTTCGGTCACCGATCTGCTTAAAATGATTCCGGGTTTAGGCAGCAAAATGGGCAGTATAGAAATCGACGAAGATGAAGTGGCCAAGACCCAGCGCAAGAATCAGGCGATTATCTTGTCGATGACCGGATATGAGCGGCGCAATCCTGGGGTGCTCAACGCAAGCCGAAAGCGCAGGATTGCAGCGGGCAGCGGAACCACGGTTCAGGAAGTAAACCTGTTGCTCAAGCAATACGAGCAAGCTCGCGATATGATGAAGCAGGTCTTAGGTGGCGGAAAACGCAACCGGGGAAAAATGCGCTTTCCCTTTGCCAGAGGTGGAAAATTTTAAGAGTCTGTAGCGTTATGCGCGCCTATTGAAGACGCGATTGGCGTTATGAATAAAATACTTTGTACATTTTACAGGAGGAGTTTGTAATGGTTAAAATTCGTTTGAAGAGAATGGGCATGAAAAAGCAACCTTTCTATCGCTTGGTGGTTATCGATAGCCGCAACGCTCGCAACGGCCGTTTCATCGAAGAAATCGGCTATTTCAACCCAGTATCCCAGCCCGAAGATCTACAAATTGATGATGAGCGCGCTAAATATTGGCTGGGCGTGGGCGCTCAACCCAGCGACACGGTTCGCGCTTTGCTGAAAAAGAGCGGCGTGCTCTAAGCTGTAACTTTTGTTCTATAGCCTCTGAATGGTACGTTTAGGGGCTGAAAAGTGCGGAGAGGAGCAAGTCACATGTTGGAACTGGTAAAATATATTGCTCAGAGCCTGGTAGACCAGCCGGACAGCGTGGATGTGCGCCAGATCGATTCCGAAACTTCGGTAACGATTGAACTGCGCGTCGCGCCGGACGATATGGGCAAGGTGATTGGAAAACAGGGACGCATCGCCAAGGCGATTCGCACGGTGGTCAAAGCGGCCACGTTAAAGGACGAAAAACCTGTTTACGTTGAAATCATTTAATTGTAAGGCGGAGAGCATTATTCTCCGCCTTTTTCTTTCTGTTGGGAGGGCGTATGTTAGATCCGTATTTGGTCATAGGTGAAATTTCTAAGCCGCAAGGCGTACGCGGCGAACTGAAAGTGCGGCCCGCTACCGCCGATGTGCAGCGCTTTGCTCAATTGGAATATATTTTTTTGAATCAAGGCGGTCAAATGCACCGGCGTAATGCTTCGGTATCCAGAATAGAATCAGATGCCGTCTATATGTTTTTAGACGGGGTAAGCGATAGAAATGAAGCTGAAAAATTTCGCGGACAGCTGTTGTATATAGACCGGGAAAATGCGCTTCAGCTGCCTGAGGATACCGATTTCATATGCGATTTGATAGGCTGTGTGGCTACCGATGATGAAGGACGTCTGATTGGAACCCTACAAGAGGTACTGCAAAATGGCGCTGCCGACGTGTATGTGTTTCGCGGAAGTACGCTTGGGGAGGTTATGGTGCCTGCGCTAAAGGATCTTATGCTGAGCGTGGACGTAGCCAACAAAAAAATTGTGATGTCGGCAACCAGGTTAGCAGAGGTGGCTGTATTTGAAGATTAAAGTGTTGACTCTGTTTCCGGAGATGTTCGCACCCCTGCTTACCCACAGCATATTGGGCAGAGCGATAGAAAACGGTTTTCTGCAGGTGGAAGCGGTGGATATTCGCCCGTTTTCTGAAAAAAAGCATAAAAACGCAGATGATTATCCCTATGGAGGTGGCGCCGGAATGGTGATGTTGGCCCAGCCTTTGGTGGATGCGATAGAGCATGCTGCGTCCCAGCCTTTTTTAGGCAAGCGCATTTATCTTTCGCCCAGAGGCAAGCGGTTGGATCAAAGCATGGTAGAGGAACTGGCGCAGCAGGAAGAATTGCTGTTAATTTGCGGGCACTATGAAGGGGTGGATCAGCGCGCCTTGGATTTGGCCGTAGATGAAGAACTTTCTATAGGAGACTATGTACTCACCGGTGGAGAACTGGCGGCGATGGTGGTGATTGATTCGGTGGCGCGACTGCTGCCCGGCGTGCTGGGTTCAGAAAAGTCCTCCCAAGATGAGAGTTTTTCTTCAGGCCTGCTGGAATATCCTCAGTATACGCGCCCCCAGGAGTTTCGAGGATTAAAGGTGCCTGAGGTATTGCTGTCCGGCAATCACGCCCATATCGATTGCTGGAGGCGACAGCAGGCCCTAAAATTGACCCGAGAACGTAGGCCGGATTTGTTGAGCAAGCTGAAGCTGAGCAAAGAAGATAAGGCGTACCTGCAGACGCTTGAGCAACAAACAAGCGCGCAGGAGGAAATCGATATTTAACCGATCGTATACTTGCGTACTGCTTACCTCGTATGATATAATGACATTTGTGAAATCAGACGGTCCGCTGCCTTTAAGCCCGGCATGAACGTCTTTGAGGAAAGGAGGATATCCGCCATGAATGAAATTATCCGTTCTATTGAAGCCGCTCAGCTGCGTTCTGACATCCCTGTTTTTGGCATCGGCGACACCGTGCGCGTGCAGGTAAAGGTTGTTGAAGGCACCCGCGAGCGCTTGCAGGCTTTTGAAGGTGTGGTCATCGCTCGCCGCAATGGTGGCGTTCGCGAAACGTTTACGGTTCGTCGTAGCTCTTACGGCGTTGGAGTAGAACGTACCTTCCCGTTGCACTCTCCGCGCGTTGACAGCGTTGAAGTAATTCGCCGTGGTAAAGTTCGCCGCGCCAAGTTGTACTATCTACGCGAGCGTACCGGTAAGGCAGCAAAAATCAAAGAAAAATAAATTTGGTTTATTTGACCGTCTGAGTTTCAGGCGGTTTTTTTATGTAAAAAACCGCTAGATAGAGTAGCGGTTTTCATATATCTTATGATTTCGATATTGATCCAATAAACGTATATAGAAGAATGCCGGAAGCTGCAGATATGACCATCAACATGATAGGGTGGGTAGACTTACGCAATCGAGATATGAATAATACCCCAGCGGTAATTAGGATTGCGCGCCAATCGATTTGTGGGGCTATGGAAGCGGCTGCGTTTTGAATCCAATAGTTTTGGATGGCGATGGACCAGACTGCTGCTGCGATTAACCCTAGAACTGCCGGTTGAAGGGTACCTAGTCCCGCTTTCACCAAAGTATTTTGGCCAAAGCTTTTGAAGAATTTAGCGATGATTAAGATGATAACAAACGACGGAAGAACCACGCCCAACGTAGCGAAAAATGCGCCCCATATTCCGCCGGCTTGCAGGCCGACAAAAGTGGCAATGTTTACCGCAAAAGGACCCGGGGTGGATTCGCTTATGGCGATAAAATCCACCAGTTGCTCAGGCGAAATCCAGCCGTAGCCCAAGATTTCTTGTTGGATCATGGGAATCATAGCATATCCGCCGCCAAAGGTAAACAAACCGATTTTGAAAAAAGTGGTAAACAGTATCCAAAGAATCACAACCGTTCTCCCTCCTTTGCTTCAAGGGGAAGTGCTTTTAATACGATACCCAGACAAGCGGCGCTGGCGAGTATAACGATGGTATTTACGCCCCAAAATGCGGACAAAATAAATGCGCTTAAAAAGACCATGACAATGATGAGTCCGGCGAAAAACGCGGTGGGTTTGGAGGAAGTGCTGAGGCACAGTTTTCCCAAAGGAGTGTTGCGGACAGATTTCGCCAGCGAACAGATGGCGTTGACCATCAATACTACTACTCCAGCGCGGATTCCACGAAAAGCATATTCAACATACAAGTTGTTTTGAAACTGTTCTAAAACGCCGGCGACGGCGATGATAATCACAAAGGAGGGGATTACGACACCCACGGTAGCCGCTAAGGCTCCCCAAAATCCGGCTACTTTATAGCCCACGAACGTAGCGGAGTTGATGGCCATAGGGCCAGGAGTGGACTCGGCGATGGACAGAATATTTAAGATGTCTCCGCGTTCTATCCATCGATGGTTTTCCACGGTCTCGCGTTCGATGAGCGGAATCATGGCATATCCTCCACCGAAGGTAAAGGCACCGATTTTAAGGAAGGTAATAAACAGGGTAAATAGTTTCAGGCGCATTGGTATCTCCTAAGTCAATTTATTGTGGAACCTCGCTCAAATACCTTCCGGTAAGGGCAGGGATCTCCTGATCTTCGTGCGTCGCAAAGCCTGTCACGTGAGCGAAAATGCTGTAACGTTCGCCGGGCTTCAGGTTGGCGTTCGCGGTTTGGTTCTCAAGGGCTATTAATTGTGGCGTATCAACGCCGACATCCATGATTACGGTGATCACTTCGTCTGTGGTTATGCTGCTGACCACGCATCCGTTGCACAGAAAGATTCGCCCGGTCCAAGCTTCGGCATGTTCCATCAAAGCCTCATAATCCATCTTCCAGGCTTTTCGGGAATACTCGGCAACGTTTGGCATAAAGTTGACCTTCCAGGTCAGCACAGAGTCTTTTCTGCCTTCCTTCTGAGCTTTAAACACGATTTCGTTTTCGCCGACGCGGTCGAAAGTGGCCTTGAAAGAGAATTCGCCTGTTTCGGTGTCTAAAGTGATGCTATCGCTTACGTGGGGGGTTTGAACGACTAACTTGGCGGTTGGATCCATCTTCCCTTTTATGGTCATGCTGTCGGAGGTGCTTTCGTTTAAAATGGCAGGATCCAATTCCATATCAATTTCCAGCTGTGGACGGATAAAGGTAATGTCCTTGCGCTGTTGATAATGGTGGGGTGTATCCACCAGCACGGATACGATGTTTTCACCTGTCTTGGGAACGGATACGTTCACCGACACTTTGCCTTCCCGATCGGCTAAGTCGGTCACGTCCTCACCGTTGATTAAGACGGTGGAGTTGGGTACGGTTTTCATTTCCAATGTATATAAGGAAGTAAATATTTCGGTATTTTGTTGCGCCGGATTAATTAGTTCTAACGGCGATGCGGGAGCCGCAACTTCAAAGTTGATTATGGGCATGACGATACGCTCCCCTGATTGTTTGGTCAATACAGGGGTTAAAGTAATGATGGCCTTTTCTTCGCTGGTAGGGCTAATGCCAAACCAGTTGCTGTCTGGAATGGTTACGCGGGCGATCCCGCCGGCTACCAAGTAAGATTGCTGCAATTCTTTAATAAAAACCACATCGCCATCATCTCCGTAGAACACGATCTCGTGGGCGGTTTGTGTGTTATCTAAGGTCACCTGGTTGACAAGAGGAGCCAAGTCGTTATCGCCGGTATAACGCGCTTCTATCTGGGAGGACTGCACCCAGAAGTACACCTTGTAAATCGCCAATCCCAAAACGGCAATGGAAACCAGCCAGCACAAAGTCCAAAATGCAACGACCAATATGCGCTGTACCGCGGCTTGGCGGTTATTTTTTTGCATGGGTGTTATGCCCTCAACCTCATTGTTTTTGGGCAGGTATTTTAATATTTTCCCTTGGATGCCATCGGATTTTTCGGAATTATTTATAGCGGCATCGTCATCAAATTGTTGGTTGTTACCGTAACGCAGCCGCTGTCCACAACGGGCACAACGCGTAGCTCCTTCTTCGGTGGCGCGCCCACAACTAGGACAAATCACAGAATTCCTCCTCTAAAACAAGAACTTTTTCACAAAAATAGCATTGAACGTTGCCTTTTTATTCTCCACAACTTAATATATATTCGAATTGCACAAACCATATTCCTGCATTTTCCATAAGTCGCGGCCTATAATCCGCGAGTTATGGAAAAAGTCTACCCATATTGTACCCGAGTGTGCTATAATAAACAATAATCCAATCCAATTAGGAGGGACTTTGAGTTGAATCGTTTTCTTGATAACTTTCGCGAAGAGGTTGTGGTTAAGCACAACAGGACCTACAACACGATCGCTTATGTATTGTGTTGGGTGGCTATGATTATAACCGGGTTTGTCGCCCTTATGAATTTATCCGTGTTGATGGGCGGTCGATTTACGGTAATGGGCATTGCTAGCATGCTCATTTCCGGTGGCATTACTTTTTTGCTGTTCCGCAACAAGGATGAGTTCCGGACTGAATACGAATACACTTTCACCAATGGAGATTTGGACGTCGCTAAGGTGTTGGCAAACAGCCGCCGAAAGCTCATGACTGTGCTCAACATGAAGAATGTGGAAGCGTGCGGACCGGTGACCGATTCCAGCTTTGAACGCTATCTGAGCATGAAGGATGTTAAAAAACACAATTGGTTTTTGAACAGGGAAAGTAAGCTATATTATTTCTATTTTGTGAAAAACAATGTAAAACATTTGATGATTGTAGAGCTTTCCGATGAAATGGTAGATATGCTCAAACCATATTTGAATTATGGTATTTGGCAAGGCTGATCAATCGACAAGTACGGCTGATTCAACCGGTGTACGGCGCTAAAGCCTGACACCGGTTTTTTGCGGGCAGGAGTGATTTTATGCAGGTTTACTTGGATAACAGTGCAACTACCAAACCGAAGGCCGAAGTTGTTCAAGCGATGTGCGAAAGCATGAACGATAATTTTTATAACCCATCGGCGATGTATGCCCCAGCAATGCGGGCCGAAGTAGAACTACGCGCCTGCAGTCAGGCGGTAGCTGAACGGTTGCGGGGGAGAAGCGAGCAAGTTTTGCTTACCTCCGGTGGGACAGAAGCCAACAACCTGGCCATACTGGGTTCGGTGGGTGCTATGTATGGCAAGGCACATGTCGTTACCGTAAAGACCGAGCATCCATCTGTGCTGGAACCATACGGACGCCTTGAAAAGCAGGGGCACCAAGTAACATATTTAGATGTGGACAGTGAAGGACAGATTGTTTGGAAGCAGCTGGAACGAGCGCTAGAGGCCAGCCCAAGGCTGATAAGCTGCATGCAGGTCAACAACGAGACCGGGACGCTAACTGATATGGAGAAGGTCGTGAAGCTGGTTCGAGCTATCGCGCCCGATGCGCTGATCCATGTCGATGGTGTTCAAGGTTTTTTGCGCATACCTTTTGACGTGCGCCAGGTGGATTTGTATAGTTTGAGCGCTCACAAGGTGGGCGGCCCCAAAGGTGTGGGCGCTTTGTATTGCCGGGAAGGGATCAGGCTGGAACCCCAAGTGTTGGGCGGTGGTCAACAGAATGGTTTGCGTTCGGGCACGGAGAATATGCCGGGCATCGTAGGCTTGAAAACGGCGATTCAAACGTGGGGGACGATTGCAGAGCAGGCAACTAGAATTGGGTACTTAAAGCAAATGTTTTGGACGGCAATCAAAAGCCATATAGGCGATGCCGTTGTCAACGGTGCTAAACTTGAAAAGGCTGCGCCTCATATTATCAACATAAGCTTTCCGGGTGTGCGCGGGGAAGTGATGCTCCACGCGTTGGAGGCTTATGGAATCTATTGTTCAACGGGCGCCGCTTGTTCCAGCAAAAAACGCAAGCTAAGCCCGGTTTTGGAAGCGATGGGTGTTCATCCGGACAGGGCGCAGTGTGCGCTTAGATTCAGTTTTTCACCCGAAAACACCTTAGAAGAAATAGAGTTTGCTGCACAAAAAATTGGCGAAACATACGATCAGCTGAAACTTATCAGGAGGAGATAGAATATTATGCGACAGGTATTGCTGGTGCGCTTTGGTGAAGTGCATTTAAAAGGGCAGAACCGTCCGGTTTTTTTAAGGCGTTTGGTGGCTAACATACGCCGAGCGGTTGAAGTCATCCATGGCCGGGTATGGATGCAGGATTCGCGAATTTATGTGAGCGACATGAATGATATGCAACAATGCATTGAGCGCGTTGTCAAAGTTTTTGGCGTACATTCGGTTAGCCCTGCGATCGAAATGGAAAAGGATTTTGAGGCGATTGCATCCCAGTGTGTAGAGATGATGGCCGATGTGCAGGGGAGCTTTAAAGTAGCGGCGCGCCGTTCTGACAAGCGCTTCCCCATGGACTCTATGTTGATGCAGCGGGAGCTAGGTGCCCGGATTTTGCAGGCAAAGCCCGAGCTCAAAGTGGATTTGCACAATCCGGGCAACATTTTAAGCGTGGAAATTCGCAACTATGCTTATTTGTATATGGGCTCTGTGCCGGCAGTGGGCGGAATGCCCATGGGAACCGGCGGAAAAGCCACGCTGCTGCTTTCGGGCGGCATTGACAGTCCGGTAGCCGGCTGGATGCTGATGAAGCGCGGGGTAACGGTAGAAGGTGTGCATTTTCACTCTTTCCCCTATACCAGTGACCGAGCAAAACAGAAGGTGCTGGATTTGGCGGGAAAGCTGGCAGAATATGGGGGGAGCATGGTTGTGCATGTGGTACCATTTACCGAACTGCAGCTGGCCATTCATCAACACTGCTCGGACGGCTTGGGAACGTTGATCATGCGCAGATATATGATGCGCATCGCAGAGCGTATTGCGCGCAGCAACCGCAGCCAAGCGTTGATTACCGGTGAGAGTTTGGGACAGGTAGCCAGTCAAACGATGGAAGCGTTGGGTGTCACCAATGCAGTGGTTGCGCTGCCGGTATTTAGGCCGCTGATCGGTATGGACAAACTGGACATTACCGATCTGGCTAAAAAGATTGACACATATGAGACTTCAATCCAGCCGTTTGAAGATTGCTGCACCATATTTACTCCTCGCCATCCGGTGACCAAACCCAAATTGAACGATCTGGAGCGGGATGAGCTGGCCATTGAAAACGATGAGGAGCTGATCCAGCGGGCGATTGATGGAGTGGAAACGGTGTACATCAAACCAGAATAAAAACTCATATTGTAGCGTGACGACAGGAGAACCTGTCGATCGTAGTCGTATGGAAAATTTGCCCGAATGCTTTGATCGGCTTTGGTGTAGATGTTTGCTGCTGCAAGGATTGCATAAGGTGACCGGTTGACAGTATCGAAAAGTCATACTATAGTTTGTGGACAGGTTAGATTTGTTTATAAATTATGTACAATTGGTGAAAATATGGATTTACCCATCAACAACGGTGAATGCTATGATATAATAAACAGTATCAGTGTCAAGGCATGATGGATGTGCTATAATAAAACAATCATACATGCCTGTGATTATTTTTGATTTACATGTTTATTCGGTAGTGAAACAAAATGCTAACTCATTACATCTGTTCAAGGCAACCCCAATAATCGCAGAATCTCAACATGGTTATGGTATAGTATTCGGGATTCTACAATGAAAATGATTGGAAAGGTGAACTATGAAGGAAAGACAATTGTTTAAATCGGTCAGAATAATATTTTTATGTGCATTGATAGCAATGTTCTGCCTCCCCACGGCGTTGGCCGAAGAGTCTGCGGCCGACGGAGCAGGCTGGATAAATGTATTGTTGCTTGGTGGAGACTCCCGATCCATTGAAGGTGGCGGCCTGACCGATACCATAATTATTTTGAGCTACAATGAGGAAACCGGAGAAGTCAATCTGGCCTCGATTTTGCGAGACACCTGGGTAGAAATTGCCGGAACCTCCGAGAAAAATAAGATCAACGCCGCCCATGTTTTTGGCGGGCCTGAGTTGACGATGGAAACCATAAACAATGCCTTTGGCACTCAATTGGAAGACTATGTGTTCATCAACATGTCCGGCCTGTCCCACGTGTTGACCGCATTAGGCGGCATAGAAGTGGATATTACTGAAGCCGAAATGGAGCAGATCAACCTTAACATTCAGTACTATCAGATGGATCAGGAAAAGTTGGATGAAAGCCAGCGGGATAAAGAAGCCGACTACACACCTTTGGCAGAATATGGCGAAAACGTTCATCTGAACGGGACCCAGGCTGTCGCTTATGCGCGTATTCGCCATATCGATAGCGATTACAAACGCGCCGAGCGCCAGCGCACCGTGGTTAAGCAAGCGCTTCAACGCCTCACCGAGCTGGATGCGATGACGATGGTCAGCGTAGCTTCGGAAATGCTTGATTATGTAAAAACCAACCTGACTATGCCGGAAATTATTTCACTAGCAGTAAATGCGAACAGTGTTCAAATTGATAGCATTGAACAAATTCAGATTCCGGCCCAAGGCACCTTCACCGAAGGCGTGGAAAACGGCGTGTGGAGCATTAAGCCCGACCTTGAGGCCAACTCCAAGCTGCTTAAAGACTTTATGTACGGCATTATTAGCGACGAAGAGACGGTGTCAATAGGGGAAAGCATGCCAGGCCTTGACGATGAATCGCTGGAAGACAACCAAGGGATGAGCGATTTGGATATCCAGGCCGATACCATAGAAGATGGAATAGAAATGGAATAGAAATGGAAGCAGACGAAATTCTGGACTGAGATTTAGAGTATCGTTGGATATAAATCAAGAAGCCGAACAATGTATTATTGTTCGGCTTCTTGATTTATAAGGGTTTTGCTAAAATCAACCATTTAAGTAGAGCAAAAGCGTGCGGGTTCTACTGTGTAGCAGTTCTTTCAAGTCCTATTCTACTCCGCGCGCCACGTGTACGAGAAAGTCTTGCACATTGGTGACAAAGCTGGTAACCGACAGGCTGCCCCGATCCCGCAGCTTGTTTACGGCAAATTCGGAAATATCCACCGAATAGAAAAACACAGGGCGCACAACCCCATTTTGAACGCGAAAGGATGGAGTCATGTTTCCGGTGGCAATGGAATGTAGCTGTGTAGCTACGCAAATGACAGTTGTGGCTTTGCGAGTCAAATCGCGCATGGCATTTTGCGCCGCGTACACGTCGCCATACACTTCAGGGAGAGGGCCGTCATCGCGGATGGAACCGGCTAAGACAAAAGGAACATTGTTGGTGACGCAGGCGTGAATAATTCCGTTATCAATATTTTTTTCGGTGATATATGCCGATATGGAGCCGCTGTTGCGCACGCCGTTAATGATGTCCAGGTGATTATAGTGGCCGTTGGGCTGTTGCCTTTGCGTATAGATATTTTGCCCTAAAGCGGTACGAAGGGCTGCGGCTTCCAAGTCGTGGGTGGCCAGCGCATTTCCGGCGAGCAATCCTTGGGCATAGCCTTTATGGATTAGAGAAGACATGGCTTCGCGGGCGTCAGCGTCAAAGGAGCAAGCCGGACCTAATACCCAGAGAATGTTTCCGTGTTTTCGCTCATAATTCAGCCGTTCGTACAACATATCATAGTCTTGTGAGTATGCGGTTTCGCGCGATCGGCCAGTTCGAAAGGCAAAGGTGTCCGTAGAATCCTCGGCCTGATTAAAACCATGTGCGTGCACGTAAATTCCTTGGCTGCCATCTTCGGTGCGCCCGGTAAAAACGCGATCGCCCTTTTGGATGTTTCTGAATTCGATCACTGCAATGGTGTCGTCGCTTCGCAGCACCGCCACGCTGTCCATGCGGCTATCCTCGGCCAATAGCCAGCGCCCGTTTACTTTGAAGTATTCAGGGAAAATGCTGGTTGCGTGATAGTTTTCAGGGACGACGCCATTTGCCAGCGCCGTGGCGAGCGCAGCATCGGGCGCTGCGGCAAAGATGGGGGCGGAAAAATCCGGTGGAGTGTATGCAGGCATTTTAAAGCTCATAAAGATTCAATCCTTTCATTTTTGTGAAAAATGGCTAAACTCAACGCCGACTGACAAGCTTATGGCAGTGGTCCGGGAATGCTAACTTGACCGATAAACTGTGGCGGGGTAAAATGTATTAGTACTTGTATGTTACCATGAGGGTTATGATAGATCAATCCGTAAGGAGGATTTTATGCTTTCGACTTTGGCGCAGGAGCACTTTTTTAGCTTGTATCCGGCTGCGAAGGATGTTCAAACCACCTTTTGCCCTTATCGGCTGTGTCCGCTGGGTGCCCATGTAGATCATCAGCACGGGCGGGTGAGCGGCTTTGCGATAGACCATGGGGTGGATATTATATATCAAGCGACCGACAACGGCGTGACCGAGCTGAGCAGCGTAAACTTCCCGGGTACCGTACAATTTTATGTGTCGGCGGTGCCTAAAAAGCAGGGCGATTGGGCCGATCATTTGCGCGGCGCAACCAAAGCGCTGTCACTGAAACACGGGCTAAAGCAAGGCGTGCGAGCGGTCATTGAAGGCAGCTTGCCGGTTGGAGGCTTGTCATCGTCGGCCGCGGTGATCATCGCGTTTCTCTCGGCGTTGTGTCAGGCCAATGGGATTGTTTTATCGGATCGGGAACTGATTGAAACCGCCCTTTGGGCAGAGCAAAAATATGTAGGTGTCAGTGTGGGGACGCTGGATCAATCTTGTGAAGTATACTGCCGCAAAAACCATTTGCTTTACCTGGACACGCAGGACAACAGCTATGAGCTGATTCCCCAAAGCGAAAAAATGCCGTCGTATGATTTGACGGTGCTGTTTAGTGGGGTGGAGCGCACATTGGTGGGCTCGGCGTTTAACATGCGAGTGGACGAAATGAAGGCGGCGGCCTATGCGCTCAAAGGCTATGCATCCATGGATTATGGAAAGTTTGAAGATACACGCCTTCGGGATGTGCCGGAAGACATCTTTATGCAATACCGGCATCTGCTTCCGGAAAATTGGCGCAAGCGCGCACAACATTTTTATTCGGAAGAGCGGCGGATAGAGCAAGGCGTTAAAGCCTGGCGAGAAGGGGATCTGCACAGCTTTGGGGAACGCATATTTGAAAGCGGACACAGCAGCATATACAATTATGAGACCGGATCACCGGAGTTGATTGCGCTGTATGAAATTATGCAGCAGACCGACGGGGTATATGGCGGACGCTTTAGCGGTGCAGGTTTTAAGGGATGTTGTATGGCAATTACTGATCCCGCTTACAGGGATTCGATTTCAGAAAACATCACCCGGTTGTATTTGGAAAGGTTCCCACATTTGGAAGGCAAATTTTCGGTGCATTTTTGTAAGAGTGCGGATGGCTGTGGACGTGGTCAGGAGGAAATCAAATGAAGTGTATAGTGTTGGCTGCCGGTTACGCGACTCGGCTGTATCCGTTAACCGAAAATTTTCCCAAGCCTTTGCTTGAAGTGCAAGACAAAACCATATTGGATTGGTTGCTGGACGATATTGACTCCCAGGGAAAGATTGATGAATACATTGTGGTCAGCAACCACAGGTACGCGGCACAGTTTGAACAGTGGGCCGCCCAAAAGAAGCTGAGTGCGCTGATTACGGTGCTGGACGATGGGAGCGTGTCCAACGAAACTCGCCTGGGTGCGGTGCGCGATGTGCAGCTGGCGATAGAACATGGCCAACTGGACGATGACTTGCTGGTGATTGCGGGCGACAATGTGTTGGATTTTTCTCTGGGCAAGTTTATCAATTATTTTGAAAAAAAACGGCATAGCTGTGTCATGCGCTATTATGAGGCCGATATGCAAAAGCTTAAACGCTGCGGAGTTGCGGAAGTAGAGGGGAACGGCAGAGTTTTTTCTATGGAAGAAAAGCCTGCAGAGCCCAAAGGCAACTGGTGTATTCCTCCGTTTTATATTTATGCGAAGGAAGATGTGCACAAAGTCTATCAAGGGTTGGAGCAAGGTTGTGGCGTTGATGCACCGGGTAGCTTTATCGCTTGGTTGTGTGGACAAACAGAGGTATATGCAATGCCCATGCCCGGCAAGCGCTACGATATCGGCGATGTGCAAAGCTACGCTCGGGTGCAACGCGAATATGAAGGGGTTCAAGATAAGCACTGCGTGTTGGTAACCGGAGCCGCCGGCTTCATCGGTTTTCATTTAAGCAAACGCTTGCTGGAAAGTGGGCAACGCGTCGTTGGGTTTGACAATTTGAACGACTATTACGAAGTTTCTCTTAAACAGGATCGGTTGGAACAACTCAAGCAATTTACTGATTTTTCCTTTATAAAAGGAGATTTGGCCGACAAGGCCGCTGTAGATACGCTGTTTGAAGCGTTTGTACCCCAAATTGTGGTGAACTTGGCAGCTCAGGCGGGGGTCCGCTACAGCATAGATCATCCGCAAACCTATATAGAATCCAACATAAACGGATTTTTTAACATTTTAGAGGCGTGCAGAAATTTCCCGGTGGAGCATTTGGTGTACGCCTCCAGCTCGTCGGTTTACGGGAATCAAAGCAAAACCCCATTTTCGATCGACGACAAGACTGATGAACCCATTAGCTTGTACGCAGCCACGAAAAAGAGCAATGAGCTCATGGCTTATGCGTATTCGAATTTGTTTGCGATTCCGGCAACCGGTTTGCGCTTTTTTACCGTGTACGGGCCTTATGGACGGCCAGACATGGCCTACTTTAGTTTTGCAAAAAAGATGGTCAAGGGCGAGCCTATCCAGGTCTTTAACCATGGGGATATGTACCGCGACTTTACATATGTAGACGATATCGTTACTGGAATTGTGCGGGTTATGGACAAAGCGCCCAAAGCCAATGCGGATGGCGTGCGCGCGCGGGTTTACAATATTGGTAACAACAAGCCGGAGCGACTAATGCACTTTATTGAAACGCTGGAAAAGGCTCTGGGCGCAAAGGCTGTAATCGAATTGTTGCCTATGCAGCTGGCTGATGTGTACAAAACCTATGCCGACATTGAGGATTTGGAGCAAGATTTCGGCTTTGCTCCAAGCACCAGCATAGAGGAAGGCCTTACGAAATTTGCCGATTGGTTCCTGGAATATTATGATGGTCAATAAAAGAGGCTGGCTATAAGCATGGGCATTTATCCCTTGAGCGATATCGTCGGCTGACTTCCGTGGCAAATATTTGACGGTGCGCTGCCCCGCATGGAAAAATGAGGTTTTGTATTTGGAAAAAAGTTTGAGTTTTGTTAAGAAAAATATTCTGCTGATCGGGCTTGCAATCGTGGCTATTCTGTCTTGTATATGGATATTGCCCGACGCGCAGTATTTTTCCTACTTTGATTTTCGGGCGGGTGCGGCATTGTTGGGCTTTGCTCCCATAATTTGGACGCTGGGCCAATCGGGAATTTATGATAGGGTAGGCACGCTTGTTGCTCGCCGGATCAAGACGTTGCGCGGATTTGTTCGTGCTGCGGTGTGGGGTTGCTTTCTGCTTTCACTAATTCTTCCTAAATACGTGCCAATCTTGCTGCTAATGCCGTTTACGCTGAGCGTTTTGTATTACAGCGGTTTGTCAGGCTTCGGCGTATTGTCCGCTATACAACAGCTGATTGCGGTGCACATAGGCGGCATTTGGGGAATGGGAGGGGATACAGCCATTCAAACGGTTGTCAAAAACTTTGCTATGCCCTTGCCTTCAGTGATCTTGGGTACTTTAACGATTTATGCTCTGGGCATGCTGGTGCTCTTTTTGATGGGATTTATGCTGCCCAAGATAAAAATTGATGGGCTGCTGGAAGACACAGCGCCCCTGGACGGCAAAAAGAGCATCGCATTTGGGATGTTGCTGGTATTGCTGGCGCTAAGTGCCGTGGGTTTGCTCAAAGCATGGATCGGCGTGCTGTGTGCATTTGCCTATCTTGCCTGGCAAAACCGCTCGACTATTCGATCAGCTGATTATTCGTTGCCGATTGCCTTTGTGTTTGTTTCGGTGCTGTGTGGAAATCTATCAAGAACTATCTTGGTGCAAGAGTTGACGGCCTCCTTCATGCGCACGGATCCCATCCTTTTTCCTGCGCTGATCGCTCAATTGATCGGCGATGTTCGTGCGGCGCATTTGCTAGGGAATTACGGAGGTTACAGCTTGATGATCCTTAGGGGAATCGGCGCTGGCGCAATGGGCTCGCTGTTGGCGTCGGTTGCAAACCTGGCCGCATTTTATACTTACAAACAAAGCCCGGCGCGTTCGCCTTGGCGTTATATCGGTTGGTGGGCAGGTTTTGGCATTCCTTTAATTCTTTTGTCTTTGCTAATCTGATCAATAAAGGAGATTATCGGATTGATAATCTCCTTTTACGTTTTGGCTTTGATCGGTTGAGCGCCTTAAAGTGAAAGAGAATCAGCTGATGTAGGCAGGGAAGAGTTTACCTTGAGAGGATTGCGTTGTAAAACCGTGTGTATGCCACCTGTTTGACGGGTGATTCTCACTTTTCTTTGGGGATGGTGTTTTTCAACACTTTGCTCAAAAATTGTCCAGTATAGCTTTCTTTTACTTGGCACAACTCTTCTGGCGTACCCGTACCAACAATGGTTCCACCTCTGTCGCCGCCCTCCGGTCCGAGATCAATCAAGTAGTCAGCGATTTTAATTACATCCAGATTGTGCTCGATAACCACCAACGTGTTTCCGCCGTCTGCCAAGCGCTGCAACACTTGGTTAAGCTTCTCCACATCAGCCATATGAAGGCCGGTGGTCGGCTCATCCAGCACATACAAAGTGCTTCCGGTGGCCTTTCTAGACAGCTCGGTTGCCAGCTTGATTCGCTGTGCCTCGCCGCCCGATAGGGTAGTTGAGGGCTGCCCCAGTTTGACATAGCCCAGCCCAACATCGGTCAAGGTTTGCAACTTGTTGGCGATGCGCGGCAGCGGAGCGAAAAACTCCACAGCTTCGTCAATGGTCATATCCAGCACGTCATATATGTTTTTGCCTTTGTAGCGCACTTCAAGGGTTTCCCGGTTGTATCGGTGCCCTTTGCACACCTCACAAGGCACATATACGTCGGGTAGAAAATGCATTTCTATTTTCTTGATTCCGTCGCCTGTGCAAGCTTCGCAGCGTCCACCCTTAACGTTGAAGCTGAAGCGATTGGCTTTGTAGCCCCTGGCTTTGGCGTCCGGCGTGGAGGCGAACACTTCGCGAATTAGGTCAAAAGTGCCGGTGTAGGTTGCGGGGTTTGAGCGGGGCGTGCGGCCGATGGGGGATTGATCAATTACGATCACCTTGTCCAGCTGTTCAACGCCTTCAATGCGGTCGTGTGGGCCGGCCTTGGCGTTGCTTCGGTTGAGCTTTTTGGACAAGGATTTATACAAAATCTCATTTACCAACGAAGACTTGCCGCTGCCCGAAACTCCGGTCACGCAGCACAGCACGCCCAGTGGAAATTTTACGTTCAGATTGCGAAGGTTGTTTGCCCTGGCTCCCTTCACTTCCAGCCAGCCGGTCGGTTTTCTTCGGACATTGGGCAGAGGCACCTGTCGCGCGCCACACAAATATTGTCCGGTAATCGAATCGGGATTCTTCATGACTTCTTCGGGGGTACCGGCTGCCACCACATGACCGCCGTTTATTCCCGCGCCTGGGCCAATGTCCACCAAGTAGTCTGCAGCGCGCATGGTATCCTCATCGTGCTCCACGACGATTAGCGTGTTGCCCAAATCGCGTAAATGTTTTAGCGTGGCCAACAACTTTTCATTGTCCCGCTGGTGCAGCCCGATGGAAGGCTCATCCAAAATATACAATACGCCCATCAAGCTGGAACCGATTTGAGTAGCCAAGCGTATGCGTTGGGCCTCGCCGCCCGACAAAGTGCCCGAACTGCGGGCCAAAGTCAGATAATCAAGGCCCACATCCACCAAAAAGCCCAGCCGTTCGCTAATCTCTTTGAGCACTTGGTGTGCGATCATGCGCTGCCGTTCGCTGAGCGCTACATGGTCAAAAAAGGTTTTGGATTCGGCAATCGACATTTCAGCTACTTCGGCGATGGATTTGTCTCCTACGGTGACTGCTAAGGCCTCCTTGCGCAGACGCTGGCCCTTACATTCAGGGCAGGGAGTGTTGCCCATATAAGATTCCAAAGCGGCTTTTATGCCGTCCGACTGGGTCTCAGCATGTCTTCTCTCCAGATTTGGAATGATTCCCTCAAACGGCGCAATAAAGTTTCCAGAACCATTTTGCCGCTCGTATTGAATGTTGAGCTTTTCGCCGTTGGTTCCATATAAAATAAGGTTGACCACAGATTCGGGCAAATCTTTAATCGGAGTATCCAGCGAAAAATTATATTTTTTCGATAACGCCTTTAAATAGATAGCGGCCATCGAATCTTTTTCTCCGTTGTAATTCCATCCGCTTACCTGTATGGCGCCTTGGTTGAGACTCAATGAGGTATCGGGGATGACCAAAGCCGGATCTACTTTGGTCAACGAACCCAATCCGTTGCACACAGGGCACGCGCCGTAAGGGTTGTTAAACGAAAACATCCGGGGCGTAAGGTCCTCAATGCTGATATTGCAATCAGGGCAGGCGTAGTTTTGCGAAAACAGCATGTCTTCGTCGCCGGGCAGATTGATCAGCACCAAACCACCCGATAAGCCCATTGCGGTTTCTACGGAATCAGCCAAGCGCTGGTGCAGGTCGGAACGTACCGTTAGCCGATCCACGACGATCTCTATCGTGTGCTTTTTGTTTTTTTCAAGGCTGGGCACATCGTCTAATTCATACATTTCGCCATCTATGCGAACACGCACATAGCCCTGTTTTGCAAAATCTTGTAGCAATTTTATGTGCTCGCCTTTGCGGCCGCGCACGATGGGTGCCAAAACCTGAATACGGGTGCGCTCGGGCAAAACCAAAACCTGATCGATGATTTGATCCACCGTCTGCTGGCTGATTTCTTTGCCGCACTGGGGGCAGTGGGGGATACCAGCCCGCGCGTACAGAAGCCGCAGATAATCGTGGACTTCGGTCACCGTGCCCACCGTGGAACGCGGATTTTTGCTGGTGGTTTTTTGATCGATGGAAATAGCGGGTGATAGACCGTCGATGTTGTCCACATCGGGTTTTTCCATTTGGCCCAAAAATTGCCGTGCATACGCTGAAAGGGATTCTACGTATCTGCGCTGTCCTTCGGCATAAATCGTATCAAAAGCCAAAGACGATTTCCCGCTGCCAGAAAGGCCGGTCATTACGATCAGCTTTTCGCGCGGCAATTCCAGATCAATATTTTTTAAATTATGTTCTCGGGCACCTCTAATGCTCAACTTCTCTCGCAAATTGGTCTCTCCTTCTATACACAAACCGGACGAGCGCCCTGGTTCAGGTTACGCTCGCCCTAAAAAGGTTGTTACACAGCAAAATTGCCGAATGGCACGGCAATACGCCATGCTCTATATTTACCCAGTCGGGCGATTGGCCAATCAGCTTTAACTACTCGCAACTATTTTGGAATATCTTTTGATCGATTGCGATGCGATATTCCTTTGCTTCTCATTCTGATTTGAATCTCTTATTGAATATTATCATTATAAAAGCAAGGACAGTAGATATCTTTAGAAGGTGTCTACTGTCCTTGCTAAATACACTATTCAAATAGAAATACACTCTAAACCCAGGCTAATCCAAAAAATCTTTTAACTTTTTGCTGCGGCTTGGATGCCGAAGCTTGCGCAAGGCTTTAGCCTCAATTTGGCGAATCCTTTCGCGGGTTACATTAAACTCGCGTCCCACCTCTTCAAGGGTGCGCGCCCGGCCGTCGTCTAGCCCAAAGCGCAACCTGAGTACCTTTTCCTCCCGGGGGGTAAGAGTGTCCAGCACGTCCATCAATTGTTCTTTCAGCAATGTGAACGCAGCGGCTTCGGCGGGAGCGGGTGCATCGTCATCTGGAATAAAATCGCCTAGATGGCTGTCTTCTTCTTCACCAATTGGGGTTTCCAGCGACACCGGTTCCTGCGCAATTTTAATGATTTCCCTAACCTTTTCTTCCGTAATGCCCATTTCGGCAGCGATTTCATCGGGCTGCGGATCGCGGCCATATTCCTGAAGCAATTGGCGTGATACCCGGATCAGCTTGTTGATGGTTTCCACCATGTGCACCGGGATGCGGATGGTACGCGCCTGGTCGGCGATCGCCCGGGTTATCGCTTGGCGGATCCACCAGGTGGCGTAAGTAGAAAACTTATAACCCTTACGATAGTCGAACTTTTCTACTGCTTTAATCAATCCCAAGTTCCCTTCCTGGATCAGATCCAAGAACAGCATGCCGCGGCCCACATACCGCTTGGCGATGGACACTACCAGACGCAAGTTGGCTTCTGCCAGTTCGCGCTTAGCAGATTCGTCTCCGGCTTCCATGCGCTTGGCGATCTCGATTTCTTCATCTGCACTCAAAAGAGGAACCTTGCCGATCTCCTTTAAATACATGCGTACCGGGTCGTCGACATTGATGCCGTCGGGTATGCTTGTGTCGATTTTTTCTTTTTCTTCTTCGTCATCTTTGGCTTCCGCTACAGGGCGAATATCGTTGATGACCTCGATGCCCGTGTTTTCCAGTTCGTTTAAAAT
Source organism: uncultured Oscillospiraceae bacterium (assembly GCA_964346145.1). Lineage (GTDB taxonomy): Bacteria > Bacillota > Clostridia > Christensenellales > Aristaeellaceae > CAYFTL01. The sequence goes on along the minus strand of CAYFTL010000018.1, from coordinate 6,543 downwards.
TTTGTCGAATTGATTGGGTTCCAGCTCAAGCTCAATCAACTGCTCCATGATTTCTTTCATGGACAGCGTACCTTTTTCCTTGCCGGCCTCCAGCAATTCATTTACCTTATCTAACTTTTCATCCGCATGAATTTGGCTCAAACGGATCACTCCTTCCGCCCGGTCTTTAAAAGTTCTAGTTCTTGCATTAGCTGTTGTATAAAAGCAATCTGCGAACGGCGTTGATCCGGAGCAGCTTGCGCAAGTTGTTGTTTGGATTGTTCCAGTTTTTGTTCTAACCTATGTTGACGTATTCTATTAATGCAGTCCTCGGCGATAGTCAAAGCCTTCTCATCATCCATCGGCGGCGTTTCCTGCATCATGCGCACGGCAAGTGCGCGCTCATCTTCTTCCAGCTTGTCGAGCAATGCCGCCGGTGCTACACCTTGTAACAGCAGTAGGGCGATTTTTTTAGGTAAGGACTGCTCAAAGTCGTCTTCTTGAATAATTTGCGAACCGATCCGCCCCATGGCCAGCAGAGCGATCAATGTATTTTCCGCCTTGATGTGATCGGGCACAGCCGTCTGTTCCTCTTTCTTTCGCAGGCGCGGTTGGGGAGCCGAATTTGCTTGAGGAACGCCCATTTGCGCTCTGAGCACCTCAATGGCGAAGCCGGTTTGAACTGCCAATTTTTTGAGATAAGCTTCCACTTCTACCGGGTTTTTGACCGACTTTAATATGTTGCAGCTGGCGATCGCATATTGGGTTCGACCTTCCTGGGTGGTCATGTCCAGCTCATCTTGAGCGCGCAGCATGCGGTACTCCGGCGGTTTTAGCCGGGGCAAGGCGTTAAAGGCCTCCAAACCCTGGTTACGAATGAAATCATCAGGGTCCATCCCATCTGGAATGTCCAACACCCTAGCCTCCACGTTTTGAGATTCAAAGATTTCAAGGGCGCGCAATATGGCTTTTTGACCGGCTGAATCGCCGTCGTAGCTGATCCACACCTCGGGAACATATCGCTTGATCAGCCGCGCCTGTTCCTCGGTGAGTGCAGTGCCCAACGTGGCGACGACTCCGCGCACGCCATTTTGCCGCAACGCGACCACGTCCATATACCCTTCTACCAAGGTTAGATTTTTAAGCCCCCGCTCTTTTTTAAGAAAATTGAGCGCGTACAAACCTTGGCGCTTGTTAAACACCGGCGTGTCGGATGTGTTCAGATACTTAGGCTGCACATCGCCCGAAGCTCTACCGCCAAACCCTAGTACTTTGCCGTGAGCGTCGATAATCGGAAAGATTACCCGGTTTCTAAACAAATCATAGCTTCGGCCATCTTTTGCTCCGATGAGTCCGGCCTTAATCAGCAAGCTCTCATCCTCAAAACCTTTGGATTTAAGGTGCTTGAGCAACCCGTCCCACTCCTGGCCGGAGGCGCCTAGCCCAAACTTGCGGATAGCGGCATCGTCCAGGCCGCGCTTGTAAAGATAGCTGAGTGCTTTTGATCCTTCTCCTGTCCAAATTAAGTTGTGAAAGTAATGGGCGGCAGCCGCGTTGGCCTCGTAAATCAGCTGCCGAATTTCTCGGGATTCGGAGTGGCCTTGGGAAAAGGTGCGCTCGGGCATTTCCATGTGCACGCTTTCTGCCAAGTGTTCTACGGCTTCCAAAAACTCCATGCGTTCTATTTCCATAATAAAATGGATAACGTTTCCGCCCTGATGACAGCCGAAGCAATAATACATTTGAGCTTCCGAATCCACGCTGAAAGAAGGGGTTTTTTCGCTGTGAAAGGGACACAATCCCCAATAGCGCCTGCCCTTTTGGTTGAGCGCAACGTAATTTGAAACCACGTCCACCAGATTCACCCGGGAACGCAGCTCATCCAACCAACTGTCTGGAATTCGTGCCGACATATACCTGTGTTCACCATACCTTCCCATTCGTCGCAAAGTATAGATAAAAACTTTGCCGGCAAGCGCAATATATTGCGCAAAAATGACCGACTGGTGCCACTTTTTGTCGTGCTGCTAGCTGCAGCAACGTACAAGCAACTTGTCGGCCGAGCGAATGAACGAACCTCGTACGCGCGATATACATGCGCTTTGTCCATATACTTGTATATACAACGCTTTGACCCCAAAAACCTTCTTTAAAACCAAATTTTCAAATTAAAGCTTTTGTTATGTACATAATGCTGAAACGATTTACTTAAAGTATCTGATTATTATATAACCTTCACCTCCGTCACCGAAACCATCTTTCATAGGCACTATCAATATATTTATAAGAGGATATCTATTTGGAATTTTCAATACGATAAAAGTGGCCTCCCACAAAACGTACTTGCAGGAGACCGTTCTAAATGTTTATGGCAAAACCATTTTACAGTTGTTCCAACACCGCATCAAGCAATTCGCGCTCATATAGGTCGTAGATTGTTTCTGCGAACATGCTGTTGGCCCAAGCAAACCAGCTACGGGTGAATTTATCGGGATCATTGGGGTCAAATCCCTCGTGCATAAAACCGGTATCGGCATCTGTGGTGATCAGCATCCGCACAAGGTCAGTAATTTCGCTCAAATCATCGCTGGTCAATGTCTGAATGGCCAAGGCAATGTGCCAAACGTATCCGGAAGGTGTATGGGGGCTGCCCACGCCTTTGGCCATGCTGCCCTCATAATAATAAGGATTATGCTTGCTGAGCACAAATTTCCGGGTATTTTGATAGGTCGGGTCATCTTTGGCGAGCGCTCCTATATAGGGCAGGCTCAAAAGGCTGGGCACGTTAGCATCGTCCATCAGCAATGTGTTGCCCAGGCCGTCTACTTCGTACGCATAAATATCGCCAAATTCCTTGTGATGCACCTTTCCGAAGTGCTCAATTCCATCAGAAATTTGCCCGGCTAGTTTTAATGCACGCGCCGCCAAAGCTTCATCATTTTTGATTTCGGCAAAGCGGGCGATTCGCCTGAGGGTAAGCGCTGCAAAAAAGTTGGCGGGGATTAAATAGCCGTAGACACAGGCATCATCGCTAGGCCTAAATCCAGACCAGGTCATGCCAGTGTAGCCCACCGGGTTTCCCTTTCCTTCGTTGGCAGGGTATCGCTGGGCGGGCAGTTTGCCCGGATAAACCAATAGGGGCTGTTTTCATGGTGCTGCTCCACTTCAAACACGTCCACAATGGTTTTCAGCGCATCCATGGTCTCCTCATTCAAAAAGTCTGTGGTTCCGGTTTTTTCATAGTAAGCGTGGGCCAACTGCACCGGATGGCACAACGAATCGATCTCGTATTTCTGCTCCCACACCCAGGGAGAGCGCTTGGGCAAGTCCTCCCCATAACCTATGCCGCTGGGCGTGCGGTTGAATGAGTTGGCATAAGGGTCTATCAGTATATATTTAAACTGCCTGCGAATTAATCCTTCGATCATCTGCGCAATTGATTCTTCGTCAGCGAAGCGTACATAGTGCATAACTTGGGCGGTGGAGTCCCGCAGCCACATTGCCGGGATGTCTCCGGTGATTACAAAAGATGTGCCGTCCGGTTCGTTTTGCCAGGTGGTATCTAGTGTATTCATAAAACATTGTTCAAACATTTGGGGCAATTTCGGAACCTTGCCCAGTTTTTCTTTTACAGGGCGGATTTGTTCGAGTATTCTTTGTTGGGCATCCATAAAATAAATCACCTTTCCAGATTTAGTGTCCGTGTTTATTGTAACAAAGGACAGCCACATGATCAATCGCAGCGGACAATATTTGCTGATAAATATAGCCGATAACCGGTCATCGGCTGTCGGCTATATGGAATTTTATTTTTGGCTTAACTTTAAGGCGCGCATGGCATTTAAAATGGCGATGACCGATACGCCCACATCGGCAAATACGGCTGCCCACATATTAGCCAATCCCAAAGCGCCCAACACCAAGACGATGAGCTTTACCCCCAGCGCAAACAGAATATTTTGCTTTACGATGCGCATGGTTTTTCTGGAAATATTTACTGCGGTAACGATGCTCATGGGCCGATCGTCCATCAAAACAATGTCGGCCGCTTCGATGGCTGCATCCGATCCCAAAGCGCCCATTGCAATGCCCACGTCGGCCCGGGTTAATACGGGCGCGTCGTTAATGCCGTCGCCGACAAAGGTAAGTCTACCTTTCCCTTGGCTATTGTGAATCAACTGCTCTACTTGCTCCACCTTTTGTGCGGGGAGAAGCTCGGCGTATAACTCTTGGATTCCGATATCGTCGGCAACCGCCTGGGCCACATCCCGGCTGTCGCCGGTCAGCATAGCAACGCGCTCAACCCCTAACTGAGCCAACTCTCTAACTGCCTGGGCCGAATCCGGTTTGATTTCGTCTGAAATCACGATGTGGCCTGCGTATTCGTTGCCCACAGAAACGTGGACGATGGTGCCGACCAAATGACAATCGTGCCATTCAGCTTGCCCTTGTTCCATCAATCGTTCATTGCCCACGCGGACCGATTTCCCATCGACCGTTGCGCTAACTCCGTGGCCGGGCAGTTCCTTTACATCGCTAACGCGCTTGGTATCAATGCTTTGTTTGTACGCCGCTTTTATAGAACGGGAAATCGGGTGATTTGAATAGCTTTCGGCCAGAGCCGCGTATTCGAGCAATTCGGCTTCGGAAATCTTTTCTGGGTGCACAGCGGTTACCACAAAGCTACCCTTGGTTAAGGTTCCGGTTTTGTCAAACACAATGGTTTTGGTTTGTGCCAATGCTTCCAAATAGTTGCCGCCCTTGATCAGAACACCGGCCTGGGACGCTCCGCCGATTCCACCAAAAAAGCTTAAAGGAATCGATATCACCAGCGCACATGGGCAAGACACGACCAAGAATACCAGCGCACGTTGAATCCAATTTGTCCAGCCGCCCACAAATAGCGGCGGCAACACCGCTAACAGCGCCGCGCCAATCACAACGCAAGGGGTATAGTAGCGGGCAAACTTTGTAATGAAGTTTTCCACAGGCGCTTTTTTTTCGCTGGCGTTTTCCACCATCTCCAAAATTTTGCTGACGGTGGAATCCTCGTAAGATTTTGTTACGCGAATGCGGAGCACACCGGTCTGGTTAACGCTACCGCTTATAACATCGCTGTTTGGGGTTACCTCCCTGGGCAGCGACTCACCGGTTAGCGCCACCATATTTAGCGATGAGTTGCCTTCGATCACCACGCCGTCCAACGGAATTTTCTCTCCCGGTTTTACCACGATTACGCTGCCGATGCTTACATCCTGTGGATCCACCTGTGTTAACTGTCCGTCAAGCTCTATGTTGGCGTAATCAGGGCGTATATCCATCAAACTGGCAATGGATTTTCGGGATTTTCCGACAGCGTAGCTTTCAAACAGCTCGCCTATTTGATAAAACAACATGACTGCAACCGCTTCTGGATATTCGCCAATGGCAAACGCGCCTATGGTGGCCAGCGCCATCAGAAAGTTTTCGTCAAATACTTGTCCGTTGGCAATGTTTCGCGCGGCGCTGTACAAGACGTGCCAGCCGATAAATAAGTACGGCAACAGAAATGCGGCGAACCTTGCCCAACCCTCCAGTGGCAACAGGTATGCCATGATAAACAGCGCAAAGGATACCAATATACGAACCAAAGCCCTCTTTTGTTTGGTGCTCATACAACCATATCTCCTATAAAAAATTTACTTACTTACCGGCCGGATCGAAGGTCAATACCGCTGTCCGGCTCGATTTTTTTACAGGCTTTGACTGCCTCGTCCAAAATGTTTTTATAGCGTGAGGGATCGGCATCCAGTGTGAGCTTTTGGGTCATAAAATTTATGCTGACCGAATGCACGCCATCGATCTTGCCGATGGCGCGCTCCATCTTCGCCGCGCAGGCCGCACAGTCCAAATCTGTCATTTTGAAAACTTTTTTCATAGCTTTTCCCTCCATATTTTTATTCTGAAATGTGTTCGAGTCCCTGGTTGATAATCGTGTATACGTGGTCGTCGGCCAACGAGTAAAACATGGTTTTGCCTTCGCGCCGATTTTTAATCAGCTTCATTTGTTTTAATTGACGCAGCTGGTGCGAAATTGCCGATTGATTCATGTTGAGCAGCTGAGCGATGTCGCATACACACATTTCTGCCTCAAACAGCACATACAAAATCCGGATCCGGGTCGTATCGCCAAAGGTTTTAAATAGCTCTGCCAAATCGTACAGCGTTTCTTCCTGGGGCATTTGAGCGTTTACTTTTTCCACAATTTCGGGATGCGCATGAATGTATTCGCAGCGCTCCATTTCGTTACTAGATTGCATGAACCATACCTCCTCAAATACTAACTATATATTATTATATGAATATCTGTTCATATGTCAATGAAAAATGAAGCATTTTCTGAAAAGTTGTGGTATTTTTTAGAGACAATTCCTGAGCTGAACCCAAATCTTAAACTTTTATTATGACCATTTGGTGTGTGTTAAGGGTTAAAACAATAACCTTTCGTAACAAAGTCAGTGGTTTCATTATTAACTATAATCCGCGTACATATTGGCAATTTTTCTTCGGTTCATTGAATAGTAT
>CAYFTL010000017.1:0-41138 GCA_964346145.1 uncultured Oscillospiraceae bacterium | reverse complement strand
GCATCGGGCCGTCCGCTGCAGATACCACCAGGATCGCGCCGTCCATCTGGGCCGCACCGGTGATCATGTTCTTTACATAGTCCGCGTGACCGGGGCAGTCCACGTGCGCATAGTGGCGCTTCGCGGTCTCATACTCTACGTGAGAAGTGCTGATCGTGATTCCACGTGCCTTCTCTTCGGGAGCTTTGTCAATTTGGTCATAGCGCTGCGCTTCCGCTTCGCCATACTGTGCCAGGCACATCGTGATCGCGGCCGTCAGGGTCGTCTTGCCGTGGTCTACGTGGCCAATCGTTCCCACGTTTACGTGGGGCTTTGTACGCTCAAATTTTGCCTTGCCCATTCTCTCTTTTCCTCCTTAGGAAATCAGTTTATTCGTTATAATTAAATTATTTTGCAGAATCGCCCAAAACTTTGGCCGCAATGCTGCGGGGCACCTCTTCGTACTGGGCAAACTCCATCGAGTAATTGCCGCGGCCTTGGGTGCGGGAGCGAAGGTCGGTCGCATAACCGAACATCTCACTCAGCGGAACGATGGAGCGGATGGTCTGCATACCTGCGTGTGCGTCCATGCCTTCAATGCGTCCGCGGCGGGAGTTCAAGTCGCCGATTACGTCGCCCATGTAGTCCTCGGGCACCACCACTTCCACGCGCATCATGGGCTCCAACAACGCACAGTCGGCCTTGCGCAGAGCTTCCTTGATCGCCATGGATCCGGCAATTTTAAACGCCATTTCACTGGAGTCCACATCGTGGTAAGATCCATCGTACAGCGTTACCGAGAAATCTACTACTTCGAATCCGCCCAGAATACCGTTCTGTGCAGCTTCCTCTATACCTTCGTTGATCGGAGCAATATATTCCTTGGGAATTACGCCGCCCACAATCTTGTTAATGAATTCATAGCCTTCACCGGGCTCGCGGGGAGCCACTTCGATCCAGCAATGGCCAAATTGACCGCGGCCGCCGCTCTGGCGCACATAACGCCCTTCGGCTTTAACCGTCTTGCGCACGGTTTCTTTGTAGGCAACCTGGGGTTTGCCCACGGTGGCTTCCACTTTGAACTCGCGCAACAAGCGATCAACGATAACTTCAAGGTGAAGCTCGCCCATGCCGGCGATGATGGTTTGGCCTGTGGCTTCATCGGTGTACGTTTTGAAGGTGGGATCTTCTTCGGCCAAACGGGCCAAAGCAACACCCATCTTGTCTTGACCGGCTTTGGTCTTGGGCTCAATAGCCACGCGGATAACCGGCTCGGGGAATTCCATGGATTCCAGAATAACCGGAGCCTTTTCATCGCATAGCGTATCGCCGGTCGTGGTGTCCTTGAATCCTACTGCGGCAGCGATGTCGCCAGTGCGCACCTCTTCGATTTCCTCGCGGTGGTTGGCGTGCATGCGCAGCACACGGCCCAAGCGTTCACGCTTGCCCTTGGTGGAGTTGTATATGTAGCTTCCGGCCGCCAGCGTTCCCGAATAAGCGCGGAAGAAAGCCAACTTGCCCACAAAGGGATCAGCCATGATCTTAAATGCCAGCGCCGCAAAGGGCTCGTTGTCGTCAGCTTTGCGTTCCACCTCTTCGCCCGTGTCCGGATCGGTCCCCAGCATCGGGGGAATATCCAGCGGAGAAGGCAGGTAGTCCACAATCGCATCCAGCAGAGGCTGAACGCCCTTGTTCTTATACGAAGTGCCGCACAAAACCGGGGTTATGGTTCTGTCGATGGTGGCCTTGCGAATAGCCCGCACCAATTCCTCGTGAGTGAATTCTTCCCCTTCCAGGTACTTTTCCATCAACGCATCATCGGTCTCGGCTACCGCTTCCACCAGCTTGGCTCTGTACTCTTCGGCCTGCTCCATCATCTCTGCCGGAATCTCTTCCTCTTCAAGAGTCTTGCCCAGATCGTCCAAATAGATCTCGGCCTTCATCTTTACAAGGTCAATCAAACCTACAAAGTCGGCTTCCGCACCGATGGGCAGCTGAAGCGGTACCGCGTTGGCTTTCAAGCGGTCCTCCATCATGTCAATAACGTGGAAAAAGTCGGCGCCCGTCACGTCCATTTTGTTGATGTAAGCAATGCGGGGCACGCCATATTTGTTGGCCTGGTGCCATACGGTTTCGGATTGGGGCTCAACGCCTCCCTTGGCAGCGAATACGGCTACGGTACCATCCAATACTCGCAAGGAGCGTTCAACTTCCACGGTGAAGTCCACGTGCCCTGGGGTGTCAATGATGTTGATCAAATGATCGCGCCACTGGCATGTGGTCGCCGCAGACGTAATGGTGATTCCCCGCTCTTGCTCCTGCGCCATCCAGTCCATGGTGGCTCCGCCTTCGTGAGTTTCTCCCATTTTATGAACACGACCTGTATAAAACAGGATACGCTCGGTTGTAGTCGTTTTGCCGGCGTCTATGTGTGCCATGATACCGATGTTGCGGACATGATCAAGATTATGAGTTCTCGCCACTGTCGCCATCCTCCTTTCGAGTATTTTCATGCCTTATCAAGGCATCGTAATAGCTCTTATGTTTTTTTGATTTTTTGTCTGTCATATTGCTTTAATTACCAACGATAGTGAGCAAACGCCTTGTTCGCTTCAGCCATCTTATGCATGTCTTCACGACGTTTCACTGCATTACCGGTGTCGTTCGCCGCATCCATAATTTCAGCGGCCAAACGCTCGCTCATGGTGCGCTCGCCGCGCTTGCGCGAAAACTGCACCAACCAGCGCAGCGCCAAGGTCTGACGACGCTCGGGACGAATTTCAACAGGCACTTGATAGGTGCTGCCGCCCACACGGCGAGCCTTAACTTCCAGAGCTGGTGCAATGTTGGCCAACGCTTGGTTGAACACTTCGATTGCATCTTTGCCGGTCTTCTCGGCCACCTGCTCAAAGGCGCTATAGCACACGTTCTGGGAAACGCCACGTTTGCCATCATACATCATTTGGTTAATCAGCTTGGTTACTGTAACTGTTCCATATACTGGATCCGGAAGCACTTCGCGCTTCGGAATAAATCCACGTCTTGGCATGGGTTCTCCTCCTCTATATAAAAATAGGCGAATTCAAAAGCTTGTCATCCGACCACCCGGCCGGTTCGTAAGTACACATATACATCCGGATCAGTTGGCGCTGTTCCGTTTGCCCGGCTTAAACCGTCCGCAAACCTACCCCCGACGTTCCTCAGGCGTTTGCTTGCTCCAATAAAAGCGCGGTTTAATGTTTACTTCTTGGGCTTCTTGGCGCCGTATAGAGAACGACCCTGCATGCGGTTGGCAACACCCGCCGCATCCAAAGCGCCGCGAACGATGTGGTAACGCACACCGGGAAGATCGCGAACTTTGCCGCCACGGATCAGCACAACCGAGTGCTCCTGCAAGTTGTGACCAATGCCGGGAATGTAGCAATTGCCTTCCTTCATATTCGTCAAGCGCACGCGCGCAATTTTGCGCAACGCCGAGTTCGGCTTCTTGGGGGTCTGAGTTTTAACAGAAAGGCATACTCCACGCTTCTGCGGGCTTTTCTGCAGAATAGGCGAAGCAGACTTTTTAACCGCTTTTTCCCGACCCGTGCGAATCAACTGGTTGATTGTGGGCATGGAAGCACCTCCTAATAATTTTTGTAATTTATTCTAAACGCCCACCGCAACCCTCGGGAGCATTATAGATCGTTTATCGTCCTTGGATTACGCGCGCTTAATTCCGGCCGCCGCCGTGGGCACCTGGATACAGCACGCCGTGCCCAGCTCTTTCATGCTGCGCACTTCTTCAACGGGAATATTCTTTTCCCCGCACAGGTTTACGATGGGCTGGGTTACAAATATGTCGGCGTCCTGCGCGACAAATGCCCGTTCGATTTCACCCGAGCGAATGGCTTTCATTAACTGCTTTGCGCCAACCACCTTGGCCGACTCGCGCAGCAAATCCAACATGTTGTTTCCTCCTTCAAAACATGAAGTGTCCACAAACCCGTATAGCATACCACCCTAGGCAGCTTACTGTCAATCCTTTGTTCGTAAAGTTCTTGAAAGATTGGCCCGCCGCCTAAGATGCTTTGCGCCTTAATAGGCTTCTTGTATGCTGATGTTCTTGTAGCGTTTCATGCCAGTTCCCGCTGGGATCAGTTTGCCGATGATTACATTTTCCTTCAGCCCCAGCAGCGGATCCACCTTGCTCTTGATGGCAGCTTCGGTGAGTACGCGCGTGGTTTCCTGGAAAGATGCCGCCGACAAGAAGGATTCGGTAGCCAGCGAAGCCTTGGTGATGCCCAGCAGTATGCGCTTGGCAATGGCCGGCTGTCCTCCGCCCAGAATCGCAGCTTCGTTTTCCTGTTCGAACCGGAAAATATCCACCATCTCACCGGGCAGCAACGAGGTCGCTCCCGCTTCCTCCACCCGCACCTTGCGCAGCATTTGGCGCACGATCACTTCAATATGTTTGTCGGCAATGTGGATACCCTGAGAGTTGTACACAGTCTGGATTTCCTTCACCAAGTACTCCTGCACCGCCTTAACACCCAAGATGCGCAGCAGGTCGTGGGGGTTGATGGAACCTTCAATCAGCTTGTCACCCGCCACCACTCGCTCGCCTTCTTCAACGCTCAGCTTGGAACCGTAGTTGATCGGGTAGGATTTGCTTTCGCCATCCTCGCCGGCCACCATTATTTCCCGCTTCTTCTTGCCTTCTACAAAATGCACCACGCCGGCAATTTCGGCCAACGTTGCATCGCGCTTGGGCTTTCTGGCTTCAAACAATTCCTCTACGCGGGGCAAACCCTGGGTAATATCTTCTCCGGTAGCAACGCCGCCGGTGTGGAAGGTACGCATGGTCAGCTGAGTACCCGGTTCGCCGATGGACTGTGCCGCGATGATTCCCACCGCTTCTCCCACGTCCACCAGGCCGCCATGAGCCATGTTAGAACCGTAGCAATGGGCGCACACGCCGTTGTCGCAGCGGCAGGTAAGCACCGAACGGATCAGCACTTCTTCGATCCCCGTATCCACAATACGCTTGGCCAGTTCGTGGTCTATCAGCTGGTTCATCTGGGCCAGCACTTCGCCGGTCTCGGGATGGATAATATCCTCGGCCACTACGCGGCCTTCGATCCTGTCTTCCAGCATTTCAATAGGTTCGTTCTCATTTTTAATGGTAGAAACCAACATCCCCCGTACGTGCTCGTTCCGGCTGGCGAAACAGTCATCCTCCCGAACAATCATGTCTTGGGATACGTCCACCAGCCGTCGGGTCATGTAGCCCGATTCGGCGGTCTTCAGCGCCGTATCCGCCAAGGATTTGCGCGATCCGTGGGAGGAGATAAAGAACTCCAATACGGTCAGGCCTTCGCGGAAGTTGGCCCGAATGGGCAGCTCGATGATCTTGCCGCTGGGCGAAGCCATCAATCCGCGCATACCGGCTAGCTGGCGAATCTGGTTCTTGGAACCACGGGCACCCGATTGGGCCATCATGTTGATCGGGTTGAATTCGTCCAACACGTTCAATACCTCGGTGGTTACCTGGTTGGTCGCTTTCTCCCATACCTCAATCACCTTGGTGTAGCGCTCGTTTTCGCTGAGCAAGCCGCGCTTAAACTGTTTCTCAATCTTGTGCACCTGGCTCTCGGCTTCGGCCAGAATTTCCTTTTTGCCGTCGGGCACTACAATGTCGGTGGCCGAAATGGTCACTGCGCCCCTGGTTGAGAAGGAGAAGCCCATGGCCTTAATCGCATCCAACATCTCCGCTGTGCGGGCAGCGCCCTTGGCACGGTAGCATTGATCCACGATTACGCCCAGTTGGTTGCTATCTACCAATCTATCCACTTCAAGGTCGAGCATTTGCTCGGGCGTTTCCCTGGGCACCAGGCCGATATCCTGAGGAACCGATTCGTTAAACAGCACACGCCCAATGGTGGTTTCCAGCATTTTTTCATGCAACACGCCGTCGATTTCCTTGCGTGCACGAATGTGGCACATGGCCTGCAGATCCAACTCTCCGGTCTGGTAGGCCATCAGCGCTTCGTCCACATCGGTAAAGTAGTGCCCTTCTCCCTTGGCGCCCTTACGCACCTGAGTCATGTAGTAGCAACCCAGCACCATGTCGTGGGTGGGGATTACTACGGGCTTTCCATCCTGAGGTTTCAATATATTGTTGGCTGCCAACATCAGGAAACGGGCCTCGGCCTGAGCTTCCATAGATAGCGGCACATGCACCGCCATTTGGTCTCCGTCAAAGTCGGCGTTAAACGCGGTACACACCAGCGGATGAACTTTGAGCGCCTTGCCTTCCACCAGCACCGGCTCAAAAGCCTGAATGCCCAGGCGGTGCAGCGTAGGTGCGCGGTTCAACATTACCGGGTGATCACGAATTACGTCTTCCAACACGTCCCACACCTCGGGCTTGACGCGCTCTACCATTCGCTTTGCACTCTTAATGTTGTGGGCCAGCTTCTGTGCCACCAGTTTTTCCATTACGAAGGGCTTAAACAGCTCCAGTGCCATTTCTTTGGGCAAACCGCATTGGTACAGCTTTAAGTTGGGGCCTACCACGATAACCGAACGCCCCGAATAGTCTACCCGCTTGCCCAACAAGTTCTGACGGAAGCGCCCTTGCTTGCCGCGCAGCAGATCGCTCAAGCTCTTCAGCGGCCTGTTACCCGGTCCGGTGACCGCACGGCCGCGGCGGCCGTTGTCGATCAGCGCATCCACCGCTTCTTGCAGCATGCGCTTTTCGTTGCGCACGATGATATCAGGCGCACCCAACTCCAGCAGCCTCTTTAAACGGTTGTTGCGATTGATCACCCGGCGGTAAAGGTCGTTCAAGTCGGATGCCGCAAACCTGCCGCCGTCCAGCTGCACCATGGGGCGCAGATCGGGCGGAATTACAGGAACCGCATCCAGAATCATCCATTCGGGCCGGTTGCCGCTGGTGCGGAAAGCTTCCACTACTTCCAGCCGCTTGATAGCGCGCTGACGCTTCTGCCCTTCGGTGTCCCGATCCCGCTCTTTTTCGGTCAGTATGGCAATCTCCTCGCGCAGCGAATTGGCCAATCCGTCCAGATCCAAATTTTGCAACAAAATCCGAACCGCCTCGGCGCCCATACCCACCTGGAAGGAACTGGGCTCGTACTTGGTACAGGCTTCGTGGTATTCCCGGTCAGTGAGCAGTTGGTTCTGGGTTAGGGATGTTTCGCCCGGATCCAACACAATATAAGAAGCAAAATACAGCACCTTTTCAAGCGCCCTAGGCGAGATGTCCAGCAGCATACCCATGCGGCTGGGGATCCCCTTAAAATACCAAATGTGGGACACCGGCGCAGCTAAAGCAATATGCCCCATACGCTCGCGTCGTACCTTGGCCCGGGTTACTTCCACCCCGCATTTATCGCAAATAACGCCTTTGTAGCGCACCCGCTTGTACTTGCCGCAGTTGCACTCCGTGTCCTTGGTGGGCCCGAAAATGCGCTCGCAAAACAGTCCGTCACGTTCAGGTTTCAGCGTCCTATAGTTAATCGTTTCCGGCTTCGTCACCTCTCCATGGGACCAAGAGAGTATCTTGTCCGGCGATGCCAATCCAATTTGTATGGAATCCAAGTTTGTCAATTCAAACAAAGGGTTCGCTCCCTTCTCAAAGCAGATTTTTCTCTGCGTCAGTGTTCAATGAAACAACATGCTTCTAGCCCTTGCGCGCTAAAAATCATCGTCCAAGATATCGTCATCCAACCCTGAGATGTCGGAAAGGTCAAAGTCTTCCAACACATCCTCGTCCGCTTTGTCTTCGCTTTCATCGCCCGAGGATATGGTTAGGCTTTCATACAAAGACGCTTCAGGCGCTACGACGCCCGCAGAATCTTCATCGCCTTCAATGTTGACCTCAATCGGACGAAGGTCTTCGTCGATTTCCTTGAGCTCAATCTCGGTGTTGTTCTCGCTAAGCACTTTGATGTCCAACGACAACGATTGCAGTTCCTTGATCAGCACCTTGAAGGATTCGGGCACACCAGGCTCGGGAATGTTTTGCCCCTTCACGATGGCCTCGTAAGTCTTTACCCGGCCAACCACATCGTCGGATTTGACAGTCAAAATCTCCTGCAGCACATTGGCCGCGCCGTAGGCTTCCAGCGCCCACACTTCCATTTCACCGAAACGCTGTCCGCCGAACTGTGCTTTGCCGCCCAACGGCTGCTGGGTAACCAGCGAATACGGGCCGGTGGAACGGGCGTGAATCTTATCGTCTACCAAGTGGTGCAGCTTCAGCATATACATATAGCCCACCGTCACCCGGTTGTCGAAGGGGTCACCGGTTCGACCGTCGTATAGTTGCATCTTACCATCCTTGTTAACGCCGGCCAGCTCCAGGCACTCCCAAATATCCTGCTCCGCAGCGCCGTCAAACACCGGCGTGGCCACGTGCCAGCCCAGCAGCTTAGCCGCAAAGCCCAAGTGCACTTCCAACACCTGTCCGATGTTCATACGAGAAGGCACGCCCAGCGGGTTAAGCACGATTTCCAGCGGCGTTCCGTCGGGCAGGAAGGGCATATCCTCTTCGGGCAAAATGCGGGAAACAACACCCTTGTTTCCATGGCGTCCCGCCATCTTGTCACCCACCGAAATCTTGCGCTTTTGTGCAATGTATACGCGAACCATTTCGTTTACGCCGGGCGACAGCTCGTCCTTGTTTTCACGGCTAAATACCTTGACATCCACAACGATTCCGTATTCGCCGTGGGGCACGCGCAACGAGGTATCCCGTACTTCCCGTGCCTTTTCGCCAAATATGGCGCGCAACAGCCGCTCTTCCGCGGTCAGCTCGGTTTCTCCCTTGGGGGTAACCTTGCCCACCAGGATGTCGCCTGCGCGCACTTCGGCGCCTATGCGGATGATTCCGCGCTCATCCAAATCCTTCAGCGCATCTTCGCCCACGTTGGGAATATCCCGGGTGATTTCCTCCGGCCCCAGCTTGGTATCCCGCGCTTCGGATTCGTACTCTTCAATATGGATCGAGGTATACGCATCGTCCTTCACCAACTTTTCACTGATCAGGATAGCGTCCTCATAGTTGTAACCTTCCCAAGTCATAAAGGCCATCAACACGTTGCGGCCTAGGGCGATTTCGCCCAAGTCGGTGGCCGGACCATCGGCAATCACCTGACCCTTGGTCACGATTTCCCCTTTGGATACGATGGGCTGCTGATTGATGCAGGTGTCCTGGTTGGAGCGCGAAAACTTTTGCAGTTTGTGCTCGTACACCGTGCCATCGTTTGCTCGAAGCACAATTTCGTCGGCGCTCACCCGATCGATGACTCCATCGTCATCGGCCAAAATCACAACGCCCGAATCGCACGCCGCCTTGTATTCGATGCCTGTACCCACGATGGGAGCCTGGGGGCGCAAAAGCGGCACTGCCTGGCGCTGCATGTTGGAGCCCATCAGCGCGCGGCTGGCGTCGTCATTTTCCAAGAAAGGAATCATGCCGGTCGCCACCGAGATCAGCTGGCGCGGACTCACGTCGATGTAGTCGGCTTCGCTCTTGTCTACCTCTATGATTTCATCGCGTACGCGCACGGTTACCCGATCATTGATGAAGCGCCCTTCATCGTCCAAGGGTTCATTGGCCTGGGCGATGACATAATTGTCCTCTTCGTCGGCGGTCATGTAGACCACTTCGTCGGTCGCGCGCCCGGTTTCCTTATCCACCCGCCGGTAGGGCGCTTCGATAAAGCCGTATTCGTTGATCCGTGCATAGGTGGCCAACGAACCGATCAGGCCGATGTTGGGGCCTTCAGGCGTTTCAATGGGGCAAATGCGCGCATAGTGGGAATAGTGCACGTCGCGCACTGCAAAGGAAGCGCGGTCGCGGTTCAATCCGCCGGGACCCAGCGCCGACAGCCGGCGTTTGTGGGTCAGCTCTGCCAACGGGTTAGGCTGGTCCATAAACTGGGATAGCTGGGACGAACCAAAAAACTCTTTGATCGCCGCCGATACCGGCCGAATGTTGATCAAATCCTGAGGACGCACATTGCTCATGTCCTGTATGGCCATGCGCTCCTTAACCACCCGCTCCAAGCGCGAGAAGCCTACGCGAATCTGGTTTTGGAGCAGTTCGCCCACAGAGCGAAGCCTGCGGTTGCCCAGATGGTCAATATCGTCCACATTGCCTATACCATAGGGAATATTCAATTGGTAGTTAATAGAAGAAATAATATCGTCGGCGTACACGTGCTTGGGAATCAGCCGGCCAATATTTTCTTTCAGCGCTTCCATAAAAGGAACGCCGTCGTTTTTCACCATATTCAGCAGCTCAACCAGCGTGGGCATATGCACGCGCTCGCGAACATTCAGCACTTCCGGGTCGTACTGCTTATAGGTGTCGGGTGCGTAAGCCTGCAAAAACGGCTCCATCCATACAAAGTTGTTGCCGATGATGCGCACGGTGCGCTCGTCTACCACAATGTCTACGCTGTTGATGCCAGCGTTTTGTATGACTTCGGCCAGCTCACGGCTGATGGTGGTTCCAGCTTCGCAGAGCACTTCGCCGCTCGCCGGATGCACCAGCGTTTCAGCGCTCACCTGACCGGCCAAGCGCTGGGCGATCGCCAGCTTTTTGTTGAATTTATAGCGGCCTACCTTGGCCAAATCATAGCGCTTGGGGTCGAAGAACAAGTTCTTCAGCAGCGTGCGCGCCGATTCCACCGTCGGCGGTTCGCCAGGCCTTAGGCGTTTGTAAATTTCCTTTAGACCGTCTTCTTCGTTTTTGGTGGTGTCGCGCCCTATCGTCGCACTCAGGCGCTCGTCCTCACCAAACAGCTCAAAAATCTGAGCGTCGGTGCCTGCGCCCAAAGCGCGCACCAGCATAGTGATCGGCAATTTGCGCGCCCTGTCGATGCGCACCCAGACTACGTCGTTAGAGTCGGTCTCATATTCAAGCCAAGCGCCCCTATTCGGAATCAAGGTTGCCGAATGGAGGGGTTTGCCCGCCTTATCGATTTCTTCGTTAAAATATACGCCGGGCGAACGTACAAGCTGGCTGACGATAACCCGCTCGGCACCGTTGATTACGAAGGTACCGTAATCGGTCATCAGCGGAAAATCGCCCATGAATACTTCGCTCTCCTTGATTTCCCCGGTCTCCCGGTTGGTCAAGCGCACTTTCACTTTCAAGGGAGCCGCATACGTCTGATCGCGTTCCTTGCATTTTTCCAAACTGTTTTTGGGTTCGGAATCCAAATTGTAATCCACGAACTCCAAAATTAAGCTTTCGCTATAGTCGGTGATCGGAGAGACATCATTCAATACTTCGCGCAGGTCTTCTTTCAAAAAGTGCTGGTAGGAATTCTTCTGCACTTCGATGAGATCGGGTATGCCCAAAGTTTCTTCAATTCTGGCAAAGCTCATCCTTGTGCGTTTGCCCATCTGCACCTCATGGACCATAAACAATCACCCCTAATTCCAATGATCGGCGAGCACCGCCGCAAGCCTTATCAAAGATTTAACATTAAGTTCCTGTTGTGTTTTGCTCCATTCCATTGTAGAATGGCTACAGATTTCCATCGATCCTACACATTAGATTTCTCCCAGAGAAATCGATAGAAAATGCTAAAACTCCATATTAAGGCAATTTAATATGTTATCACCATTTTCAATCCTTGTCAACGTTTTTTAACCCTTTTATAAAAAATATTGCGAAAAAATGCGCTTCGTGTGCGTTTTTTCGCTTTTTTCATTCTAATATTTGCCAAAAATGTCTTTGCCAAAAAAGCTTTGTTCGCAGTTTTCTTCACACAAACCTGTCCATCGTCTCTTCAGCACAACACAATTTATGCAATATATCATTCTTTTTATTTATGTATTTGCAGGAAATTATTCGTAATTTGGGCCTTGAAACATTTGGTTGCACTCCCCTTCCGATGCTGATATACTAAGATTAGGTTAAGTGATTGTTTCTAAAAGGAGGGAGCCGCATGACCCATACCATCATTACCATAGGCCGAGAATTCGGCAGCGGAGGTTCCGAAGTCGGACGCAAAATTAGCGGAATGCTCGATATTCCGTTCTACGACAAGGAAATCATCTCCCTTTCCGCCGAAAAAAGCGGATTGAGCGAATCTTTTTTGCGTTCCAGGGACGAACGGATGTCTACCGGGTTGCTCTACACCTTGTCCGCAGGCATGTATCCCGGCGTCGTACCCATCAATCAAGATGCATTCCAAGTTCAATTTAATGTAATCCGCAGCCTCGCTGCTCAAGGCAGTTACGTGATCGTCGGGCGCTGCGCAGATTATGTGCTTCGCGACCATCCTCATTTGGTGAACTGTTTCATTCATGCCCCTCTTTCTCTAAGGATCGACCGCATTTCCAAACTGCACAACCTAGAGCGGAACGAAGCAAAAGATCTAATCAAGCAGATGGACAAACAGCGCTCGCAGTATTACAGCTTTTATGTCCCCCACGATTGGGGACGCGCCCAAAACTATCATCTTTGCATCAACAGCGCAATCGGAACCGATCAGGTCGCACAGCTTATCGTCGACTATGTCAAAATGACCGAATAATTTTATATACAAGCCCCCCACATCAAAAAATGAAAATTTTCACAAGCCGTTGTGCATTTATTTGTGCAACGGCTTGCAATAGCCTTCCCCTATTGCTAAGCTACAAAGCAAAGAGCACACACACCGTTTTCTCGCTTGAAAGATCATCTTTATCCAGAACAAAAGGGGCGATTGTATGTTAGCCACAAACCCCACTCCAATACGCCGCATCGCTTGTGTAGATGTGGGCAGCGGCGCACTCAATTTGTTGATCGCAGAGCAAGCAGAACAGCAGATAAAGATTCTGGATCGGTTGCACAAAAGCATTCCTTTAGGGCGGGATTGCTATTCCTTGGGCGAAATCCGTCTTAGATACGTTAAAGGAAACCAACCGCATACTCAACCATTTCTCTGCCCTGCTTAAAGAATACAAAGTGGATCAGTATAAAGTCGTGGCGACTAGCGCGCTGCGCGAGGCCGCCAATAAGGCCTGGCTCGTAGATCAGATCGCCCTGCACACAGGCTTTCAGGTACATATCCTCAACAACACCCAGGAGCGCGCCTTAATTTTCAAGGCCTTAAGAGATGGCCTGAAAGATTATGCTTCCATGCGCCAACAGGGCTTGTTGCTTATAGACGTAGGTTACGGTTCCACCGAAATCGCCGAATTTCGGGAGGACCGCCTGCTCATGTCCCGCAATATTCTGCTGGGGGCGCTTCGTCTTTGGGAAATGACCGCAGACATCGCCCAGCAAAGCGAACGCCACCCCCAATTGCTAGAAGAATACATTACCTCTTCCGCACACACACTGCGTAACACCATAAAACTTAAAAACATTGCCCATTGCGCCATGCTGTCGGTGGTATCGGATCAATTGCTGCAAATGGCCGAAGGCAAAATTACTCGCAAGCGCTTCAGCCAACTCTACGAACGAATCAAAAACATGACCCCACAGCAGATAGAGTTTGAATACAACATCCCCACCGAACAATCGGAAATATTGCTGCCCACCTTTATGGTGGTGCGCGCTTTTTTGGATATTACCAACGCAGACTCTTTGCACCTGGCCACCGCCTCTTTGGCCGACGGCGTGCTGATGCAAATGCGCGACGATTATCTAGGCGTTCACGATTCCGCAGCGGAATCCGACATCATCTCTCAGGCTACCAACCTGGCCCGCCAACAGCACAGCGACAAAAACCACACCCAGGACGTCATCGGCAAAGTACTGGATCTGTTCACCATCCTTCAGCCCATGCAAAAACTGAAAGCGCGGGACCGGCTGCTGCTCCAGCTGGCCGCCATCTTGCACGATACCAGCGAGCCGGTCTCGCTTTACGATTTCGGCGAACCAACCGCCCACATCTTGGTGCCCAGCCCGATCATCGGCCTGAGCACCACGGAACACAAACTGCTGGCATTCATTTCCCGCCATTTTACGAATCAAAACCCCAACATGCAACTGTTCGATTCGCCGGAGTTGGATTCAAAGGCCCGTATACATGCAATAAAACTCTTGAGCATGTTGCGCCTGGCCGATGCGCTGGATTTCAGCCACAAGCAAAAACTTTCCATTCACAGCATGACGCTGCAGGAGGATACGCTCACCATAACCGCCGTCAGCAACGCCGACGCCTTTTTAGAACAGTGGATTTTCGAACGCCGCTCCGATTTTTTCGAACAGATATTCGGCATTCGAGTAAAATTAAAAATCAAGCGGGGTGATCTCATTGGATAGCATACAAGATGTTCAGCAGATAATCCAAGAAAATAAATTGCCCAATCATCTGTACATCAACCGAGAATTAAGCTGGCTGGAGTTTAACCAGCGTGTGCTTGAAGAGGCCACTCACAACTCCAATCCGCTCTTTGAGCAGATAAAGTTTCTCGCGATAACCGCCAGCAATCTAGACGAATTTTTCATGGTGCGCTTTGCCTCGATTTGGGATCAGGTGGAGGCAAGTTATACCAAGCCCGATTCTTCGGGCCTGACCCCCATTCAACAATTGGATGCGATCAGCAAACGCGTCCTTAAAATGAGCGACAGCATGTACGCGGTGCTTCGCGACCACATCATGCCCAAGCTTCACGCTCAGGGCATACTGATTACCAACCCGAGCGCGTTAACCTCGGCCCAGATCCAATATGTGGACGAGTATTTTGACACCAACGTCTATCCGGTGCTCACCCCCATGGCTGTAGATTCCATGCGCCCCTTCCCCCTCATCTTAAATAAAAGCCTGAACCTGGGCCTGTTGCTCAAAAAAAAGAAAGGCGAGCCCAGCTTCGCCACAGTGCAAGTGCCCTCGGGCCTCAGCCGTTTGGTACGCCTGCCCGGTTCCCAAAGCGCGCAGTTCATCATGCTGGAAGATTTGATCGCCCGCAACATTCACAAACTGTTCAAAGGGCGCACGGTACAAGCCTGCCGTGCATACCGAATTACCCGCAATGCCGACCTGTCCATCGATGAGGAGGAGGCCAACGACCTGCTCATCGAAATCGAAAAATCCCTCAAGCAAAGGCGCTGGGGGGCGGCGGTCCGCCTTGAAATCGATCAGGAAGCCGAACCGCGCCTGATCGAAATCTTAAAAAACGCGCTGGAACTCGATCCGCGGGACGTGTACCCGGTAAGCGGTCCGCTGAATCTGGATTTTCTCACCAAAGATTTGTACAAACTTTCGGGTTACGACCACCTAAAATATGAGCCCTATACGCCCAAACAGCTGCCTTTTAAGGAAGGCCAGACGCTGTTTGATGCCATCGCCGAAAAAGATATTCTGCTTTACCATCCCTACGATAGCTTTGACCCGGTGGTACACTTTGTTCGAAGCGCAGCGCAAGATCCAAAAGTGTTGGCCATCAAGCAAACCCTCTACCGGGTCAGCGGCGATTCTCCCATCGTAGCCGCGCTGATGGAGGCGGCCGAAGGCGGCAAGCAAGTCACCGTTTTGCTGGAGCTCAAAGCCCGCTTTGACGAAGAGAACAACATACACTGGGGCCGCAGGCTGGAACGGGCTGGCGCCCACGTAATTTACGGGATGCTGGGCCTTAAGACCCATTCTAAGATTACGCTGGTCGTACGCGAGGAAGAGCAAGGCATTCAGCGCTACGTGCATTTAAGCACCGGCAACTACAACGATATCACCGCCAACATCTACACCGACCACGGGATCTTCACCTCCAACGGCTACATCGGCCGGGACGCATCGGCCTTCTTCAATATGCTCACCGGCTTTACCGACCCGCCCAACATGAAAACCCTGATCTGCGCGCCCAGGGACATGCGCAAGCACTTTATGCTCCTGATCAACCGGGAAATCAAAAACGCCGAGCAAGGGAAAAAAGCCGAAATTTTCGCCAAGATGAATTCTCTGGTGGACGAAGGTATTATCCTGGCGTTGTACCGCGCCTCCATAGCCGGCGTCAAAATTCGGCTGATCGTTCGCGGCATCTGCTGTTTGCGACCCGGGATCGACGGGGTAAGCGACAACATCAAGGTGCACTCCATCGTAGGACGCTACCTTGAGCACAGCCGCATTTTCTCCTTCCATAATGATGGCAAACGCGAGGTCTACCTATCCAGCGCAGATTGGATGCCCCGGAATCTGGACCGGCGCGTGGAGTTGCTCTTCCCGGTAAACGATCTCGCCCTGGCCGATCAGCTCTACAAAACCATGCAGCTTCAGTGGAAGGACAACACCCAAAGCCGCCACATGCTCCCCAACGGATTGTACGAGTTTGCCAAACCCGCCGAAGGCGAAGAGGCACTCAACGCCCAGGCCGTATTTATGCAGCAAACACACAGCAGCACGTCCTTAGCGGCGGACTATGCCTCGCCAAGCCTCCAGCGAAAAAATAGATAAAAACATTGGCAATGCCTAACAAAGAAGAGAGGATGAATCAACCATGCCCTTTGAAGACGCCCAATGGATAGCCGCCCAAGGCAGCGAATCTCCCCAATTTCGCGGAATATTTTCTGTAAATGAGCCCAGCTCCGCAACCATCCGCATTTGCGGATTGGGTTTTTTTGAGTTGTGGATCAACGGCCAAAAAGTAAGCGACGATCTGCTGGTTCTGGCCTGGAGCGATTATGCGCCCCGCTCGCTGCGCAACCTGACTTACCCGATAAACGATCGTTTTAGCCACCGCACCTATTACCTGGAATACGATCTACTGCCCTATTTGCGCAGCGGCGAAAACGTGCTGGGTGCCTGGCTGGGCAACGGTTGGTACAACCAGAACCGCCGCACTGCAGAGGGCATATTGGATTACGGCAAGCCCACATTGTGTTTTTCTGTAAAATGGCAGGAGGCCGACGGTTCGACCCTCTCCTTTGCCAGCGGCGAGCACATGCTATGGCGCCAAAGCGAGATCATCGAAAACAATATATACATGGGCGAAGTGCACGATCTGTCGCTGCACAATCCCAATTGGTGCACAATCGACGGCCACTCTTTGCCTTGGCAGCCGGTGCAAATCGTCGACCCGCCCCAAACCAACTTTCAGCCTCAGGACTGCCCGCCCGACCGGGTGATTCGCACCATCTCCCCCACGCTCATTTTTGAGGATGAAACGCGGCAAATATACGACTGCCGAGAAAACATCAGCGGATGGGCAGTCTTGGATCTGCCCGCAAACCCGGGTGCAGAAGTTACCGTGCGTTACAGCGAAGAGTATGACGAGCGCAACCACGCCTTGGATTTTGAATCGGCAGGCGGCAGTGGACAAGTTCAGACCAACCGCTATATCGCAAGCGATGCGCCCACTTTGGTGCATCCCCGTTTTGGTTGGCACGGCTTCCGCTACTTTCAGCTCGAAGGCATTGCCCAGGTTCGGGAAGTGCAGGTAGTCCATAGCGACCACAGCGTAACTTCCAGATTTGCCAGCAGCAATCCCACCTTGAACTGGCTATACGAAGCATACCTACGGTCCCAGCTGACAAACATCCACTGCGGCGTGCCCTCCGATTGCCCCCACCGGGAGCGTCTGGGTTATACGGGCGATGGACAGCTGACCGCACAGGCGGCCATGTTGTGCCTGGACGTGCGCTCCTTATACATCAAGTGGATGCGGGACATTGCCGACGGTCAGGATCCCACCACCGGCCACGTTCAACACACCGCCCCGTTTTATGGCGGCGGCGGCGGTCCAGGCGGCTGGGGATCGGCCATCTGGATTATCCCCTGGCAGTTTTACATGCACTACGGGGACGATTCTTTGCTCCGCGAATACCTGCCCGCCATCCTAAAATGGTTGGATTATATGGAAAGCCGCAGCGAAGAGGGCTTGGTGGTGCGGGAAGAGGAGGGCGGCTGGTGCCTGGGCGAATGGTGTGCGCCCAATCAGACCATTCCCGAGCCCTACGTCAACACCTACTACTACATAAAAGGGCTTGAGACCACGCTTCAAATCGGGCGCATATTGAATCGGCCTGTCGATGATGAGCGACAAGATCAACGCATTGAGCGCGCACGCACAGCTATCACAAGCGCATATCACGATCCCGACAGCGGCAGCTTTTGCGCCGGCGCAAACGGAGCCGACGCTTTCGCTCTGGATATCGGCTTGGGCGACGAGCGCACCAAAACCAATTTGATCACTCGCTACCGCACCCTCCAAACTTTCGACACCGGGATGTTCGGCACCGACCTGGTGATCGACCAGCTGTTCCGCTTAGGCGAAGGGGATTTGGCCTTCTCCCTGCTAACTAACGACAGCCCGACTTCCTTCGAAAGAATGCGCCGCATGGGGGCCACCACGATCTGGGAAACCTGGGATGCCAGCGTTTCCCACAATCACCCCATGTTCGGCGGCGTGGTGCGCAATCTGTTCACCCATATTTTAGGCATCCGTCAAGCGCCGGGCACCGCCGGCTTTTCCAATGTGACAATTAAGCCGATGCCCATCGCAGGCCTCGAGTGGGTAAAGGGCAGTATTGCCACGCCCCAGGGCACACTGTCGGTGGAAATAGACGGCTCAGGAAAAGTTACCACATCTCTTCGATAAACCAAGTTTACCCGAATGAATTTAAAAAACATTACCATTATAAAGAAGCGCTTCCCATATGGGAAGCGCTTCTTTTGTGATGATAAGCGTTTTATTAATTGTATTTGGGCAGCCAGTCGCCGTGTTCGGCAATCAGGTCGTCACACATCGCAACAATGTCGTCTATGGACAACTCGGCAGCCGTGTGGGGATCCAGCATAGCGGCCTGATAGATGTAGTCCTTCTTCAAAGTCAGCGCTGCTTCTATGGTCAGCAGCTGTACGTTGATACTGGTGCGGTTGAGCGCCGCCAACTGTTCGGGCAAGTCGCCCACGTACACGGGCTGAACACCAGACTTGTCAGCGATACAGGACACCTCAACGCACGCCTTGGAGGGCAGGTTGGTAATCAAACCGGTGTTGAGCACGTTGCCGCCGAACACGAAGGGTTTGTTGGTCTCCATGGCTTCCATAATATAGCTAGCATACTCGTGAGAACGTTCGTGGGTCAAGTCATGATTGGCCACCAGTTCATCGCGCTGACGCTTCCATTCTTCAATTTGATGCACGCAACGGCGCGGATACTCATCCAACGGAATGTTAAAACGATCGATTAGCTCCGGATATTTGTCCTTGATAAAGTAAGGCATGTACTCGGCGTTGTGCTCCGAGGACTCGGTTACATAATAGCCAAAGCGCTTCATGATTTCATAGCGCACCATATCGCCATGTTTTTCGGTGCACGCTGCAGCGCGGCGTTTAACTTCGGGATACAGATCCTTGCCGTCCTTGGTCAGTTCCAACAGCCACGCCATGTGATTGATGCCAGCGATTTTCCACTGAACCTTGTCGTCATAGTCCATGCCCAGTCCGCGCAGCAGTTCGCGCGCACAGCCCTGAACGCTGTGGCACAAGCCCACAGTTTTGACGCCAGTAGCGCGTTGCATAGCGCCAGCCAGCATGGCCATGGGATTGGTGTAGTTCAAAAACCATGCATCCGGACACACTTCTTCCATATCGCGCGCAAAATCAAACATTACAGGGATGGTGCGCAGCGCGCGGAAAATGCCGCCGATGCCCAGCGTATCCGCGATGGTTTGGCGAAGGCCGTAGCGCTTGGGCACCTCAAAGTCGGTCACCGTGCACGGCTCGTACAAACCAACCTGAATCGCGTTGACCACATAGTTTGCGCCGCGCAAAGCGTCCTTACGTTGATCCACACCCAGATAGGCTTCGATCTTGGCTTTGTTTCCGTTGTTGCGATTGATGTTGTCCAGCATCATTTTGGACTCGTTCAAGCGCTCGCCATCGATGTCATACAGCGCAATCACCGAATCTTCCAGCGCCGGAGTCATCATGCTGTCACCCAGCACATTTTTGGCAAAGATTGTGCTACCCGCACCCATAAAAGTGATTTTTGGCATAACAACCAACCTCCATATTCGTGTCGCGTCTCATTCGCAACCATTTTTATACCATAGCTCCCAGAGCTTACAAACCCCGAGAACCTTAAGGTTCGATCGCTTCGATCATGTCTACCCTGCGTTGATGACGACCGCCTTCAAACTCGGCGTCCAGAAAGTTATCTACGATCATCAGCGCCAATTCGCTGCCCACCACCCGTGCGCCAAAACACAGCACATTCGCATCGTTGTGGCGCCGAGCCAGCTGGGCAGAATAAGGTTCAGAACAAACCACCGCACGGATGCCCTTCACCCGATTGGCCGCCAGCGAAATGCCTACGCCCGTGCCGCAAATAGCGATGCCCAGTTCACATTCGCCTGAGGCTACCGCCCGGCCTACCGCCTCGCCATAGAGCGGGTAGTCGGAAGAAGTTGTGTGCTCGCAGCCCAAATCCTTAACCTGAAGCCCGCGCTTTTTGAGGTGCTCAATTACATGCATTTTCAAATCGTACGCTGTATGGTCACAGCCGATTGCTATCATTAAAAAGTCTCCCTTCGATGTGCTTTTTGCGCACAATAGCGCACATTTTGTGCGTGGAATCAGCATTTTGCGCACAAAAAGCAATTTGCAGCGCAACTTTTAAAACAAAACGCGCACAGCTTGGCACAGCAACAACTATTCCACAATAACACTTTTAGTATAGCATTTTTCCGCCCAGCAAACAAGCAAAAAGAGCGCATGTGCGGTTGCACATACACCCTTATATATTGCTAGAGTTTATTGTTCGATTTCAAAGTGTTTGGCCAGCGCATCGCTCGCCCGGTATTCCTGGGTTTTGTCGATCAGCAAGGTGATCTCGTCCACCGACGTGTTGACCATGCGCGGCTTGATGCCCAGCTTGAGCAACATGCCAAACACCCTGGCGGCGACGCCCGGCCTGTTTTCCATGCCAATTCCTTCCACCGTGAGCTTGGCCAAGGCGTCGGCCGCCTCCACAGTGGCACCTGGAAATTCGGCCTTGAGCACCTTGACCGCCTGCTTTCGCGCACCCTCCGAAACCGAGAAGGAAAGCTCCGAAGCGCTTTGATTGATCATGTCCAGGCTGATTTGCGCATCGGCCAGCTTCTCCAGAGCGGTGACCGCCTGCTCCCAGCCGTTGAGCCCGTGCACCAGCACCATAGCCACCCCATGCTCGGCAATCACCCGCGTTACCTGGGAATGTTCGGCGAGCAAATCCTGCATGCCGTAAAGCCCGGCAGGCTTGTTTGCCATAAAGGCCGCAGCCTTCAGCGCGCCCGAAGCAAAAATCGACCGGGTTTGAGCGGTGTGCTTCACTTCCAAGCGTTCATCGTTCCACAGGAACATGGCGGTATGCTCGCCCACCACCGTGCCGCCGCGCACTGCGTGGATACCTATTTCAGTGCCGTGGCGAGCACCCGAGTGGCTGTGGCGCCCATAGATGTATTCCTTGCCCCCGCGATACACCGAGTTGATGGCATTGGCCAGCACCAACGCGGTTCCGCTAGGCGCATCCTCCTTGGCTCGGTGGTGCGCTTCCACAATTTCAATATCACACTCGCTGCCCAATGCGGCAGCGCAGGTCTTGAGTAGATCGGCCATTAGGTTTACGCCGGTGGACATGTTGGCCGACTGAAAAATCGGTACATGGCCGGCCGCCCGTTCGATGCGCTCCAAATCCCCCTGGGTATAGCCGGTGGAGGCCAACACCACGGGCAGCCCATGCTCCGCCGCATAGGAAAGGATTACCTTTAGAGCCGCCGCCCGGGAAAAGTCGATGAGCACATCGGCCTTTACATCGCACTGTTCCAATGATTTGAACACTGGAAAATCAAACTGTGCGCCGTCGGCCGCAAACGCGTCTACGCCGGCCACCACTTGAAATGTGTCGCTCGCTTGGGCCAGCCCGGCCAGCACGCGGCCCATCTTTCCGGCCGCACCGTGAATGAGCAGCTTCAGCATTCTTAAGCCTCCTCTTTAACGTCCAAACCCAGTCTGCGCATTTCTGCAGCCAGTTTGAGCTTGTTGGCCTGGGTCATGGGCACGAGCGGCAAGCGAACCTCATCCACACAGCGTCCGAGCAGGCTAACCGCCGCCTTCGCCGGAATCGGATTGACTTCGCAGAACAGCAGCTTGACCAGCGGGTTCATTGCAAACTGCAATTCCCGGCTTCGCTGAAGATCGCCGTTCAAGAAACTGTACACCAGTTCGTGGGTCTGGGCAGGCATTACATTGGCCAGCACCGAAATAACCCCTTGGCCGCCCAAGGACATGATGGGCAAAATGTGGTCGTCGTTGCCGCTATACAGCGCAATCTTGTCCGCGCACAGCCGCGCCAACTCGGTAATCTGTTCGATGTTTCCGCTGGCCTCTTTTACGCCGCAGATGTTGGGGTGTTCGCACAGCGCAGCTGCGGTTTCGGGCAACATATTTAGCCCGGTCCGCGAAGGCACGTTGTAGAGGATGATGGGGATATCCACCGAATCGGCCACCGCGGTAAAGTGGGCAACCAATCCTTGTTGAGTAGTTTTGTTGTAGTAAGGAGTAACCAGCAGCAACCCGTCGACCCCCATCTTCTGGGCACGCTTGGAGGATTCGATCACCGCAGCGGTGTTGTTGGTGCCGGCGCCGGCGATCACAGGAATCCGGCCAGCCGCACGTTCTACGGCGAAAGCGATTACCGCATTCTTCTCTTCCGCCGACATGGTGGACGGTTCGCCG
The DNA here is from genome assembly GCA_964346145.1 of uncultured Oscillospiraceae bacterium. Taxonomy (GTDB): domain Bacteria; phylum Bacillota; class Clostridia; order Christensenellales; family Aristaeellaceae; genus CAYFTL01. Next base: position 18,492 of record CAYFTL010000017.1, on the reverse strand, counting down.
GTAGTGCCGCAGGCGATGATGGCATCGGTTCCCTGCTCAATTTGCCAGTCGATCAAATTTCCATAGGCCTCGTAGTCGATTTCTCCGCCTTTAAACGGTGTAATCAGCGCAACGCCCGATCCTGTAAACAACTTATTATCCATGCTTCTGCCTCCTTCGAATCTTCGCCCGTTAGTCTTTTTTGACGATATAGCCTTGATCCACCAGCAGTTCGGCGGTCAACACCGCGCCGCCCGCTGCGCCGCGCAGCGTGTTGTGGGACAAGCTGACAAACTTGTAATCCAAAATTGGATCTTCGCGCAGCCGGCCGATCGATATGCCCATGCCCCGCTCCAAATCCCGATCCAGCCGGGTCTGGGGGCGGTTTTCCTCTTCGAAATAGGTTAGAAAGCGCTTGGGCGCGCTGGGCAGCTCCTTCACTTGAGGCAAACCAATGTACTCTTCCCAGCGTTGAAGGATTTGAGCCCGGGTGGGTTTTTCTTTGAATTCCACCGAAACGGCGGCCATGTGCCCGTCGGTAGCCGCAACCCGGTAACACTGAGCGCTGATGACCGGGGCATCCGAATGAACGATTTGTTCTCCTTCCACCTTACCCCAAATTTTCAAGGGCTCCTGCTCGCTTTTTTGTTCCTCGCCGCCGATGAAGGGGATTACATTGTCCACCATTTCCGGCCAGGTTTTAAAGGTCTTGCCCGCGCCCGATATCGCCTGATAAGTGGACACCATTACTTTTTCGATGCCGAAATCTTTGAGTGCGTGCAGCGCCGGCACATAGCCTTGTATGGAGCAGTTGGGTTTCACCGCCACAAAACCGCGCTCGGTGCCCAGACGCCTGCGCTGGGCGGGGATTACATCCAAATGTTCCGGATTTATTTCGGGGATCACCATGGGTACGTCGGGGGTGCTCCTGTGGGCCGAGTTGTTGGACACCACCGGCACTTCGGCGCGGGCGTAGGCATCTTCCAAATCCCGGATTTCATCCTTGGGCATATCCACAGCGCAGAACACAAAATCGACCAAAGGTGCAATTTGTTGGACAGCGGCAGCGTCCTGCACCATCAAATTAATGACATTTTCGGGCACCGGGGTTTCAAACGCCCAACGCCCTGCCACCGCATCCCCGTAAGGGCGCCCAGCAGAGCGAGAGCTGGCCGCCACCACCGTCACCTCAAACCAGGGATGATCTTCCAGCAAAGTGATAAACCGTTGTCCAACCATTCCGGTTGCCCCTATGATACCTACGCGCAATTTATCCATCGAAAAGCCCTCCTATCGGCATCGTCGTTCGTATACCAAAAAAGCAGCACGGCCGTGCTGCTCCTTATAGATACTATATTTGTACCGCGAACAGCCAGCCCTCCACCGCAACAGCGGTGACAGTCGCGCGGCTATTCGCCCCGTGACCAGGAACAGACGATTTGGATCGACCGAACCTTCGGCGAATTGGCCTTTTGCACTGTTTTAAAACGGGATTCCAAACTCCCTGAAACAGCCTACTCTTCCGCTTCGCGCCTCTGACTTTGTATTAAATTTTTCTCATCATACCACTTTTGTCTACCGGCTGTCAATCCAATATGATCGATTTGGCTACAATACGGGCAAAATATTTATAAAAGAGCCTTCCGGCCGATGCCTTAAAGGCCACCCAAAGCTCTTTTATATATCATTTCTTTTTGCCGATGTCGGTGCGGTAGTGCATATTTTGAAAGTGAACGCTGTTCAGCGCCTGGTAAGCGGAGTCCAGCGCTTTGGCCAGATCGCTGCGCACGCAGGTTATGCCCAGCACGCGCCCGCCGGATGTCAGCACCCTGCCATCCTCGGCCGCTTTGGTGCCCGCATGAAACACCAGCGCGCCCTGGGCCTCGGCCTGATCGATCCCCTCAATCGGGTAACCAGTCTGGTACTTGCCCGGATAGCCGCCGCTAGCCAGCACCACGCAGGCCGCCGCCTGATCGGAAAATTCCACACGGATTTGATCCAACTTGCCCTGGGTGCAGGCCTCAAACACATCCAACAAATCGGTTTTGAGAAGAGGCAGCACCACCTGGGTTTCCGGGTCGCCAAAGCGCGCGTTGTATTCGATTACCTTCGCGCCGTCCTTGGTAAGCATTAGCCCTACGTACAAAACGCCCTTAAAGCAAATCCCTTCGCTCTTGAGTGCTTTTATGGTGGGGGTAAGGATGTTATTCCACACTTCGGCCTGAACCTCTTGGGTCCACAGCGGGCTGGGGGCAAAGGCTCCCATACCGCCGGTGTTGGGGCCCTGATCTCCATCAAAGGCGCGTTTATGATCCTGGGAAGAGGGCATGGGCACCAGCACGTTGCCATCGGCAAAGCACAGACAGGTTACCTCCTTGCCCATCAAGCACTCTTCAATGACCACACGGTTGCCGCTTTCGCGAAAAATTTTATCCAGCATGATCGAACGCACCGCATTCTCGGCTTCCTCGTGGGTTTGCGCCACCACCACGCCCTTGCCCAAAGCCAACCCGTCGGCCTTTACCACGATGGGCACGCTTTGGCTGCGCAGATATTCGATGGCCGCATCAGCATCGTCGAACACTTCGAACTTGGCGGTGGGGATACCGTATTTGTGCATCAAGCCTTTGGAAAACACTTTGGAGGCTTCCAACTGCGCGGCGTCAGCCACAGGACCGAAGGCCGGAATGCCCTCGGCCTGCAAGCGGTCCACCATGCCCATGGCCAGCGGATCATCGGGAGTCACCACCACGTAGTCCACCTTTTCAGCTTTGCATAAATTGAGCACGCCGCTTAGATCGGTGGCCGCAATTTCCGGGAAACACCGAGCAATTTGAGCAATGCCGGCGTTACCGGGTGCACACAACAACTCGGTGACCCGCGGGGACTGTTTTAACTTCCAAGCGATGGCATGCTCGCGCCCGCCGCCGCCCACAATCAGAACCTTCATCGACAATCAATCCTTCACAATTAGTGTTTGAAATGGCGCATGCCGGTGAACACCATGGCGATGCCGTGCTTGTTGCAGGCATCGATGGAGTCCTGATCGCGCACGCTGCCGCCGGGCTGAATAATGCAGCTTACACCGGCCTTGGCCGCGGCCTCCACACAATCGTCGAAGGGGAAGAATGCATCCGAAGCCATGGCCGCACCTTGCACCTTGTCCCCGGAGCGTTCCAGCGCCATTTCGGTAGCCCAAATGCGGTTGACCTGCCCGGGCCCGATGCCCAGGGATTGGCCGTCCTTGGCCAGGGCTATGCCGTTGGATTTGGTGTGCTTGACAATCTTCCAGGCCAGCAGCAGATCTTCGACTTCTTTGGCCGAGGGCGCACGGTCGGTTGCCACCTTCCAAGGCTCGTCGCCTTGTACAAACAGCTGATCGTTAATGTCCTGCACCAGCAGGCCACCGGCCACCTTACGCATTTCCACAGCACCTTCGGGGTATGCACGGTGGGTGGTATCCAGCTTAAGCACGCGCAGGTTCTTTTTCTTTTGGAGCACCGCCAACGCCTCGGGGGTGTAGCCGGGCGCCACAATGATTTCCAGGAAGATTTTGGCCATTTCGGTGGCCGTCTGTTCGTCGACGGTGGCGTTGGTAACCACGATGCCGCCGAAGATGGACACCGGATCGGACTCGTAGGCCTTGGTGTAGGCTTCAAGCACCGTATCGGCCACGCCTACGCCGCAGGGGTTTGCATGCTTCACCGCAACCACAGCGGTCTGATCAAACTCGCGCAGCAGATCCAGCGCACCGTTGGTGTCGTTAATATTGTTGTAGGAAAGCTCTTTTCCGTTAAGCTGCTCGGCTTCGGTCAGGCAACCGGGGGCTTCAAACAGCTCCCTGTAGAAGGCTGCGCCCTGATGCGGGTTTTCGCCGTAGCGCATGGACTGAATTTTTTCAAAGCTCACCGTCAGATTTTCGGGGAACTTGTCCTCGCCGGGCAGCTTGCCAAACAGATAGTTGGAAATCATAGAATCGTACTGCGCGGTGTGGGCAAACACTTTGTAGCACAGCTCTTGCTTGAGCGCACGGCTGACCTGGCCGTCCGCTTCCATTTCGCCGAGCACCCGCTCATAGTCGGCCGGTTCCACCACCACAGCCACGTCCTGCCAGTTCTTGGCCGCTGCGCGCAGCATCGTGGGACCGCCGATGTCTATGTTTTCAATAGCTTCTTCAAAAGTAACGCCCGGTTTGGCGATCGTTTCCCGGAAGGGGTATAAGTTAATAACCACCACATCGATGGGCTCAATGCCCAGCTCTTGAATCTGGCGCATATGTTCCGGATTGGAGCGCATGGCGAGCAGTCCGGCATGGATGGCGGGATGCAGCGTCTTTACGCGCCCGTCCAGGCATTCGGGAAAGCCTGTGACATCGGAAACCCCGATAACTGGCACTCCGGCCTCTTCCAGCGCGCGCATGGTGCCGCCGGTGGACAAAATTTCAAATCCCAGCTTGTCGAGTCGTTTGGCCAAATCTACGATGCCCGTCTTGTCCGACACACTCAGTAATGCTCTTTTTGCCATTGTACGATCGCCCTTTCTCAAGAAAGTCTTTATGGTTTTTATACGTCTATACCCGGGTGCTTCATCAGCACGGTTTCAAACCGATAGCCACAGGAAGCAACCGTGCGCACCGCGCTTTGTTGACTGCTAAACAGGTCTATGATGGCCTCTTCTATGCCACGCTCCACCCAGATTTGGCGCGCGATTTCAATCAAATAGCTGCCCACTTTTTGGCGCCGGCTTTCCTTTTCGGTGAAAAGATAGCGAATGACGCCCACGTTGTTCTCTTCGTAACCGATCAATTCGCCGGCAAGGCCATCCCGATCCACCATGAGCAAGCGGAAAAAGCCTTGCCGCTGGGACAGCTGATGGAGCCAGGCTTCGGACTTGTCCTTCCCCAGCACCTTGTTGTAGCGTTCCAAAAAGAAACGCTGCTCGATTTCGTCTTCCAACGCATCTCGCACTATGGTATGCCCGGCGGGCAGCGGCAGCACTACAGGGCCCGGCCGCAGCATACACCGCATACGCACGAGCTCATCATCGTCTATGAAACCCATGGATTCAAGGCTCTGAAGCCTCTCCTGGTCGTCCACTGCACAATCGGTATAAATTCGCGCCCGCGCACTGTCCGAAAGCTGGCGAATCAATAAAAGGGCGCGCGCCGTCGCGGCGCCCAAAAGCACATCCAACGCTTGGGGATGGCCATTAATGCGAATATGCAGGCGCAGCGGGCGTTCGGGGTAAACAATTTCGGCCCAAACCGGCGTAATGCTGCATTCTCCCACGGGGGTTTCCTGCTCATCGTAGGCTATAAACGCGTTTTCGGGCGGTTGTCCGTGTAAAGAATCGATGGGATGACGCACTTTCACAGAACAACACTCCTTCCTGATAAGGTTTTTTACCTACTAACTATATACGTGTTTTTCCGGCAGCGCAAGCGCAATACCGTTTAGCCAGGCAGTTTTTGGCTGACGATGCGCCCATTGATTTGCAGCTCGTCCCTGCAAAAAAGTTCCACCGCCTTGGGCAAGAGTTCGTGCTCCACCTCCAGCACCCGGTCAGCCAAGGATTCCACCGTATCCCCCTCAAGCACCGGCACACATTTTTGAAAAACCACCGGGCCACCGTCTATCTCTTCGTTGACAAAGTGAACGGTGGCACCCGAAACTTTGGCACCGTATTCCAGCACCGCTTGGTGCACCCGCTGACCGTACATGCCTTTGCCGCAAAACGAAGGAATGAGCGCCGGGTGGATGTTTAAAATCTTGCCTTCCAGCGCGCGCACGGTTTCCAGGGGCACGATGCCCAAAAAACCGGCCAGCACCACCAAATCGGGCTCGGCCTGCATGATGGCTTCATGCCGGGCGCGGTCGAGCGCAGCAGTATCCGGATAATCGTTTTTGTGAATTGCCAGCGCTTCTATGCCGTTTGCCCGAGCGCGCTCAATGCTGTAGGCTTTCTTCGCCGAACTGATCATGCGCACAATGCGTCCGTTGATGGCGCCATTGTTGCAGCCATCAATCAAGGTTTGAAAGTTGCTCCCCCCGCCCGAACACATGACCACTATGCGCTTTAACACAATTCAACGCCCTCGCCTTCCGTTACTTCGCCGATGATGTAGGCCTGTTCGCCGCTCGCTTGGGCCGCGTTCACCACGTCCTGAGCGACCGCCTTGTCCACCGCCAGCACCATGCCGATGCCCATGTTGAAGGTGTTGTAGATGGAGCGCTGGGCGATGTTGCCCGTTTGTTGGAGCAAGTCGAAAATTGGGAGCACCGGCCAGCTGCCCAGGTTCACCTTGGCCGCCAATCCTTGGGGCAAGATGCGCGGAATATTCTCGATAAAACCGCCGCCCGTAATGTGGGCAATGCCCTTAAGCTCATAGTTTTTCAGCAAAGACAAAATGGTCTTTACATAGATGCGGGTGGGTTTGAGCAGTTCTTCGCCCAGGGTACAGCCCAAAGCCTCCACCGTTGCATTCAGATCGACGCCGTCGGTAATCAACAGTTTGCGCACCAACGAGAATCCGTTGGAGTGCACGCCGCTGGAGGGCAGACCCACCAGCACATCCCCCGGTTGAATGTTTTTGCCGTTGATGCATTGATCCTTGCCCACCAAGCCTACACAAAAACCGGCCATATCGTATTCACCATCGGTATAAAAGCCGGGCATTTCGGCGGTTTCTCCGCCGATCAGCGCGCAACCGGCCTGCAAGCAGCCCTCGGCGATTCCACTTACGATGCTGGCCGCCTTTTCGGGTTCCAGCTTGCCGGTCGCCAAATAATCCAGGAAAAACAACGGCGCGGCGCCCTGGCAAACCACATCGTTTGCACACATGGCCACACAATCGATGCCTACGGTGTCGTGCTTGTCCATTAAAAACGCTATTTTGAGCTTGGTGCCCACGCCATCGGTCCCGGCCACCAACACAGGCTTGTCTACCGTACTGTTTTCCAGGCTATAAAATCCGCCGAAGGAACCCAGGTCGCCCATAACATTGCCGTCAAAGGTTTTGCGCACGTGCTCCTTCATCAGCTGAACCGCTTCATAGCCGGCTTCCACATCCACGCCCGCATCCTTGTAGCTAATCATTGCGATGCCCTCCTAAAATTGTTGAGTCAATAGTGCCAGTAGAAAATCTTAAAGAGCGGCCGCCTGAGCGATGACTTCGAGATCGTCCGCCCTGATCTGTTCCACCATTTTTGTCCGATAGCCCTTGAGCGCCTCGCGCAAATGAGGATAGCGAACCGATAATATCTGCACCGCCAGCAGTGCAGCGTTGTCACCGCCGCCGATGGCCACCGTCGCAACCGGGATGCCGTTGGGCATTTGGACCGTAGACAACAGAGAGTCCAGCCCGTCCATGCTGGAAGATTTCATTGGAATTCCGATAACCGGAAGCACGGTGCCCGCAGCCAATACGCCGGCCAGATGGGCAGCCTTCCCAGCGGCAGCCAGAATCACTTCAAAACCGTTGTCTTCGGCTTTTGCTGCGAATTCGGCGGCGACCTCAGGGGTCCGGTGCGCCGAAATCACCCGCACTTCCACTTCTATCTCGAATTGTTTGAGCAACCGCACACAATTTTCAAGGCTCTTAAAATCGGATTTGCTTCCCATCACCAGCGCAACTCTGGGCATTTTAAATTCCTCCAATTTTCGGATTTTGGACTTTTTTCTTGTTTCATAATACCAAAACATGGTTATAATTTCAATTAAAGTCGAACTTTTCAACCCAAACAAAATATAACGTTCGACTTATTTGCGCAAATCGTGTATAATACCTGAAAGTATGGCTGTGCGGCTTTTTCTAAAATTTATGGTTATCACACGTTCTTTCAGGGTATCAATTAAATAATCAAACAAAATCATTATTGCTTAATGATTTTAAATTTTGGGAAAATAACAAAAAGTGATTTGCACCGGATGCTTAAACGCATAGACAATGCGTTTGTATTTTTAGCAATCCATTGGAGGGAATGGGAATGATCCACGTCGACATCTATTCGGATTTTATATGCCCGTTTTGTTATATCGGAAAACGACAATTGGATAATGCTATTCAGGAAGCTGGGCTGGTTGGCCAGGTTAATATATCGTACAAAGCTTTTCGATTGCACCTGGGGAGCTCAATGGGCCCCAAGGTGTCGGCCACCGAGTATCTTGCAAACGCTTTTGATGCCGATGACGGGCAGATTGCCGAACAAACCCAGCTGATTACACAGTATGCCGAGCAGTGCGGGCTTTCGTGTAATTTTAAGGATATGCTCATCGTGGACACCGCCAATGCTCACCGGCTCAACAAGCTGGCGGAGAGCATGGGGCTGGCCGACGCTTTTGTCGAAGCAGTGATGCAAGCCTGTTTGGGCAAGGGGTTCGACATCAACGACCCGGACACCTTGCTGCGCTTGTGCGAGCAGGCAGGAATCCCTCTTCACCTGGCCAAGTCGGTGCTGGAATCGGACGAATACGCAATGGACATTGCCCAAGATCAAACCTACGCCGCCTTAAACGGAATTTCCGGCGTGCCTTTCTTTGTAATCAACAACAAATACGGAGTAAACGGAGCCCAAGAGCTGGATATATTTGTTCGGACGCTCAAACGCGCGGTGGAAGAAAACAACGAAAACCACCCCTCCCACTCCCCATCCGATTCAAAATCGGCAGACACCCACGTTTAAACCCATAGAAATAATACCACAAAAGCGGTGGCATCAACACAGATGCCTACCGCTTTTTATGCTCGTATTTTTAATTTATTGCCACTCCAGCCCGGCGGGCGGCTTTGCGGTAATATCGTATACGACCCGGTTGATGCCCGTAACTTCGCTGATGATGCGCTGTGCCACCCTTTCCAGCAGATCGTAGGGCAAGCGCACAGCGCCGGCATTCAGTCCATCCGCCGAGTTGATCGCACGCAGCGCAACAACCCCTTCGGACCTGCGCACGCCATCGCGGATTCCAATAGATTTTTCACTGGTCAACACCGCAAAGTATTGCCACATACGCTTGTCCATCCCAGCTTCGACGATCTCGTCGCAATAAATGGAATCAGCCGCTCGAAGCGCCTGCACCCTATCTCTGGTTACCAAGCCTAGGCAGCGCACCGCATAGCCAGCGCCAGGAAAGGACTGACGGGTGGTGACATGCTTGGGCAGGCCCAAAAGTTCCCCCATCTCCCGCACTTCGTCCTTAAACAATTGACTGATTGGGTCGAGTACCTGACCACTGCGACATGCCTGTGTGCTATCGCCAAACGAGACATCGTCGATATCCGGATTCTCGATCAGATCTGAATAGATGATGCCGCGCACCAAGAAATCTACGCCGCCCATTCGTTCAGCCTGTTCTTCAAACACGCGGCCGAAGGTGGCTCCCACCAGCCGCCGTTTCTCATCGGCATCTTCCACGCCTTCAAGCACCTCAAAAAAGCGGTCGGAGGCTTCCACCAGCTGCAAAGAGATGCCCATATCGCTAAAGGTTTGGCAGGTCATCTCCACTTCGCCGCTGCGCATCATGCCGTTATCCACCATAATGCAGTGCAAGCGGTCACCGATGGCTTTGTGCATAAGCGCAGCACAAACGGTGGAATCCACGCCGCCCGAAACCGCCAACATTGCGGTGCCCTGACCTATCTGTTCACGAATCTGTTCCAACTGCTGTTCGACGAAGGCATCCATAGACCACCAGGCCTCACAGCCGCAGATATTCCGGGAAAAATTGGACAAGAGGTGGTAGCCGTCCGGATCGTTTCTTTCCACTTCAAACTGAACACCGTATAGGCGCCGATCGCGATCGACAAACCCTACAATCCTTTCGTCGCTCATGGCGTTGGGTTCAAAACCTTGGGGCAGCTCGACCGCCGCCAAACACTCAAAAAAACGTTCGCTGTCTTCCAAACCTTCAAACAGCTCGCTTTCCACATTCAGCTGCAAGGGGGCGATGCTTTTTTCAATGGCATCGCCCAGCACGCTGCCGCCCAATTGGCGCACCATGTTGCGGGCAGGACTCCCCATGGCCAGCACCGGGATGCCCAGGTCGTACACGCCGGCATCGCATTGTTGCTGCCCACCGTGTGCACCGTTAAAACCGCCCGCCAGAATTATGCCCTTGGGCGCGCGGCTCCGTATTTGATTTAGACTGGCATGGAAGGGCAACACCTCGCAAAATATTTGGTTGCCCCGCACCTTACGGGCAAGCGCCTGCCCCTGGGTTCCGCCAAAATCCAAAATCAGGATTTTGTCTCGTTTCATCCGTATAGCCCTCCCGATCCATAAGCACTACTCTTCTATGTGTACCCTCGGTTGTCTATTGATTAACGAAGCCATGTACCCTGCGCCAAATCCGTTGTCTATGTTGACCACAGACACGCCGCTGGCGCAGCTATTAATCATGGTCAGCAGCGCAGCAAACCCGCCAAAGTTGGCGCCGTAGCCCACGCTGGTGGGCACTGCAATCACCGGACGATCCACAAGTCCGGCCACCACCGAAGGCAAGGCACCTTCCATGCCGGCTACGGCGATGAGCACATTGGCCGACATGATGCGCTCCGTATGGGACAGCAGCCGATGAATGCCGGCCACACCCACATCGTAAATTCTCTCCACCCTGTTGCCCAGGATTTCCGCGGTTACCGCGGCCTCTTCGGCCACGGGCATATCGCTGGTTCCGCCGGTGAGCACCATAATCGTGCCCAATCCATAAATTTCACTATCCCGCAAAACCGTAATGCAGCGGGCGCTTTCATGATACTCGGCCAGATCGCTTTCTTGGCGCACCGCTTCAAAATGAGCAGTGCTGGCCCGGGTGAGCAGTAGATTGTTGCCCGATTTTTGCAGCAACGATCGAGCGATGCCCGCCGTCTGTTCCGGCGTCTTGCCGGCGCAATAGACCACTTCGGGCACACCCTGGCGAATTTGCCGGTGGTGGTCTACCTTGGCGTACCCCAAATCTTCAAAAGGTTGCGTGCGCATCTGCTCGAGAGCCTGTTCCACCGAAAGCTTGCCGCTGCCTACCGCTTTCAGCAATTTCCGGGTAAAGCCATTTTCATTCATAGCCATCACTCGCTTTGATAGTTTCGTTTTCTTACAATGTCCAGTTTGCGCACGATATTGCCAGCCACATCTATGTTTAAAGCGTTGGCCAGATGCAGCCCGTAGATAAACACATCGGCCAGCTCTTCGGCGATCATATCGACTTTTTTTGGACTTTTTCCGGCCAAAAGATCGGCTACATTCTCAGCGTTCATCCACTGAAAATGTTCCAGCAGTTCGGCCATCTCCACCGACATGGCCATGGCCACACATTGAGGGTTTTGAATGCCGTTTTCATCTCCCCAACCTTTTTCGAGCGCCAAGCGCAGCGACGCCGCCTTCAGCTCTCCGGTGGTGGTCAATTGATCTTTTGCTTCCATATATAATCTATACCTCGTTATATTTTATAGCAGGTTCATTATAGCACGTCTTTTCAATCATGCAAAGTTTATAGCGATATCTTCATCCCACCCGGCGCCAACAAGCACCATAAGCCTCCACAAGCGTTTGCACCACCAGCATTCCCGCTCCTCTTTGCCATCCAAATATGTTTAGCCACCCTGCCTCGAGTTTATCTATCTGTAACACAAAGCGATCAACGCGCCTTTTGCATGGCTGAGTGCGATAAACTTAGGAGGAATGGATGAAAATGAAACGATGGATTGGAGTTGTATTGATTTTGGCAATGAGTTTTTTGAATTTTGGGATGCCTCAGAAAAGCGGCTTGGCCGATGGGCAGGATTTTACACGGATTGATGCACAGCAGGCAAAAAAGGCTTTAGAGGAAAACGAGGAAGCCATATTGCTGGACGTGCGCACCCAAGAAGAATACGATGAAAGCCACATTCCCGGGGCAACGCTGTTGCCGTTGGATCGGATCGAAAGCGATGCCGCGGAGGTTCTGCCCGATATGAATATTCCCATTTATGTATATTGCAGGAGTGGCAACCGCAGCGTCAGCGCATCGGCCATATTAGCCGAGCTGGGCTACACCCAGGTGTACGAGTTCGGCGGCATTATGGACTGGCCATACGATACCATATCCACTGCTGAAGAAGATGCACCTGCGGCGAAAGAAACTCCGGACACAGAAAGCACCGCAACCGGCCTGCTCAGCAGTTTTGCCACCACCAATCTGGCGGGAGAAGAGGTAAACCAGAAGATCATCACCGACAACAAGCTCACCATGATTAACATTTGGGCCACCTATTGCGGCCCTTGCCTGAGCGAAATGCCCGACCTGGGCAAGCTGAACGAAGAGTACGCCGACCGCGGATTCAAAATCGTGGGCATCGTCAGCGATGTGCAAGATACAGGTGGGCAACTGGACGAAGGGCAAGTACAGCTGGCCAACGACATTATTGAACAGACGGGGGCTAACTATCCCCATATTGTGCCTTCTGCCGACTTGTACCAGACGATATTGTCCGGCGTTTCGGCCGTACCCGCCACCATATTTATCGACAGCAACGGCGACCCGGTGGGCAGCGGCTATTTGGGCGCTTACAGCTACGACGATTGGAAGCAGATTATCGAAGAAAAATTGATGCTGGTGGAGCAGCCCCAGCAGGGATAGACCGCAAGGGGTATAAAAAAGGCTTTGGATCAATGATCCAAAGCCTTTGCATTCTGCGCAATCTGAATTTTGTTTGGCATAGCCTTTACACGCCGTACTGCTGCAGGTAGGCCAGCATGCGCTCGCGCATGGAATCGTCCATGACGATCTTGCCATCAATCTCCTTGTTGTGCACTGCGCTGATGATTTCTCTGGACGTTGCGATGGGGTAAGTATCGATATCATACAGCGCTTTAATTTCCTGGATGGCCGAGGTATCGCCTTTGCCCCGCTCCATGCGGTCTACCGAGATGACCAGCCCGGCGATCTTGATATCGGCCTGGGCGCGCAAGGCAGGTACCGATTCGGCGATCGCGGTGCCGGCGGTGATTACGTCTTCAATGATGAGCACCCGGTCGCCGTCCTGCAATTTGTAACCTACAAAGCTTCCGCCTTCGCCGTGGTCCTTAGCCTCTTTTCTATTAAAGCAGTAGTTGAGATCGATGCCATATTTGTTGCTCAGGGCAATGGCGGTGGCGACCACCAGCGGGATCCCCTTGTAGGCCGGACCGAACAGCACATCACACTTTTCGTGCAGCTTGTTTTGCACGATGCAATCGGCGTAAAATTCGCCTAGCTTGGCCGCTTGGGCTCCGGTCTTGTAATTGCCGGTATTGACAAAGTAGGGGGTTTTGCGGCCAGACTTCGCGGTAAAGTCACCAAAGGTCAACACGTTGGAACGCACCATAAATTCGATGAATTCTTGTTTATAGTCCACAGAAAATCGCTCCCTTCCCATTTAATCCTTATTATATCACAGATATATTTCGGCCGAGTAAACCGAAGGTAATTTTTGCACCTGAGCACCAAATAGTGTTATAATCATTCTACAGCAACCGATACGGAGGATATACGCAGTGGAACACGCACAAGCGCTTAAAGCCCAGAAACAATGGGCGCAGGCCGCGGAAGCATACCGCGCAGAATACCAAGAAAGCAACGACATCGAAGCACTGGCCGAGGCTGCCTGGTGCGCATCGCTGGCCAAAAACTACGAGGATGCCATCGCCTGGTACCAGGATCTTACACGATTGCGGCCCGAAAATGCCAAATGGCTGTACAACTTGGGCTACCAATATTATACGACCAAAAAGACGCGCCAAGCCATACATTGCTTCGAGCAGTCGCTGGCCCAAAATCCAAGTGCCCTGCCCACAAAATACCGGTTGGCCAGCGCGCTCTACAGCCTGTGCAACCGCACACAGCCCTATAAAAACAAGGAGTTTTTCACCGCCATTGAGCAACTCAACGGTTGCGACCAATTGTATAACAGCATGTCCGCGGATGAGCAAGAAGTCAATCGGACGCTGTACAAAAAGTGCTGCATTCAAAAGGGAAAAATGCTGATGGAAAACCGCCAATGGCAACAGGCGCTGGAGAACTTTCAACGCGCCGAGCAGCTTTCCGATAAGCCCGACATTGATTGTGCTTACCACATTTCAAAAATTCTCAAAGCTCAAGGCAAGGAAGTGGATGCGTTGCATGCACTGCCCGAAGTCAACATGCGCTACGACATTACCGAACTGCGCGCCGATTTGTTGTGGCAGCTGGGCGAACACTACGAAGCCCTCAGGGTTATGCAGTTGGCGGTAAAACAGCGCAACAGCGACGCGCTCAACCGCAAGCTGTCCACCATGTACTTTGAGCTGGCCGACTACCCATCCGCCTTCAGCTGGGCACAAAATGCCCTCAAAATTAACCCGGACAACCACAAGAACCATTATTGCATCGGGTTGGTATATGAGCAACTAGGACTGCTTGACATGGCCGAAAAAGAAGCTTCGGCGGCGATCGAAACCAAGCGAAGACGTTACAAATCTGACTTTCCGCTGGCTGCCGAGCTGCTGGAGCGCATACAAACCCAAAAGGGCGGCGATTACCCGGGAGATGACAGACAGTTGATTGAATCTTTAAAACCTGAAGATTCGCGGCAGACCGGACAAATTGAAAAATATGATCCGGTGCGCAAATTTGGCTTCATTCAAACTGAAGATGCCCGCTACTTCTTCCATTTCAATCAAGTAAACGCCGACAGCCGAGCAAATATTCAGGCAGGGGCAACCGCCAGTTTTGAGGTGGGGGCTAACCATCAGGGCACTTGTGCGGTACAAATTCAGATAGAAAAATAATTTCGTTTTGTCAAAACAAAATAAAAAGCTTTGCCGGTAACGTTTTCGGCAAAGCTTTTTATTTATCTTACTAACAGGCAAATGCCCATAGCGCCACGCCTTTTAACGGCGTTTGCGACGCACCATAACTCAGCAGCTTTTTTACTCCTTTACCGCACCCATGACGATGCCGGTAACAAAGTATTTTTGCAGGAACGGATATACCGCGACGATGGGCACCATGGACACCACGGCCTTAGCCGAGTTGAAGGTCAAGTCGCTCATCTTGAGCTTTTCAATGATCTCTTCGGGACGCATGGTAGCCAGCGCCTGTTGACTAATTTGAGCCGTCAGCGATTGGATGTAGGTCTGCAACGGTTGTTTGCTGATTGAGTTTATATAAATCTTACCGTCAAAGAACGCATTCCAATGGTTGACCATAGAGAACAGCGCGATTGTAGCGATGGAGGCTTTGGCCAGCGGCACATATATTTTAACCAATATATAGAGCGGGTTTGCGCCATCCACCAGCGCCGCCTCTTCCAGCGAAGCCGGAATGCCCTTGTAGAAATTCATCAAAATAATCAGGTTGAACACCGGAACCGCTCCGGGCAGTACCAGCGCCCAAATGGTATCCAGCATGCCCAAAGATTTGACCAACATAAACGTGGGAACCAGACCGCCGTTAAAGAGCATTGTAAACACCAGAGTCCACATGTATGCGTTTTTGGCGCGGAAAACGTCCTTGCCCTTGGACAAGGGATAGGCCATAAAAATACACAGGGTAACGTTTACAAAAACGCCCAGCACAGTCCTGATCACCGATACGCCAAACGCCGTGAAGAAACGGCCCTCTTTGACGATTTCGATGTAGCTGGTCAGGTTAAAGCCAATGGGCACAAAGTACACCTGCCCCAGCGCAGCGGCTGTCTTATCGCTAAACGATATGGCGATTGCGTTTAAGATGGGGATCAGGCAAGTGATCGACATCAACAGCAACACCGCAATGATAATTCCATCGACAAAATTGTATCGTTTGTTCATAATGCCTTCCCCCCTTTTAGAAGATTACATAACCGGCGTATTTCTCGGCCAGTTTATATGAAGTCAAGATCAGCACAAAGCTTATAATCGATTTGGTCAAGCCCACCGCAGTCGAAAAGCTGTACTGCATTTTTTCCAAACCCATGCGGTAAACGTAGGTATCGATGATGTCGCCCGTCTCATATACCAGGGGACTATACATGGTAAAGATTTGCTCAAAACCGGCGTTGAGCACGTTGCCCAGAGCCAAGGTGCCCATCAGCACGATGGTGCCTTTGATGGAGGGCAAGGTTATGTAGATGATTTTGTGCCAACGGTTGGCGCCGTCAATCTCGCCCGCTTCGTAGATGGTCGGGTCGATGTTGGTCATGGCCGCCAAATAAATGATCGCGCCATAGCCAAAGTTTTTCCAAACGTCCGTACCGATTACAATCGGCCGGAAGAATTTGTTGCTGATCATGAACATGGCCGGTTCTTGTCCGAACAATTCAAGCAGCTTGTTGACCATGCCGGTGTAAGAAAAGATATTGCTAAACATAACCGCCAGAATTACCCACGACAAAAAATACGGCAAATACACCACGGTTTGGATGGTGCGCTTCAACCAATTAATGCGCAGTTCGTTGAGCAAAATCGCAAAGAATACCGGCACAACAATGTTCAGTATGATTTTTGCAACAGCAATAATCAGCGTGTTTTGTACTACCTGACGCACTTCCTGAAAAATCAGAAATTTTTGAAAATGTTTCAGCCCTACAAATGGACTGTTGAATATACCTTTAGCCGGAATAAAATCTTGAAACGCCATTATAATTCCAAACATTGGAATTATGCTAAAAATCAATATAAGGATCATGCCCGGCAGCAACATTGAATGGTAGTACAACTCATGCTTCTTATTTCGCATATCGCCACACCCCGCTTTTAAAATGGTTCACCGGGCGGTCTAAACCGCCCGGCAAACGGGAACGTGAAACGTTCCAAGGATTTAGATTAGCCTACCATGGCTTTCACTTCGTCGGTCATCTGTTGGCCGCCCTGGGCATACCACTGTTCGACAAACTCGTCGAAGTAGTCTAATGGCTTTTCGCCAACGATGATTTGAAGCATAGTGGTGTCTTCCAACGTATCCAGGTTCGGCTTCAAGTCGGCCATGGATTCGGTGGTAAAGGAGAATACCGGCTCGACGATGTTCACTTCGGGAGTGGTCATCAGGTTCGAAGCGATATAACGGCCGTAGTAGTGCACCCAGCCCATGCCATCCAAGGATTTGGTCTTGGCATAATCGCCGGCGTCGCTGGCCATGATTTTGTCCATTTCGGTTGCGCTGGGAGCGCCTTCCATAACACCGTTGTCGATCCAGTTTTTGGCCAGCAGGCCTACGTTGGGAATGATGTCAGCGTATTCCAGGTTAACGCCGCTAGTGGGGAACATGTAGCCCCAGTCCACATTCGCATCGCGGTTGGGCTGGATCAGTTCCTTGCCTTCTTCGTCGAATCCACGCCACATGTCGTATTCAACATTCATCACTTTGATAACCGCTTCGGGATGAGGATATGCTTTGTTGACCAACAACACATCGCCCGAGGGGCCAGGCCAAACCACGTTAAATTTGCCGTCTTTGTCCAGGGGAGCGTTAGCAATACCCGGAACTGCATCTGCATCGTTGCGGGGCAGATCCGCGCTGCCGTAGCAATGCCACCACGGGGCAAAGCACAAGCCCGATTGCGAGCCGTTCCAAACAGCCATGGTTGCGCCGCTGGCGGTACGGGTAGCGAACTGTTTGTCGATCAAGCCTTCCTTATACCACTCGGCCAGAACTGCCAGACCTTCCTTCATTTCGGGCGCTACAGAACCCCAAATGATTTCGCCTTCAGCGTTCTTGATCCAGGTTTTGGGCGTTGCGCCGTAAGCCTCAAAGATCGGGGTAGCCGAGAACTGAGAGCTATAAGCCCCTGTCGGATCTTTTGCATTTAAAATCATGCCCACATAGTTTTCAGAGGGCGGATTGTCGCGCCAGTGCTCCAACACAGCCTTGATTTCTTCGACGGTGGTGGGCATCTGCAATCCATCTTTGTCCAGCCAGTCCTGGCGAATCCACATTTGGTTATGCTCATAACCATAGCGGCCGCCGGCAATGCCGTACAGTTTGCCGTCTTCGATGAAGGGTTCCAGGTTTTTGTTGTCAAAAGATGCAAAAACGTCCTTCATGTAGTCGCCGGCACATTTTTCGTAGGCTTCGGTCAGGTCAGCCAACATGTCGTTTTGCAACAGCGACTTGTACACCAAATAGTCGTTGGAAGACAAGGTGAACATGTCGGGCAGATCGTTGGAAGCAATGTTTAAGGACAGCTTGTTAACAAACTCGCTGGCTTCTACTTCCCAATCGATCTTGATCTTCACGTTCAAGCGATCTTCCACGAATTTGGTCATGGCGTTGTTTTCTACGTCCTCCCCTTCAACAAAGTTGGGCGCAGAACTGGAGCGCTTGGCCGTCGAAAGCTCGATCAGCTCAGGATACTTGCCATATGGGGTCATGATGTCGTCTGACGCGGTTTCGCCTTCTGCGAAAACCAAGCCCGACATGGTGGTCAACATCATGACTGCAACCATAACAGCAAGAAAACGTTGGAACTTGTTCATGATTTTTCCTCCTCATATTTTTGTATACTCACAGGCGTTGCCTGTAGTTACCCAATTTAGCACCATAAGA
>CAYFTL010000016.1:32609-43014 GCA_964346145.1 uncultured Oscillospiraceae bacterium | reverse complement strand
AAATCATCGTATAATAACAGAATATGCCGGTAATTGTTATCGCGCAAGTAGAATGGTTGTAAGGTAGGGAGAAAGATGATTTGGAATCCGGAAATTGAGACGATGAACCGGGAAGAAGTTCGAAAGCTTCAATTGGAACAATTGCGAAAAACCTTGGAGCAAGCGTATAAAGTGCCGTTTTATCGCAGTAGGATGGACGAGAAGGGCATGGTACCCGAAGGGGTGAGCAGTGTTGAAGAGATTGAGATGCTGGCCTTTACCGTAAAAGATGATTTGCGTGACAACTATCCGTATGGCTTGTTTGCAGAGCCAATGGACAACATTGTGCGGCTGCACGCGTCGAGCGGGACCACGGGAAAACCCATCGTTGCCGGGTATACGCAGCATGATTTGGACAGTTGGGCCGAGTGTATTGCGCGCTTGGCTACCGCAGGGGGTGCACGCAAGAGCGATATTGCACAGGTGTCTTTCGGCTACGGGTTGTTTACCGGTGCATTTGGTTTGCATTACGGGCTTGAGAAAATGGGAACGACCATAGTGCCTGTATCCAGCGGCAACACTGAGCGGCAAATCAATCTGATGCGCGATTTTGGATCCACGGTTTTGATTGCTACGCCTTCGTATGCGCTGCACATGGCTGAAGTGGCCGAGCGCATGGGCGCTATGAAGGATATTAAACTTAGGGTGGGTTTGTTTGGCGCCGAAGCCTCCACCGAAGAGATGCGGGCGGAGCTGGAGCGGCGCTGGGGCATTACGGCCACAGAAAACTATGGGTTGACCGAAGTCATGGGCCCGGGCGTGGCTGGAGAATGTGAATGCAAGTGCGGCATGCACGTGAATGAAGATCATTTTTTGTGCGAAATCATCGATCCGGAAACCGGAAAGGTGCTGCCCATGGGAGAGCAGGGCGAATTGGTGATTACGACCTTAAGCAAGCGCGCGATGCCCATGCTGCGTTACCGCACTAGGGACATTACCCGTTTGATCGACGAGCCTTGTTCGTGCGGGCGTACCAGCATGCGCATAGAAAAATGCAAGGGCAGATCCGACGATATGTTGATTATAAAGGGTGTAAACGTATTCCCGTCGCAGATCGAGACGGTATTGTTGGGCTTTGAGGGGATCGGTCCGCATTACGAGATCGAGGTAACCCGCCAAGGCTATATAGATCATTTGGCGGTCAAGGTGGAGCTGGTAGGCAGCGAGCTCTTGGAAAATTTCGGCGAGCTGGAAAAGCTGCGCAAGCGCATAGCCGCCAAACTTAAAATTGTATGCTTGTTGGACATGGAAGTAAAGCTGGTGTCGCCCAACTCTTTGCGCCGATTTGAGGGCAAGGCTAAGCGCGTAACCGACTTGCGCAACGGATAGGGAGGAATAAAGAGTGGACAAACAATTGATGTTGGGGAACGAAGCGATTGCCCGCGGCGCGTGGGAGGCCGGCGTAAACTTGGTGTCGTCTTACCCGGGCACGCCCAGCACCGAGATCACAGAATATATTGTAAAGTATGATGAAATTTATGCCGAATGGGCACCGAACGAAAAAGTGGCGCTGGAGGTGTGTGCAGGCGCATCGGTCGCCGGCGCGCGGGCGTTATGCTGTATGAAACACGTTGGGCTAAACGTGGCGGCCGATCCTTTGTATACTGCAGCATACACTGGAGTTAACAGTGGGCTTGTGGTGGTGGTGGCCGATGATCCCGGGATGCATTCTTCCCAGAATGAGCAGGACAGCCGTTTTCATGCCCGGGGGTCGCAGATTCCGATGCTGGAGCCTGCGGACAGCCAAGAGTGCGTGGATTTTGTGAAGTTGGCGTACGAGTTGAGCGAACAATACGACACGCCGGTTCTGGTTCGAACCACCACCCGCATTGCCCATGCTAGGTCGCTGGTTGAGGTTGGCCAGCGTACAGGCGGGGAGCTAAAACCCTATGAAAAGAACGCGATGAAATATGTGATGATGCCTGGCATGGCCCGCGCGCGCCACCTGGTGGTGGAAGAGCGCATGGACAAGATGCAAAAAGATGCATCGGCTTGGGCGATCAACAGAATCGAAATGAACGATCCTTCGGTCGGGATCATTTGTTCGGGCATTGTATACGAATACGTAAAAGACGCGATGCCGGAAGCATCGGTGCTGAAGCTGGGGCTGGTCAATCCTTTGCCCAAGGCTTTGATTGAAGAGTTTGCTCAAAAAGTAGACAAGCTGTATGTGCTGGAAGAGCTGGAGCCGGTTATTGAAGAGCAGGTGGCTTCCTGGGGAATTGCGTGCGAAGGTAAAAAATTGACGGGCAGGCAGGGTGAGCTGTCGGTGAGGAAGATTGCCCAGATATTTGGCAAGAGTGTTTCCGGCTTGCTGGAAAGCGAACCCGTGCCCGGCAGGCCTCCAGTGATGTGTCCGGGTTGCCCACACCGTGGGCCTTACACGGTGATCAAAAAGCTAAGGCTGCGGGCGACCGGCGATATTGGCTGTTACACCATGGGCGCATTGTCGCCCACCGATGCGCTGGACACCTGCCTGTGCATGGGGGCCAGCGTGGGCATGAGCCACGGGTTTGACAAGGCGCGGGGCAAAGAGTTTATTCAAAAGACGGTAGCGGTTATCGGAGACAGTACATTTATCCATAGCGGTATTACCGGACTGATCAACGCGGTGTACAACCGCAGC
The DNA here is from genome assembly GCA_964346145.1 of uncultured Oscillospiraceae bacterium. GTDB lineage: Bacteria > Bacillota > Clostridia > Christensenellales > Aristaeellaceae > CAYFTL01. Next base: position 40,349 of record CAYFTL010000016.1, on the reverse strand, counting down.
AGCATGACGATGTTGATTTTGGACAATTCGACCACCGGCATGACCGGACACCAACCGAATCCGGCGACCGGAATTGATATTTACGGCCAACAAACGGCGCAAATCAGCCTGGAGCAGATGTGTGCAGCTTGCGGGGTTGAGCACATTGTGAGTGTAGATGCCTTTGATATGGCTGGGCTGGAGAAGGCGCTGAAGGAAGAGACCCAGCGCGACGCAGTTTCGGTGATTATTGCGCGCAGGCCTTGCGCGCTGCTAGATAAGACCAGCAAGAAAGAGCCTTTGTACAGTGATCCGGAGCGCTGCACAAATTGTAAAGCCTGCCTGCGCATAGGCTGCCCCGCGATAGAGCGCCAGGAAAAGGGCGTATACATCAACCCGGCCCAGTGTGTAGGCTGCGAACAGTGCGTGCAGATGTGCAAATTTGACGCGATTCGAAAGGTGAGTGAGCAGGCATGAAGCAGATGAACGTTGTGATCGTTGGAGTAGGCGGACAGGGAACGCTGCTTGCTAGCCGGATTTTGGGTGCGTTGGCCAACGAAATCGGGTGCGATGTTAAGGTATCCGAGGTGCACGGGATGTCCCAACGGGGGGGCAGCGTGGTCACCTATGTGCGCATAGGCGACAAGATAAACGCGCCTTTGGTTGGCATGGGCGAGGCTGACTATGTGCTGGCATTTGAACAGATGGAAGCCATGCGCGCCCTGCCATATTTGAAGCAGGAAGGCATGATGATTGCCAACAGTCAGCAAATTTCGCCGATGCCGGTGATCACTGGAGCCCAAAGCTATCCTGAAAATTTGATTGAGCATTTGGGTGAAAAAACCAATTTGGTGGTAATGGATGCCTACGCACTGGCCCAGCAGGCCGGGGAAGCGCGGGCGGTAAACCTGGTGCTGCTCGGCGCGCTGTGTAAGCGTACCCCTTACGATAAAGAGTTGTGGCAGCGTGCGCTGAAGGCGAGCATACCGGCTAAGTTTTTGGAAGCCAATTTGCGCGCTTTTGAATTGGGTTATCAGCAATAGAGCGGAAAAGCGCGCAGGAGGAGAGTATGGCAGAGACGACAAAATACAATATATGGAATCCGACGATGGAGTGCATGGATCGGACGGATTTAAGGCGCATTCAAGGCGAACGTCTGCGCAGCACGGTAGACAGAGTATATAGAAATGTGCCCATGTATCGGGAACGCATGCAAAAAAGCGGATTGACGCCCAACGATATTCGATCGGTAGAGGATTTAAAAAAACTTCCCTTTACCGAAAAAAACGACTTGCGCGACCATTATCCCTTCGGGCTACTGGCTACACCCAAGCGGGAAATTGTACGCATACACGGTTCCAGCGGGACCACGGGCAAGCCGGTGGTGTCTGGGCAGACCGCCTATGACGTGGAAATCTGGACCGAGTTGATGGCGCGCTCTTTGGCGTCGGCAGGAACTACTCAAAATGATGTGGTGCAGGTTAGCTATGGCTATGGGCTGTTTACCGGTGGATTGGGTGCCCACCAAGGGGGCAGCCACATAGGTGCCATGGTAGTGCCCATGTCCAGCGGCAACACCGAACGCCAAATTATGGTGATGCAGGATTTGGGCGTGACGGTGCTTTGCTGCACGCCGTCGTACGCGCTGTATCTGGGGGAAACTATACACGATATGGGCATACCTCTTAAAAATTTCCGATTGAGAGCCGGCGTGCTGGGCGCGGAGCCCTGGACCGACGAGATGCGAAACAAAATTGAAGAGCTGCTGGGCATTCAGGCGTTAAATGTGTATGGGCTTACCGAAATGTGTGGCCCGGGCGTAGCCATGGAATGCCCGACAAAGCAGGGAATGCACGTGGCCGAAGATCACATTATCCCGGAGATCATCGATGCTGAAACGGGCGAAGTGTTGCCCTATGGGACGATCGGTGAGCTGGTGTTTACCACGATTACCAAAGAAGGCATGCCATTAATCCGCTACAGAACCCACGACATTTGCCGCTTGAACGATGAAAAGTGTGAATGCGGGCGCACCCATATCCGGATGGATCGCATTATGGGGCGCACCGACGATATGCTGGTGATTCGCGGAGTGAACGTGTTCCCATCCCAAGTGGAATCAGTGCTGGTGGGTATCAGCGGTATCTTGCCTCATTATTTGCTGGTGGTGGACCGCGTGCACTCTACCGATACGCTGGAGATTCAGGTGGAAGTATCCGAAGAAATTTTCAGCGATAAGGTGAGTGTGCTGGAGGCACTAGGCAACCAAATCCATGAAAAAATCAAATCTGTGCTGGGACTTTCGGCCAAGATACGCCTGGTTGCGCCGCGGACTATTCCGCGTTCGGAAGGCAAAGCCAAGCGCATACTGGACAAGCGCAAGTTGTAGTATTGAGTCAGGGATTGTGTTATAATTTTACTAAAAGGACCGAAGGCTGGAGGCGAAGCACATGTTTGTACAACAAATCTCTGTTTTTCTGGAAAACACCAAGGGATCTTTATCCAAGCTGACACGGGTATTGAGCGATAACCAAATCGATTTGATTGCTTTGTCTATTGCCGACACCGAGAACTACGGCATATTGCGCGGTATTGTAAACGACACGACGAAGGCTGTAGAGGCTTTAAGGGCTGCGGGATATACGGTGCGATTGACCGATGTGCTGGCCGTTTGTGTGCAGGATAGACCGGGCGGATTGGCCGATGTGCTGGAAGAGCTGGACAAACAGGACATCGGGATTGAATACCTATATTCCTTTGTGCGCAATACGGGCAGCCACGCATTGGTGATTTTCCGCGTGCCCGATGCCGATCGCGCGATTGAAACTTTAAAGGATGCGGGCGTCCGTCTGTTGGATCAAGAGCAGGTTATGTCGTTATGATTTCATTCCGCCCCACCCTGTTGACTACAGACATAGAAGCGATTGCGCACAACTACAGCGTGCTGCGCCATAAAGTGTATGCCAAAGTGCGCTTTATGGCGGTGGTAAAAGCCGATGCTTACGGGCACGGCGCGGTAAATGTAGCGCAAAGCCTTGAGGTTTGCGGGGCGGACGCTTTTGCGGTGGCCACGGTGGAAGAGGGGATTGAACTTCGGGAAGGCGGAATTCAAAAACCCATTTTGGTGTTGGGCAGATCCTGCCCGCAAGCTGCACGAGCAGCTTGTCAATACGATATGGCTCAGATGGTATTTGACCGTTTAGATATTGAAATTCTGGAGAAGGCAGCCTGTGAGTTTGGCAAAAGGGCACGGGCGCACTTAAAAGTGGACACTGGCATGGCGCGGATAGGCGTTCGCGGCGAGCAAGAACTGCTAGACCTGTTGGATGAATGGGGAAAATGCCGGTGCGTGGACATGGAAGGTATTTTTACCCATTTTGCCAATGCGGCTGGGGAAAAAGAATTCACCCGGGAACAGGATGCCCGTTTGTGCAGGGCGGTGGAGATTGTTCGAGCAAACGGATTTGATCCGCTGGTGCATGCGTCGGCAAGCGATGCGGCGACAATGTATCCTGAATTTGCTCACGATATGGTTCGGGTGGGCATCGGCCTTTACGGTGCGGCGGTGTGTGAGCAATGTCCGGACTTGAGGTCGGCCCAGCAATTAACCACCCGCCCGGTGCGCATAGCAAGCATTGCAAAAAGCGAAAGCGTGGGGTACGGGCGCACTTTTACGGCGCAGCGGGATAGCATCATTATGACGTTGCCGATAGGTTACGGAGATGGTTATCCGCGCGCCATCAGCAACAAGGGATTTGTGCTGGTTTGTGGCCAGCGCGCACCGATTGTGGGTCGGATATGCATGGATCAGACCATGGTGGACGTAACCGATATTGCCGGGATAGATATGGAGCAGGAAGTGGTGCTGTTAGGCAGGCAAGGGCAGCAACAGATCACACCCGATGAAATGGCGCTGTGGGCCGATACGATTCCCTACGAGATTATGCTGGGTTTTACTCGCAGGGTGGCGAGGAGGACTATGGCCTATGAAGGATAGACAGGCGTTGCGCAATGAGATGAAAAAGCGGCGCGCCCGGGTAAGCATGATAGAGGTGCTGGAAATGTCTGCCAGGATGGCCGAAAGGGTGCTGCGTTTGCCGCAGTACGCCAACGCCAAGCGGGTTATGTGTTACATTGGAATTGGCACCGAAGTAAACACATATGGGCTGCTGCGGGAAATTATCAGATCGGGGCGGGAACTGTACGTGCCGGTAACGCTGCCCAAGCGGCAAATGAAAGCGGCGCGGCTTACCTCTTTTGATCAGTTGCACAAAGGCCGGTTTGGCATACCTGAACCGGTTGAGTATAAGGAGATAGCACCCGAAAAATTAGATTTGATTTTAGTGCCGGGGCTTGCGTTTGATTTAAACGGCAACCGATTGGGGTACGGCGGCGGATATTACGACCGTTTTTTGCCCAAGACGCAAGCGAAACGCGTAGGGATTTGTTATGAAGAGCAGCTGCTTCCATGTGTGCCAGCGGAGGAGCACGATGTGCCGATGGATATGCTTGTTACTCAATCCAATGTTTACCCGTGTGGAAATTGATGAAACAGGAAAGAGGTCTGAGGTATGAAATACAAAGTAAAGACGGCGTCGCGGGTGTGGGTTGTTTATGTAGTGGCGTTGATGATCAATTTTTTGTTTGCATCGGCGACTCTTGCAGAGCAATGGTTTGTCCGTTACCCGATTAATATCGGATTGTTGGTAGCCGGATTTTGGATGGTATACAACGAAGGCTGCTACCGGGGAGAGCGGGCTGCTACGCTGCGCGTTACCCTTGACAAGCGCCGCGATGAAGTGGGTGACCCTCACATATCGCCAATTGATGAAGCCGAATGTTGGGAAAAACGCACCGGGATTCATGTGTTTCTGATTGCGATGATCCCATTTTTGTTTTTTTCGCTGGGCAACCTCTTATTTCAATCGGGTTTGTTTGGAGCGCCAGCGCACCAGGTTAGCCAGCTGGCGCAGGGTGATGCCCAGGATTATGTGATGCAGGCCCCGAATTGGTCCGACATGATTGCACGCGTATTTTTTATGCCGTTTAATATTTTGTTTGATATCGTTCCAAGGGCCGTGTTGCCGTATGTATTTGTGTTGATTAGCCCGCTGTTCCCATTGGCCATGCTAATTGGTTACATGAGAGGACCGCAGTTGCGCGTTAAAAAGCTGGAGCTGATCAAAAAGGGTAGCAAGCGCAAGTTGCGCCAGGCGAAAATGCGTGAACAGCAAAAGAGAGGGCCCAAGCCGCCAAAGGCTGAGGTTTAAAAAATATTTTCAGCCGCACGTTGGTGCGGCTTTTTTTGTGTGGATGGGGAAACATCAAATTGTCCTTAATTCATTGCGGAGGACGGATCGAGTCTTTACGCTTGACAGCGGATGTGCTATAATATCTGAGTAAATATGGATCAGTGTGTTTGATGGGAGAGGCTATGCGCATAATCGGTGGAGAGGCCAAGGGAAGGAAAATTATCGTGCCGACGGGTATATACACCCGGCCGACCGGAGACAAAGTCAAAGCCGCCCTGTTTAACATCATTTATTCGCGTATCAACGATGCGGTGGTGTTGGATTTATTTTCGGGCTCGGGTGCGCTGGCTTTAGAATCGGTGAGCAGAGGGGCCCGGAAGGCTATCGCGGTGGAAGCAGCGCCTCAAGCGGCGCGGATTATCCGCCAGAATATAGAATCGCTGGGGTATAGTAGCCGGGTAGAGCTGATTCAAGCGGATTGGAGGCGTGCGCTAAATCGGTTGGGCGATGTTCCGTTTTCTATTGTCTTTTTGGATCCGCCGTACCATATGCAAACGGTTTATGGTCAGTGTTGCAATCAACTGCACGAACGAGCACTGTTACAGGAAGGCGCACTGGTGGTATTTGAACACAAAAGTGATATACAGCCGCAAGCACCGGTTGTTGGACATTTTACTTGTATCGATAGTCGTAAATACAGCGGCACGGTGTTGAGCTTTTATGAATACAAAAGGGTTATAGAAGAAAATTTATGAGCAAAAACTGTTTTTTTCCAGGGAGTTTTGACCCGATTACCGTTGGACATTTGGATATGATCAAGCGGTTGAGTGTTTTATTTGACAAAGTTATCGTCGGCGTTATGAACAATTCGGCCAAGAAAAATGCATTTTCTGCTGAGTACAGGGTTGAAATGATCCGAAAATGTGTGGCGGACATCTCCAATGTTGAGGTGCTTTCCTCTGATGGGTTGACTATAGAAGCGGCGCGCACTGTAGGGGCTACGCTGATAGCCCGAGGCGTGCGTAGCGAGTTGGATTATGCGGCGGAGATGCAGGCGGCTGTGCTCAACAGGCATTTGTCGAAGGGCTTGGAGACCTTACTTTTACCTTCGGCACCCGAATATGCCTGGATTAGCTCGTCGATTGTGCGTGAAGCAGCATATTATGGAGGATCTATTCAAGGCTTGGTGCCCGATGTTATTTTGGAAGATGTATTGGCCAACTTCAGATAAGATGATGAGCTGGAAGGAGAATGTTCGATGGATCAAGACAATATGATGTTTGACGACGGGATGGATGAACGCGATCTGTCTCTCGATAGAGATGTGGACGGTTTGCCGAAAGTTATGGAGGAAGATACGCGCGAAATCTACGTTTTGTGCGATTTTCTGGAAAAAGAGCTGGTCAATGCACCGGTTCGGCCGATCATCGGCACCCGTGTAGTGGATGTAGATAAATGTTTGGACATCCTGCACGATATTCGGGCCAACTTGCCCGAAGCAATTCAGTACGCGAACCAAACGTTGGCAGATCGGGAACGGATTTTGCGCAATGCCGAAAAGACTGCAAGCAACAAGGTGAAGGCAGCAAACGCCAGGGCCGATGCTGCCATCGCCCAAGCAGACGAGCAGGCGAGCTTTACCGTAGAGGAAGCGCAGCGGCAAGCGGATGCCATCATCAGCGAGGCCAGAGAGCGTGCGGAGGCGCTGGTGAGCAAATCCGAGATTTTGCGCCGAGCTCAAGAGGAGGCTACCCACGTTGTGAACGATGCGAAGGCCGATGCCCGCGACCGCCAGTTGGAAGTGAGCAACTATGTGCGTAACCTGCTCAATGGCCTGGAAGCGGATTTGGTACAAAGCGTGGAAGCGGTGCGCCAAAGCCGCAAAAACTTGGGCGTAGACCGATAAGAAACAAAAAAACAGTCTGTAAATTTATTTACAGACTGTTTTTTTGTTATCTTTGCTTGTGAACTTCTAAAAAGGACTCTACAGCTGAGCGGCTGTTTTCGTAGGTGCGGACTTGTAGATTGGCACCGGCACCGAGATTTTTGATCAATGAGTGGGCGGAAGCCAGTGTGCCCGCCACAACCTGCGCCGATTTCTTGGCGTTTAAAATTTTTCGGTATACTTGGGGCCAATCTTCTATGTTAGGCTGACCGTCGCCAGGGATCCACTGCACGGCGTTTAAGTTGTTGATTTGTAGCAGCGAATCCAGGTGGGGGAGCTGGCCGATCCCATCCAAATGATACAAGGAGCGATCCAATCGACTGCAAGAATCTTGCAAATCATCCCTGACGAACTCATCAAACATTTGGGGACTGATCATGTAAGAAAAATCACACTGGATGGTGTAGCTGGGGGTGGTGCTTAAGAGGGTGGACCAGTCGGAATAGCCGGGGTTGACGGAGCGCAGGAGAGCGGAAAATTCTTCATAATATTGAAACCAAAGGTCTTGGATTTGTTTAGTGAGCTGTTTGACTTTTTCGGGTGCGTCGTACAGATCCATTAACA
>CAYFTL010000016.1:10482-32509 GCA_964346145.1 uncultured Oscillospiraceae bacterium | reverse complement strand
AACAAAGACAGGCTCGTGAAAAAGCAAGCAGATGAGTGGTTTATCGAGCATGCCAAACATTAATGATTTATAAGCTTGCATTTTTCGAAATCTTTATATATAATGACGGTGAAAAGGTCGAAAGGCTTTAATTATGATTGGAGGGTTTGACGCAATGAAACGATTATTGATGCTGGCTTTAGTACTAACCCTAATCGCAGGAATGGTGGGCCCGTTACACCACGGAGAGTCCGACGTAGCTGTAGCCGAAGGCGAGCGTGTAAAACTCAAAATTTACAATCAACCCCAAGATGATGCGGCCGAAGAAGACTGGATACTGTGGGAAGACTTTTGCAAGCGGTTGGAGGAAAAGTTTCCCAATGTAGAATTTGAATGGACCAGGTTGGCACCAGGCACGGATTACCGTCAACAGTTTGACCAGCTGCTCATGGCGGGCGACGGATATACGGTCGGATTGCATTTCCCTTATGTGGATATTCAATCGCGAATTGAGAACAAGACCATAGCAAACATAAACGAGTTTGTGGAAAACTGGGATCTGCGCAAAGAGGGGAAAGTGAACACCACATTTGATCATGCGCTGACAGATCAAAATGGGGAGTGGTATGCGGTTCCCGGTGCTCCGTACGTAAACGGTATTGTATACAACAAGCAGGTGATCGAGGAGGCGGGAGGAGATTCTGGAAAGATTCCGACCACTTGGAGTGAGTTTGCCGAATTGGCGGCCAAGTATACCGACAAGGAGATCCCCAGATTTGGTTATCTGTTGTTGGGTTCTGACTTTAACGCGTGGACGTTCACGCCGTGGGTGTGGTCTGCCGGTGGCGAAATGGTGCGGGACAACGGTGACGGAACGTGGGAGGTTGCGTTTAACGAAGACCCGGGCATAGATGCGGCTATGTTCATGAATTCCCTGGTATGGGAGCACAACGCGACCCAGAAGGATATTTTAGAGCCCTATGACGATATGCAAAACCACTTCAAGGCGGGACAGGCCGCTTACGGCTGGGGTGCGCCACCTCAGTTTGGCGTAGAAGACTTGGCTAGGTTCGATCAGACACAAGAAAACATAGGGTTCTTCCCGCTGCCGGGCAAGGATGAGGGTGGACGGGTAGTATCCTTTGCCGGTGGCGAAGTGTATACGATATCGCCCTTGGCCGATGACGCCCAACGCAAAGCGGCCTGGGAATATATCCAGTACGTTTCCTACGACGAAGAATTCTTGATATCCCGCTGGGAGCTGGAAAACTCTTATGGACGGCTGTCGGCCAATCCGTCGGTGCGCACCGACTTGGTGGAAAAGAAATACTCTATGGCCACCAATTGGCCCGCCCATTGGGCGCAAGAGATGGCGGCGGCGACAGAATCTGCGTTGCCTGAACCTTATTGCCCCAACTGGAACCAGTTGAAGGATGAGATTGTCAAGCCGTTGCAGACGATCTATTTGACCGAGGGCATTACCCGCGAAGAGGCCAAGAAACTGTTGGACGATTGCGCGGAAACGCTGTATGTAAAGTATCCCGAATCGTTCCGCAAGCCGCAATAGACAACAGCGAAAACCATATGTTCGGCATACTCCTTAAATGGGGGTATGCCGAAAGATTAGGAGGTTTAGCCTATGACCTCTATGGCAAAGCCAAAAAAGAACAGGGGCAACATTTCGGGCTGGATTTTTCTGATTCCGGCGCTGATTAGTTTTGCTCTTTTTAAATATTACCCGATATTATTGGGTTTCTTTGTATCATTTTTTAAAGTGGATATTGTGAATTTGCCCGGCGAGTTTGTCGGTTTTCAAAACTATGTACAGGCTTTCCAGGACGAAAACTTTCTCAACGCAATCAAAAACAATGTGGAGTTCTTTTTGATCGCCTTGGCGCTGAATTTCTGGGTGCCGATTTTATTGGCCACACTCATTAACGAAGTGCGTAAAGGCAAGACTTTTATGCGCACAATGTACTACATTCCGGCTATTGCCCCCGGTATCGCGATGATGGTATTGTGGAAATTTATTTGGCAACCCGACTATGGGTTGGCCAACTTCCTGATGCGCAGGTTTGGATTGGCCGAGCAGTTGTGGTTGAACGATCCCAAGTTAGTCAAGTGGGTAATGCAGATGCCCGGATTGCTGATGGGTGGCGGTATGAATCTGCTGATCTATCTGGCAGCGTTCCAGGATATTCCTGTTGAGCAACACGAATCTGCACTTATGGATGGTGCGGGATTCTGGCGGCGCATCACCAACATATCCATACCGCAAATTATGCCGGTAATCTCTACTATGTTTGTGTTGGCTATGATCGGGTCGTTTAACATGTTTGACAATGTGCAGGTGATGACCGGTGGCGGCCCGTCGGGCGCGACCGAAACCATCATCCTGTATTCGTACAAACAAGCGTACACTTTCTATGACTACGGGTTTGCGTTGGCTGTGTCTACGATCGCTTTCGTCATTTTGTTTGTGCTAACTGCAATACAAATGGGACTGGGCCGGGACACCGATGTAAAACAGGAAAAAAAGCTGCGTAGACAACGCCAAAAAGCGGCGCGAGCGGTGGGAAAGTGAGGTGCTTTTAGATGCCGGCATTGCAACCGATTGAACGCAAATCGAAAAAAGGGAAAATCACCTATGCAATCATTATACTGGTGTTGCTGATCGGGATTCCGATGCAGATATTCCCGTACCTTTGGATGGTATCGGGGATGTTTAAGAGCAACAAAGAAATTATGAGTGCGGTGCCCACCCTCATTCCCGCCCAACCGGTGCTGGACAACATCCCTAAGGTATTTACAAGGTATGATTTGATGCAAAACTTTTGGAACACCATGATATTGTGCGGCGGGACTATTCTGATTCAATGCACAATATCCATATTGGCGGCTTACGCCCTGTCCAAGGTTAAGCCCAAAGGCTCGAAGTATGTGTTGCTGTTTTTCTTGGGTACAATGATGATCAACGAACAGGCGATTGCTATTCCTTCGTTTTTGATGTTCCAAGATTTTTTGGGCACGGGTAAGAGCTTAATCAACAGCTTTTGGTCGTTGTTGCTGGCGTTTTCTGCCTGGGGCTGGGCAATCTTTTTGTTGAAAGGCTTTTTCGACGGGCTTCCAACGGATTTGTTGGAATCGGCAAAGATAGATGGTGCTTCGCAGTTGAAAGTGCTTACCAGGATTGTTATGCCATTATCCAAGCCGGTTTTGGCGGTGGTCATATTAAACACGTTTATGGCGGTGTACAATCAATTCCTGTTCCCGCTGATATTGTTGCCGGATTCTAAGAAATGGACGATCATGATTCGAATTTATGCGGCGCAAAAGAGTAATGCGACCTGGAACAATACGATGGTGCTTCTGACTTTTTCGACGTTGCCGGTGTTGATCGTATATCTGTTTGCACAAAAATATATTGTTCAGGGCATCAGCATGACGGGATTGAAAGGGTAAATCTATTGAATCGGCAAGCGAAAATAAAAAAACGAGACCAATATATTGTGGCGCTACAGCGATGGTTTCCGTTTTTGAGCCGCGAGCCCCATGCTATTGTGGCGGGATGCGGTTGGTTTTTGGTTTGCTGTTTGCCCATAGTGACCATAGGGCCTGCGTGGACTGCGTTGACGTATTACATCAACCGGAGAGAAAGAGGCGTCCTGGTTTCTTGGAAAGAGGCCTGCCTGCTGGCTTTCAGACAAAAAAATGCGTGGAGCATGTGGCTAAGCGATAGTTTGGCAATGTTGATGGCTGGCGGTTGCTTGCTGGCAATGTTGGAAAGCCCGTTTTCCATTGGCTTCCGGTTTGTATACGCCCTTTTTTTTCTGGTGGATGTGTTGTACCTGTTATCAGGCATATACCGATACCCGGCGCTGACGAAGGAACCTTCGCAAAAAACATCACTGTTGATGCTTAGAGGGTTTTTAATGTTTATCGGATCGCTGGGCTGGTCGCTAATGTTTGTGTGTGTGCAGCTTTTACTTTTCATGGTGTGCGCGATAACGGGCATCGGTTTGTTGCTAATTTACCCTGCTGCGTTTTCTGCTTTGTCGGCCTGTGCCTACGAAGAAATGTCCAAGTTTTATATTCAGGAGGAAAATAGCAAATGAAGATTACGAAGCTGGAGACTTTTCATGTAAAACCACGTTGGCTGTTTTTGAAGATTACGACTGATGACGGACTGGTGGGCTGGGGTGAGCCAATAGTCGAGGGCAGGGCGCGCACGGTGGAGATGGCGGTTAAAGAGCTGGAGCCGGTGCTGGTCGGCCAAAATCCCTTGGAAAACGAACGCCTGTGGACCGAGATGTATCGCGGAACCTTTTACCGGGGAGGACCTGTTCTTGTATCGGCCATTTCCGGAATCGATCAAGCGCTTTGGGACATAAAAGGCAAGTTTTTTGGTGTTCCTGTGTACAAGCTGTTGGGTGGTCCGACCCGCAACCGAGTGCGAACTTACGCGCATATGGGCGGCTCTACGCTGAATGAGCTGATTGAAAATGCAAAAAAATCCGTCGAAGAAGGGTTTACGGTGTTTAAGACTGGCCCCACCGACGGGCCCGTTCGTCCGCTAGATACTTCTGAATTTATGGACAAGGTTATTCACAAGATCGGCAGCATTCGAGAGGCGCTGCCGGCGCACGTGGATTTGGCTGTGGATTTTCACGGGCGGTTTACGCCGGCGATGTCCATACGGCTGATTAAGGAGCTGGAACAGTTCAGGCTGCTGTTTGTGGAGGAGCCTGTCCAGTGTGAAAACGTAGATGCGCTGGTGACAGTTGCACGCTCTACCGTGATTCCGATTGCGACGGGAGAACGTTTGTTTACCCGTTGGGGCTTTCGTGAGATTTTGGAAAAACAGGCGGCGGCGATTTTGCAGCCCGATATTTGCCATGCGGGCGGAATCACCGAAGTGCGGAAAATTGCGGCTATGGCTGAAACCTATTATTGCCAAATTGCACCCCACAATCCGTTGGGGCCCATTTCCCTTGCGGCAGGCCTTCAGGTTGCTGCATCCATCCCCAACTTCTTGTGCCAGGAGCAGGTGCATTTGGGTGAGGGCTACATTAAGCAGCCCTTTAAGATACGCGATGGCCATATCGACTTGCCGACTGCGCCGGGGCTTGGCATTGAAGTAGATGAGGACTTTGTCAAAGAAATGGCTTATTCGGGCAATTGGGATTCGCCGCGGCTTTATAACGATGACGGCTCGTTTACCGAGTGGTAGAGGAGGCAATATGCAAAACAATAAAATGTGCCCGGTTGCATTTGTAACCGGTTCCAGCCGAGGCATAGGTGCCGGAATCGCGCTGGAGTTTGCCAAGGCAGGATATGATTTGATCATAAATTATGTAAAGTCTGCTGAAGGAGCTATAGAAGTGAAGCGGCAGGCGGAGGCGTTTGGCGCCAAGACGATTGTCGTTCAGGGCGACATCAGCAAGCTGGAAGATATCGAAAGGATGTTTAAAGAGGCGTGTGAAACCTATGAGCAAATTGACGTGATGGTGAACAACGCCGGGGTCACCCGCTTTGCGCCGTTTCTGGAGACGACGCCGGACATGTTTGAGGAAGTGCTCAACACAGATTTTCGAGGTTCTTATTTTTGTGCCCAGGCTGCCGCTCGTAAGATGGTGGAAAAGGGCATCAAAGGAACGATTATCAATATCACATCCAACCACCAGGCGGGATGTTGGCCGATAGCCAGCGTATATGGGCCGGCCAAGGCGGCGTTGAACAAGCTGACGAAAAACATGGCGTTGGAATTGGCGCCGTATGGTATCCGCGTGGTGTCGGTTGCCCCTGGGTATACCCACGTGCGCACCGTGCCGACCGAAGTGAGCGAAGGGCTACAGCGCCTGTACGACAGGATTCCGATGGGACGTTTTGCGGAACCGTGGGAGATTGGCAAGGCGTGCGTGTTTTTGGCCGGAGAAGGTGCGGGCTATATTACAGGTACCTGCTTGATGATGGATGGCGGAGCGCTGTTGCCGGTAATCACTGAAAACACATATAGTTAGAAAAGAGAAGAATCACCGGGAAACGGCGGACAAATGTCCGCCGTTTCGTTTGCTAATATAATATATATTAAGCGGGATCGGTTTGACGGGTGTGTTGGCGTCAAGCGCAAACCCCAAATATAGAAAGCGATATTGCGACGCGGATTTAAACAGATAAGATGGTCGGCGGCCTGCGGTTGGGTCAAAAGTTTTCAGCGGCTTTTCGGTTTTGTCTGGGGATGGGCGGTTATGTTACAATAAGGCAAAAGGTATTTTGGTGAAGATGGAGGATGTGTGTAGATGCGCTTTATACATTTGGCCGATTTGCATTTGGGTCGCAGTTTGGAAAAAATAAGCTTGCTGGATGTGCAGCGAGATTTTTTGAATAAAATTGTGGTGTACAGCGCCGAACATGCGGTGGATGCAGTGGTGATAGCTGGAGATGTGTACGACAGGAGCATTCCGCCGGTGGAGGCTACGGAACTGCTGAGCGAATTTATTTCGCGGCTGAGCGCGGCGGGAACGCGGGTGTTAATGGTGCCGGGCAATCACGATTCGGCCGAACGGCTCAGCTTTTTAAATTCGATTTTGAGCGAGAAAGGCGTGCATATTGCGGGTGATTATCGGCTGGGGCAGCCGGCGGTAGAACTGGAGGATGCGCACGGCCTAGTGTGTTTTCATTTGCTCCCGTTTTTTCGTCCGATTACAATTCGACAGCAGCTGGAAGATTCGGAAGAGTCGATAAGTTATGATGAAGCGGTCCGCATTGCCGTGGAGAGTATGCCGATTGATTTGGGCAAGCGCAATGTATTGGTAGGGCATCAATTGGTGATGGCGCTTGGGGAGGTGCCAGAGCGATCGGAATCTGAAGTGTTGAACATCGGCACCGCCGAAAGCGTGCGCGCCGAACATTTTAAGAAATTTGACTACGTGGCGCTGGGGCATTTGCACAGGCCGCAACGGGTGGGGGAGGATTCTGTGCGCTATGCGGGATCGCCCTTGAAATATTCGGCGAGCGAGTGTGGAACCGACAAAACCTTTGTGGTGGTAGAACTGAAGGCAAAGGGCAGCATAGAAATTGAGCTCGTGCGGATTGTACCGCTGCGCGATGTGCGCGTGCTGCGCGGCGATTTAAAGAGCTTGCTCAGTGAGGATTATGTGAGGGCGGGAAATGCTCAGGATTACATTTATGTGCGGCTTACCGATGAAGTGCCTGTAGAAGGGGTGATGGATAAGTTGCGTACGCGCTATCCCAATTTGGTACAGGCGCGATGGGAGGCGCTGGAAAAGGCCAATCGATCGGAAGTGGAGTCGGTGCGCCATTGGCGCCAGAAACCGATGGATGAGTTGTTTGCTGAATTTTTTGATGCGGTACACCACAGGGAGATGAACGATGAGGAAAAGCAACTGCTTGCAGATGTGGTGAGCGGCATCGAGAAGGGAGAAGGCAAATGAAGCCCATTAAACTGGAAATGAGTGCTTTTGGCCCGTACGCCGGAAGGATGGAAATAGATTTTTCCGAACTGGGCGAAGGAGGCTTGTTTTTAATTACCGGAGAAACGGGGGCTGGAAAAACCAGCATATTTGATGGGATTATGTATGCGCTGTATGGGCAGGTTTCCAACGAACGCAGAAACGCCAAGAATATGTTCAGCGACTTTGCCGGCCCGGATGCTCAAATGTTTGTGCGGCTGGAGTTCTTGCATGCAAACGAACGCTACGCGGTGGAGCGTTCGATAAAGTATAATATGAGCAGCTTAAAGGAAGGGAGAAAGCCTGAATTCAGGCCGCCGGAAGTGAGCCTGGTTTTGCCGGGGGGCAAAGCGATATCGGGCAGCACCGAGGTAACAAAAGCAATTGAAAAATTGTTACACATGGATTACAACCAATTTAAGCAGGTATCGATGTTGGCGCAAGGGGAATTTCAAAGGTTGCTGGATGCAGACAGCAAACAGCGGGCGGCGATATTTCAAAAATTGTTTGACACTAGGCGAGTTGCCGCTTTTGCGGTCCAGTTAAAGGCTAAGCGGGATGATTTGCTGGCGCGGAAAAATGTTGCTGAAATGGAATTGGTGCGCGCATTTGGTGCGGTACAAATCTCTGAAGACAGCGAAGGTGCGGAGGGCGTACGGCAGGCGGGCGTAAACGATGCCGATGATGTATTAAAATTCATACGAGCACAAAACGAACAAGACGGCCAGAGCTTGGAAGGATTAAATAAAGCGCTGGAGGAATCTGATGCGCTACAAAGTCGGCTGGCTAAAGACTTGGATCGGGGCAAAAAGAGCAACGAGCTGCTGGACGATCTGGAGGAAAAGCGCAAGAAATTTGAATGGAAGGCCGGAGGGAAGAAGGAGGCTGAAGAAGCCAAGGAGCGCATAAGCTGGAACGACAAGGCGGTAAGGGTAGAGGCTTCGCTCAAGGCGTTTGAACAAGGCAAAGCAGAGGAAGAGCGGTTGATGGGAATGGTTGCGCAGTCCGAAACCTCGCTTAAGCTGGCTGAAGAGGAGGTGCAAAAGGCTAACGAAGCGGCCGAAGAAATACCGACGCTGACCAAGCAAGCCGACGACTTAAATGGGCAGTTGACAAAGATTAAGGAGATGCAACCTTTATTTATTAAGCTAAGGGAGCGCCAAGATAAGGCGACTGCTGCGGAGAATGAGATAAAGGCAATTGAGCGGCGGTTGGCTGACATCGCCGAATTGTTAGCCAGTATGAAGCAGAAAGAGGAAGAGGACCGCAAAAAGTTGCAGGAGCTATTGGAGATTCCTCAAAAAGAGGCGCAATGCGAGGCAAAGGGGATTGAGCTGGCGCATAGGCTGAAGGGCTATAATCAATTGCTTGAAATTCGGATGACGACCGAAAAAATCCAGGTTCAGTTGGGGGAATGGGTGCGGCAATACAACGAGCGGAGCGAGAGCGCAGCGCGGGAACTGTCGCGCTATAGTCAAATGAATAGCCAATATTTGAGCGGGCAAGCGGGGGTGCTAGCGGCAGGATTGGTGCCGGGGCTACCCTGTCCGGTTTGCGGATCAAAGGAGCATCCGAATCCGGCCGAAATGGACGAAGAACCGCTTACCCTGGATCAGGTAAAGGCGCAACAGGTTTTGAATGAGCGCGCTCAGCAAACTTTAAAAGAGGCTGAAATGGCCTGTGAAAGCCTGCGCATACAGCTAAAAAATCTTAAGGATCAGGCGAAGAGGGTATACGCCGACTATGTGATTGGAGAAGAGGCTAATCTGCAAGTGGATATTGCGGAAATTAAGGGTAGACTGGAACAAATCGAAATAGATAAGAACGAATATGCGAAGCTTGTTGGTTGGATCGCGCCGATTCAGGCGGAAATGGAAGAAGCTCAAAAAAAGAAAGAGGCTGTGGAAGCCGAACAAAGCAGGCTGATCGAGAAAAAGCAAGAGCTGGCGCAACAACGGGCCTTGAATCAAGCGCACGTGGATCAGTTGAAGGAACGTTTGGCGCTGGGCGAAGGTTCGGCGGCGGATGCAGTGAGCCGGTTGGAGAATAGGATTGTAGCGCTGGATATAAAACGTGCAGACATAGATGGGCGAAAAGAACGCTTGAGCAAAGTCCAGGCGGAGGCTGTACAGAGATTGGTGGCGCTGCAGGCTGAAGCGCGCGAACGCACAGCGGCGTTAGGTTTGATCAGGGAGCAAAATCGAATAAAAAAACAGCGGATGGATGATTCCCTTGCGCAAAATGGATTTACGGGTGTTGAAGATTGGCAGAGGAAACGAATGCCGGATGACGAGGCCGAAACGCTGAAGATTAGAATCGAAAACTTTGATAAAGCTTACAGAGAAGCGCAGATTGCCTATGAACAAAGCCGAGAACGGGCAAAGGGGGTGGAGCGCTGCGATGTAGAGCGGCTGGAGGCGGCCCTTAAGCGGGTGCAGGAAGCGGCGCGTGAGCAGAGGGACAATGCGCTTAAGATAAGCCAGCGCAAGGCGTTTAATGCTGCGCAGCAAGAAAGGATAGAGCTGCTGAACCGAGAGTATGCCCAGGCTGAACATATATACAACATAGCTGAAAATTTGCGCCGGACGACAGATGGCACGCTTTCGGGCAGCGGCAGCATTTCTTTTGAGCAATATGTGCAAAGCGGATTTTTTGACCAGGTGCTGGAAAGCGCGAATATGCGGTTGGTGCGCATGACCCAGGGGCAGTTTGAACTGCGGCGCAGAACCGACGGAGCGAAGAGGGATGGGGCGTTGACTATCAATATTATGGACTATAGAACCGGCAGGGAGCGGCCTGTGGGTACGCTTTCGGGCGGCGAATCGTTTAAAGCGGCGTTGGCGTTGGCGCTTGGGCTATCTGACATCATCGCCCAAGATTCGGGGGGCGTACAGATCGATACCCTGTTTGTGGATGAAGGATTTGGCACGCTGGATTCAGAGTCACTGGAGCAGGCGATCAACGTGTTGATGGAGATTGGTGAAGGCCAGCGATTGGTAGGGATTGTATCCCATGTGGAAGAGCTTAAACAACGGATCGATCGACAGATTGTGGTGCGCGGCAGCAGCCGGGGCAGCACGGCGGAGGTTGTGCTGATGTAGATCAATTCAATAAAGCCGTGGCAGTGTTTGTATTGCCGCGGCTTTATTTGATGCAAATAAAAAACCCGCTCAAAAGCGTAGCTTTTTGCGGGAAGAAAAAACTTGTTTGATTAGGCCTGTGCATTAGCCAGACGTTTGGCTAAACGAGCTTTTCTACGATTGGCTGCATTTTTGTGGATGACGCCTTTGGCTGCAGCTTTATCGATAACGCCAGAGGTGGTGGCCAACAATTTGGTATCGGCACTGCCTTCTGTGATTGCGGTTTCGAACTTTTTAACGGTGCTACGCATAGCAGATTTTACCATGCGGTTGCGCATAGCTTTCTTCTGGCTAACCTGTACGCGTTTAATGGAAGATTTAATGTTCGGCAAAACAACTCACCTCCTGCCTTTTAATCAACAACAGTCATTTTATCACGTTGGATCCGAATTTGCAATAGCTGAATAAAATTTTTTGTGATTTGGGTAACGTCTGTCAAAATCCGTATATTCAAAATTAAGTGGGACAATATTGTTGAGAAAGCTTTCGGATTTTTGAAGACTTAAAATAGTCTGCAAATGTTAAAAGGGATGCGGGGAAAATATAATTTAAGTTTATTATAACGCAAAAAGAGCGGTGTTTCTAAGGCATTCTATGGAAAGCGATATTCAGCCTGAAGAAACGCTTGAAAATTGTACATCAACCTCGAAATAAGGCCTAAAAAGCTTAGGATGAATCTGTTTTTAGAAATGATATGAAGAATAAAAAAGTATATTTATGAAAATTTATGTGCGTTGTGCGCACGAAGATCAGCTTACCGGATAGCGCTACGAACAAAAGGTGCTCTTGATTTAATAAAAAATACGCTTGTATTTATTTGTAAGTTGTGTTAACATAAAATCCGAACATTTATCCATATTGGATAAAAATAGTACGCAAAAGTAGAAGGTCCATGAAGAAACTGATTGCTGTTCTGTTGGTGGCTATGCTGCTGGTACCCTCTATGATGGCTGTGGCTGAGACGGCTGAAGCTCAGCCCATCGAAATCAAAGCGCTCATTCTGCCCAAATTTGAGAGTGGTGAAATGTCCGGAGACTTTCCTGGAGAGGCGCAATATTATTACGAAGGCTACTGCAAGGGCGGAGATGAGTACGATATCGTCGGCGGATTTGAAGACAACAAATTGTATGTAAAAGACGGTGTCGCCCTGTATGTGACCGGCATGGGCAAGGTCAACACTTCTATGAGCCTGTTTGCCGTGTTGTCCGATGACCGTTTTGATTTTTCCAATGCTTATGTGATTAGCACGGGCTGTGCAGGTTCTCCTGCCGAGTACAGCGTGATGGGCGATGTGTTCCTGATTACCGCGGCGATAGACTTTGACTTGGGCCATCACGCAGACATTCGCGATTTGCCCGAAGGTTCCACGACAACTTGGTTCTATGACTCCAGCTATGATTCTTCTTCTCACAAGATTTTGAATCAAGATTTGATGAACAAGGTTTGGGATCTGATCAAGGATGTGAAAATAGAGACCACCGAGAAGACCCGCAATTACATGGCCGCCGCGTTTGATAACGCAGAGTGGGCGAGCCGTGATCCCAAGGTGTTGCGGGGAACGACGGTTTCTGGCGACAACTACTGGAAGGGCGAGTACGACCATGCCAATGCGGTTTTGATGACTGAAACCTACGGCTGCCCCGATCCTTATGCATGCACTGAGATGGAAGATGCGGCACTGGCCGTTGTGATGGATCGTTTGGGCATGTTGGATCGTTATATCATTATCCGGGACTCTGTAAACATGGACGTATTTATGAATGGTGCTTCTGCTGAAAGCCTGTGGAATCCTGAGTTTGAGGACTCTTTGGCTTCCGAGGAGAGCGTTGAGTCGGCGGATATTTTTGCCACCGCGATGGAAAACAACTTCAAGGTTGGCAGCGTAGTTATCAATGCCATTTTGGACGGCACGCTGTAAGTAGTCTGTAGACACACTGAGAATACAAATATGATGCGAGCGGGGATCTACGTTAGTGGGTTCCCGCTCGCATCATAAAACAAGAATGCTACGTAGATGTAAGCGTGCACCATAATCATGGCGCAAAGTAGGATTCGAAGAATCACTGCGATGGTAAACAATATGGCAAACAAAAGGAAGTTATTCGCCCAACCAGGCGAAGACAAGGTCCTTGACGGTTGCTGCGTCATCGATTTTTTCGCCCAAATACCAGCCGTCCATTTCTTCGTCGTACAAAAGGGAAACCGCAGCCAACACGTTTACGCCTTCTTTTTCGAGTTCAATCTCTAAAGTAGATGGGGAAAGGCTGTCGTACAAATCGATGGAATAGGTATTGGGCGATGAGGCGTACACATCCTCGCTATGGCGCAGCTTTTTTTCAAAAGTGGCCAACTGAACCTGGTTAAGTGTTATAATCATGAAATATTCCTCCTATTTTCGTATCTGTAAATATTGTACTAAAAAGGATGCGCTACAGCCTATCGCCGTGCGCTGTAGACACAGCAAAAGTATTATTTTGTGAAAATACCACAGATAGTGTCGCCTGCGTCGGAAAACTCTTTACCCGAAACGTCTTCGTACAATTCGAATGCGGTGAAGCCAGCTGTTCCCATTTCGGACAGCAACGCGTCCTTTGTAAAAAAATGCTCCCAAATGTTGTAGCAGTTAATAGAGTCTTTGGTTTGAACGATGGTTTGTCTGAGTTCGGTGGTATCTTCATCGTAGTGGTAGGTGCGATTCAAACAAATATGGGGTTCATTGCTCCAGAATCCGCCCGCTTTATAATAGTTCCATGAGCTACTTTCCTGCCTGGACGTATAGACTTCGGGTGTAAAGACATCGAGCACCAGTTTGCCTTGTGGTTTTAGCGCGCGATATATTTTTTTTGACAAGATACACCTGTCGTTGGTCGACAATGCTCCGAAATCACAATAGATGAGCGTTATAATATCGAATGCCGAATCAAAATCGATTGTGAGGTAGTTTTGGAAATGATACTGGATATTGCTATCGTTTGCGCGGGCCTGTTTATTGGCATAGGCGATTGAGCGTTTTGAGAAATCTATCCCTGTAACATTGTACCCAGCATTCGCAAATCGTTGGGCGTACAGGCCGGGACCGCATCCCAAATCGAGCAGGTTCCGGTATTGTTTCGGTGGAGCCTTTTGTACAATCCACGATGCCGATTGATTTATAAAGGACGGATTTCGGCTTGCGGCATCCAGATCGGGATTAAGGTGAGCTTCCAACAAGTGTTTGGAAATATGCGCATCGTTCCAAAATATATCGGTGCCGGGCGCAAACAGTGGGGGCTTGTGCATGAATTTTGTTATTGTATCAAACATTTGATCGCTCCAATTTTGAAAAAAATATTGATGAATGTTTTCGGACGGCTTTTTAATATTCAATATATCCATTATTTATTATATAAGATGTTTGCGGAAAAACCAATTTAAATCACGAGGGGAAGCGGCAACAAAAAGTTGACGAACATTTTGTTGCCGCCTATAATTAGGAAAATGGATATTGGGGTGAAGAATATGAACCGACTCAACCAACAAGCAAAAAAGGCGCGCCAAGCCTGGTTGGATATGCAAGCCATAAGCTCTGAAAGAAAGAACCATGCGCTCGCGTGCGTGGCTGTGCAGCTGGAAAACCATATGGAGACTGTGCTTAAGGCTAATCGAATAGATCTCGATAATGCGGTGGCCAAGGGTATGGAGCGTGCGATGGTGGAGCGGTTAACGCTCAACCGTGAGCGCATACAAGCGATGGCTAGCAGTTTACGCGACATCATGCGATTGCCCGACCCTGTGGGTGAAGTTGTGGAGGAGTGGGTTCGCCCCAATGGGCTGAAGATTTCCAAAGTCCGCGTGCCGATAGGGGTGATCGGCATTATCTATGAATCCAGGCCCAACGTAACGGTGGATGCAGCAGCGCTGTGCTTGAAGTCGGGCAATGCCGTGATTTTGCGCGGTGGCTCGGACGCATTTGAATCCAACAAAGCGTTGATGCAGCTGTTGCAGGCAGGGGTGCGCGAAGCAGAGCTGCCGGAAGGCTGTGTGTCTTTGGTGATGGATACATCCCGGGAGACGGCGGCGCAGCTTATGACATTGAACGAGTACTTGGATGTGCTCATTCCGCGTGGCGGCAAGGGGTTGATCCGATCGGTGGTGCAAAATGCTACCGTTCCGGTGATTCAGACTGGAGACGGCGTTTGCCACATATATGTGGACGGCCAGTGTGACATTGGAATGGCGCAAACCCTTGCGGTGAGTGCGAAGGTCAGCCGGCCTTCGGTGTGCAACGCAGCAGAAACGCTGCTCGTGGACGCGGCAATAGCCCGGGAATTTTTGCCGGACTGCCTGTCGGAACTAAAAGAAAAAGGCGTTGAAATCCGGGGCGATGTGCGGACGCGGGAAATTTGTTCATGGGCAAAACCTGCTGAAGACAGCGATTGGGATGCCGAGTACAACGATATGGTTTATGCGGTGAGGGTAGTGGACGGCGTGAAGCAGGCGGTTGAGCACATCAACGCCCACGGCACCCGCCACAGCGAAGCGATCATCACGTCAAGCGATGAGCGCGCACTGTTTTTTCAGAGCAACGTGGATGCGGCGGCGGTATATCACAATGCCTCCACCCGGTTTACCGATGGAGGCGAATTTGGATTTGGGGCAGAGATTGGAATCAGCACTCAAAAACTGCATGCGCGCGGCCCGATGGGTTTGCGGGAACTGACCACAACAAAGTATTTGATAAAAGGAAACGGCCAGACCCGTTAGCGAAATGTTTTGTTGGATATTTTGAAGGGGCACAGTTCGAAAAAATGTGCGGGCAGAGTTGACACGGGATAAGGAAAGTGATATAATTCAGTTTGCTAAGCAGAAGTAACCGCTTCTCACCCAGCGATTTTTGTATCAGCTCGGGTTGTAAAAGTACATTTTCTTGTGTTGACAGGGAGCGGTATGCTTATGCTGCTCTCTTTTTTATTGTTTTTAAAGACTATGGGAGGTGCATTGATATCAACAACGATCCGATGATTAATGAGGAGATTCGTGACCGCGAAGTTCGAGTGATTGACGAAAACGGCGAGCAACTCGGTGTAATGTCTGCGCGTCAGGCGTTGCAGTTGGCCGAAGAGCGCAATCTTGATCTGGTAAAGATTGCTCCGCAAGCCAAACCACCGGTATGCAAAATTATGGATTATGGCAAATATCATTTTGAACAGAAAAAGCGTGAGCGAGAAGTCCGAAAAAATCAAAAGGTCATCACGGTTAAGGAAGTGCGGTTATCGCCCACGATTGAAGCGCACGATATTTCTGTGCGTGTAAAGAACGCGACCAAGTTTTTACGGGAAGGCGACAAGGTAAAGGTTTCGATCCGTTTCCGTGGCCGCCAGATTGCACATCCGGAGATCGGTTTTGAAGTTATGAAAGACTTTGCCGAGCGCGTAAAGGAATTTGGGACCATAGAGCGTACCGCCAAACGGGAAGGGCGCACCATGACCATGATTCTGGCTCCGTTGGACAAAGAGTAAATTTGCAATGAGGAGGAACCCATATGCCTAAGCAGAAAACCCACCGTGGCGCGGCAAAGCGTTTTTCGGTCACGAAAACCGGCAAAATCAAGCGCGCTCAGATGCATAAACAACACAATCCGCACTTGATGACCCCTAAGCGCACGCGCCAACTGCGTAAAGGTGCTTTGGTGTCTGCAGCTGATGCAAAAGTGATTCGGAAATTGATTCCATATAAGTAAGGAGGCGAAACTACTGTGGCAAGAGTAAAGAGGGCTGTTAACGCTCAAAAGAAACGTCGTAAAATGATGAAGCTGGCCAAAGGATACTGGGGAGCCAAAGGAAAACAATACCGCACTGCTAGTCAGCAGGTTCGCCGTTCGTTGCGTTATGCATACGTAGGGCGTAAACTCAAGAAACGCGATTTTCGCAAACTGTGGATTGCGCGCATTAATGCGGCAGCACGCGCCAACGATATGTCTTATTCCACATTCATTAATGGGCTTAAGCAGGCTGGCGTGACTGTGAACCGGAAGATTTTGGCGGACCTGGCCATAAACGATGCGCAAGCGTTTGCGCAGCTGGTGGAAACTGCCAAAGCGGCTCGATAAAAAGACGTTTGTCAAAATGCTGCGGCGAAAATCCGCGGCAGCAAAAGGCAATTTCCCCTGCGTTGAGTACGCAGGGGTTTTTGTTTAATAGGTGGAGGGTTGCATGGAGCGGATAGAAAGCGTACAAAACCCAAGGATAAAGGAGATCAAGCACCTGCGCGGACGCAAAGGGCGCGAAGAGCAGCGGCGTATTTTGGTGGAGGGCGAAAAGCTGGCGGTTGAAGCTTTGGATGCCGGGCTGCGCGCTTTTGATGCGCTGGTGGAGGAAGGCTGGCAAAATGCAGGGCTTGCTCCGCTGGTGGAAAGGCTGGAATCTTTAAAGGTACAGGTCTATGAAGTGCCCCGCCGGGTGATAGAAGCGGTTAGCGACACTAAGACGCCCCAAAAGATATGCATCACCGCTGCGACGCCTCAAGAGGCTGGCATCGATCAAATTGCCAAACTGAATCCGCTGCTGGTGCTAAACGGGGTACAGGATCCAGGCAATGTGGGCACGATTTGGCGCACCGCCGAAGCAGCCGGGTTTCGTGGAATAATGTTTGACTTCGCCTCGGCGGATATATTTTCTCCCAAAGTTCAACGGGCCGCAATGGGATCATCTTTTCGCTTGCCTGCGCTGCGCACCGACAATTTGGCGGACAATTTGCAAAGGCTGAAGGTCGGCGGTTATAATATCGTTGTAAGTGCATTAGACGGCGTGGAAATTTACCGGGCAGAGAGGGTTGAATTTCCGTTAGCGTTGGTAATTGGAAGCGAAGCGCACGGGGTGAGTGCGCAGGTTCGTGAAGTGGCTACTCATGTGCTGAAGTTGCCCATGCGGGGCGGGGTCGAGTCTTTGAACGCGGCGGTTGCGGCGGGAATTTTAATGTACGAACTTACCAAGGAAGGGAAGGCGGACTTATGGATGGCGTAACTTTGGGTATGGTGCTGGAGGCGCGGGAGCGTTTAAAGACGGTAGTTAGGAGAACGGATTTGGTTCCTTGCAAGGTGATGAGCATACCGGGGGAACGCGAAGTTTTTTTGAAAACCGAAAACTTGCAGCATACCGGCTCATTTAAACTTAGGGGCGCATACAACCGGATTTCACAACTGACAGAGGAAGAGCAACACAGGGGCGTGATCGCTTCTTCGGCGGGCAACCACGCCCAAGGCGTTGCCCAGGCTGCTGCAAAGTTTGGCGTAAAGGCAACCATCGTCATGCCGGAGGGGGCGCCCATAGCAAAGGTTGCCGCCACCAGAGAACAGGGTGCCGAGGTGGTGCTATCCGGACTTATGTACGACGATGCTTACCAGAAAGCGCTGGAAATACAGGAAAGCACCGGTGCTGTGTTTGTACATCCCTTCGATGATCCGTTGGTGATCGCAGGGCAGGGTTCGGTGGGACTGGAGATCATGGATGATCAACCAGATATTGATACCATTGTGGTGCCCATCGGCGGTGGCGGGCTGATCGCAGGCATCGCCGTTACGATCAAAAATCTTTGGCCCCATATAAAGATTGTGGGGGTTGAAGCGGCGGGCGCGGCGTCCATGAAAAAATCTTTCGAGTGTGGATGCATCACCACGCTGACCGATGCCCACACGATTGCCGACGGAATTGCGGTCAAGACTCCGGGAGATTTGACCTACGATTTGTGTACAAAGTATGTGGACGAAATTGTGACCGTAGACGAAGATGAAATCGCCAATGCGATTTTGATGCTGCTAGAACGCTGCAAAATTGTGGCCGAGGGCGCGGGCGCCGTAGCTGCCGCTGCGGTGTTGCACAACAAGTTTGATGCCAAAGGCAAAATTGCCTGTTTGGTTTCGGGCGGCAATATCGATGTCACTACGCTGCAGCGCATATTGGACAAGGGCTTAATGAAGGCTGGGCGCCTGGCGCAAATCTGCACATTGATTGAAGACAGGCCGGGGCGGCTCCACCGGTTGCTGGCCGTGGTTTCCGATTCGGGTGCCAACGTGGTATCGATTCGCCACGACCGCACCAATATGCAAAGTGGGATTGGGATGGCTATGCTGGAGTTGACGCTGGAAACCAACAATCAAGAGCACCTTGAGCACGTAATGAACGTAATGTGCCAGAACGATTATTGTATATTGAACGCCTACTAAATTTGACAGACGATGCTTGGTTGTAAAGGCAGGATTTTCTTGCATATAAAACGATTGTATGATATAATTCGATAGAAAACGCACTTTTGCCGATTCGTGATACAAGTGCCCTGATCAGGGTGTAAAGCGAACTTGAAGCAAAAGGTGGTACAACAAAGGAGGAATTATACAATGGCAGTTATTTCTATGAAACAGTTGCTGGAAGCTGGTGTTCACTTTGGACACCAAACCCGCCGTTGGAACCCGAAGATGGCGCCGTACATCTTCACCGAACGCAACGGTATTTACATCATCGACCTGCAGAAGACGGTGCGCAAGATTGACGACGCATATATGTTTATGCGCGACATCGCTATGGAAGGCAAGACCGCTTTGTTTGTGGGCACCAAAAAGCAGGCCCAGGAGTCCATTGAAACCGAAGCAAAGCGTTGTGGCATGTATTACGTGACCAACCGTTGGCTCGGCGGAACCTTGACTAACTTTCGCACCATTCGCACCCGCGTTGATCGCTTGAATGCTATCGACAAGATGGAAGAAAACGGTGATTTCAATGTATTGCCCAAGAAGGAAGTCATCAATCTTCAAAATGAGCGCGAAAAGCTGGAGAAAAACCTGGGCGGAATTCGCGAAATGAAAAAATTGCCCGGTGTAATGTTCGTGGTGGATCCGCGCAAAGAATACATTGCCGTGGCTGAAGCGCGAAAGCTTGGCATTCCGATCGTTGGCATTGTAGACACCAACTGCGATCCCGATGAAATCGATTACGTCATTCCAGGCAACGACGATGCTATCCGTGCGGTTAAACTGATTGCCGGCAAAATGGCTGACGCTATTTTGGAAGGACGTCAAGGCGAGCAGGATGACGCGGGCGAAGAAGTGCAAGAACAAGCCCAGCCTATAGCTGCTGAATAAGAATGCAATATTGTGCGGGGAAGGCGTTAGCCTTTCCCGCATTTAGGGAAGACAAGAAATATAAGGAGGACTTATACATGGAGATTACTGCTGCTGCTGTTAAAGAGTTGCGCGAAATCACTGGTGCAGGCATGATGGACTGCAAAAAAGCCTTGGTGGCCACGGGTGGCGACATGGACAAAGCCATCGACTATTTGCGCGAAAAAGGATTGGCTGCTGCTGCTAAGAAAGAAAGCCGCATTGCTGCAGAAGGCATTGTGGATTCCTATATTCACATGGGCGGAAGCGTTGGCGTGTTGGTAGAAGTCAACTGCGAAACCGACTTTGTTGCCAAGACCGACGACTTTAAGGAACTGGTGCACGATATTGCGTTGCACATCGCTGCTGCCGCTCCGGAGTACTTAAGCCGCGAAGAGGTTCCCGCCACCAATGTGGAGCACGAAAAGGAAGTTCTGCGTGCTCAAGCTTTGAACGAAGGCAAGCCTGAGAAGATCGTGGACAAGATGGTTGAAGGCCGCATTGACAAATATTACAAAGAGGTTTGCTTGTTGGAGCAGGCGTTTGTAAAGGATCCCGATGTGAGCATTCAGGAAATGATCACCCAGAAAGTGGCCAAAATTGGTGAGAAGATTACTGTTCGCCGTTTTGCCCGTTTCAAAATGGGCGAAGGCCTGGAGAAGCGTGTAAACGATTTGGCTGCGGAAGTGGCCGAGCAAACTGGCGCTGCTTCCAAATAATTTCAATTTACAAAGCTGCCTCAAATCTTATCGATAGGTTTGGGGCAGCTTTCTGTATAGATATGCAGGGGATCAAACTTGGAGGGGAAATCTAGTGAAAAGTGTTTATAAGCGTGTGGTTCTTAAACTAAGCGGAGAAGGGTTGGCCGGAGAAAAGGGACAGGGGTTTGACGATGGTGTTATCGCTCAGGTCGCCAAGACGATAGAAGCGTTGACCCATATGGGCGTGCAGGTGGGTGTGGTCATTGGCGGCGGCAACATTTGGCGGGGGCGGCAGACCAGCACGATGAACGCGGTGACGGCAGACCAGATGGGTATGCTTGCGACCTGCATTAACGCGTTGGCCGTGCAAGATGCGCTGGAGCAACGCGGCTTGGACGCACGGGTCATGACGGCGGTTTCTATGCCGTATTTTGCAGAACTGTATACGCGGCGCGAGGCGGTAAGACATCTGGAGAATGGGGCCGTGGTTATTTTTGCCGGTGGCATAGGCAATCCGCATTTCACCACGGACACCACGGCTGCCTTGCGCGCTGCCGAAATTCGGGCGGACGTGCTCTTTAAAGGCACCACGGTGGACTCGGTGTACGATAGCGATCCGAAGACCAACCCGAAGGCTAAGCGCATTGCAGAGATTAGCTACGATGAAATCATTCAAAGGAATTTGAAGGTGATGGACGTAACTGCGTTTGCGCTGTGTCGTGAGCGAAATGTGCCGGAGATCCGCATATTTTCGATGGACGACCTTGAGAATATTCTAAAGGTAGCCAAAGGTGAAGAAATTGGGACAAAAATCCATCCATAGTTGTGTCGATTTTATGGCAGTTTGATTTGAGATGTTTAAAGAGGCTTGTAAAATAGGTTGTAAACCTTTACAATAAGCATGAGTAAAACTGTGAAAGGGGAGTGCTTGTTATGTATGAAGATGCCATTAAGAATGCCAAAGAAAAAATGGAGAAAACCTCCTCGGTACTGAAGAGAGATCTTTCCACTATGCGCGCCGGTCGCGCAAACCCGCAGATTTTAGATAGAGTCGTGGTAGATTACTATGGCACGCCCACGCCGATTAATCAACTGGGCAACATCTCCTCGCCAGAACCCAGGCTGTTGGTTATCTCCCTTTGGGAAACCAAGCTGATTCCTGAGGTGGAAAAAGCGATTCTCAAATCCGATATCGGGATCAACCCGACCAACGATGGAAAAGTGATTCGCTTGGCCGTGCCCGAACTCAACGAAGAACGGCGCAAAGATCTTTGCAAAATGGTCCGCAAAGCTGTAGAGGAATCGAAGGTCGCCATTCGTTCGATCCGCCGCGAAGCCATGGATCAGTTCAAAAAAATGAAAAAGAATTCGGAGATTACCGAAGACGATCTCAAGGTTGCGGAAAGTGAGCTTCAAAAAGTGGTGGACGCGGCAACCAAGGAGATGGACAAAATGGGCGAAGAAAAAGAAAAGGAAATTATGTCTGTATGATGCAGCTGCTGGGGCTCCCCTTGGATATTGCTATTGAGAAGATTCGAGCCATGGGGAAGCCTGAACCTGAGATTGAGCTCACCTGGAGCTATAAAAGGCAGCACCAGGTGGGCG
>CAYFTL010000016.1:0-10472 GCA_964346145.1 uncultured Oscillospiraceae bacterium | reverse complement strand
GCGAGTTTCGGGTGGCGCAGGTGAAAGGCGGCGGAGCAAAGCTCGTTGTCGCAGATTTTATAACCCAGGCGTTGCGGAAAGAAAATTATGAGTAATACCCAAACAAATTTGCAGGTGCCCCGATGGTTGCGGCGCCTGCTTGGCATTAATAAAAAAGAGGTTGCTCAAAGCCGCCCAGAAAACGATTCAAAGGGTATACGGGTGCCAGATGATAAGCTGCCGCGACATGTAGCCATTATTATGGATGGAAATGGACGATGGGCTAAACAACGCGGGCTTTCCCGTTCGGCCGGACACTATGCGGGAACCGAAGCGGTGCGCGGCATTGTGCGGGCCTGCGATGACTTAGGTATAGGCTATTTGACGCTGTATGCGTTTTCTACCGAGAATTGGCTACGCCCCAAGGAAGAAGTTCAGGCTCTGATGGCGCTGCTTTTGCAATTTTTCGCTTCCGAGATCGATGAATTGGACGAAAAAAATGTAAGGATTCGGATATTGGGTGACAGAAACGGCCTTCCCAAAGCCCAACAGGAAGCTGTGCGCGCGGCGATGGAGCGGACAAAAGACAACAGCGGCTTGACTTTGAGCATAGCCATAAACTACGGCGGCCGTGCAGAACTTCTGGAGGCGGCAAAAGCGCTGGCCCGCAAGGCGCAAAGCGAGGCAAACATTGACGATTTCACGGAGGCGGATTTAGCGCAAGGGCTGTACACCGATGGGATGCCCGATGTGGATTTGCTGATTCGCACCAGCGGCGAAAAGCGTCTGTCCAATTTTTTGCCGTGGCAAACAGCTTATGCTGAAATCATTTTCAATCCAACGCTGTGGCCAGATTATGATGAGCGAGTATTTCAGACCGATCTTCAGGAATATGCTCGTCGTGACCGACGGTTTGGAAACGTGAAATAAGCGATTAATGGAGGACGACACCTTGTTAAAACGCACAATCACTGGTGTTATTCTGGCAGCGATACTTCTTTTATTATTGTATTTTCAAGGCTGGGCGCTCAGAATTGCGCTGATAGCTTTGATGCTGGTTTCGTTTTGGGAAATGTATGGAGCGTTTTCTAAGATGGGCACGAAGCCTGCCAAGTGGGTGGGTATATTGTATGCGTTGTGCGTGTTGCCGGCTTATTTGCTGCTGGGCAGTGGAATCATCCTTCCGCTTACGACGCTGTTTGCTATGTTGGGCTTAGGGGTAATTATATTGCGTGGAAAGGTTGATTTCCCGTCGGCGATGGGAACGATTTTTCCGCTAATCTATCCGGGGCTCATGGTGGCTTTGATTATCCCCATGCAGGATATGGACAGCAAGCTGATGGCTTCCATGGCGTTGACGTTGGCTTTTGTAATTGCCTTTTTGAGCGACGTGTTTGCGTTTGAAATTGGAGTCCATTTTGGTAAACGCAAACTTTCCCCCGCGATTAGTCCCAACAAGACCATTGAAGGTGCGGTTGCCGGACTGGCGGGTGGGATAGTAGCCGGTGGGCTTGTGTTCTTGATTGCCCAAATGATGGTCAAATATGTCCCCTTTGCGATGAAGCATGCGATCCAAATGCCGCCGGTTTGGCACTTTGCATTGCTGGGTTTGGTGGGGAGTGCGGCTTCCCAGATTGGCGACCTGACGGCATCGATGATCAAGCGGGAAGCGAAAATCAAGGATTTTGGCAATTTGTTTCCGGGACACGGCGGCATGATGGACCGTATGGACGGCGTTTTGTTTAATGCTGTCGTCGTATATATGTATTTCTTGACCATAGGAATGGTAATATGAGCAATGATCGTATAAAAAATATTTCTATACTGGGGGCTACAGGCTCTATAGGCACCCAGGCTTTGGATATTATCCGCATGTATCCCGATCGGTTTCGAGCGAAAGTGCTCACGGCAAAGGGCAATGCCCAAGTGCTGTTTAAGCTTGTGCGGGAATTCAAACCCGATGTCGCCGCGCTTGAAGTGAAGCCGGAGCAGATTCCGGAAGACTTAAAGTCTGTCGAATGGTTTTTTGGCGAAGATGCCCTGCTGCGTGCGGCGCAAACGACTGGAGTACACGATGTGCTTGCGGCGGTGGTGGGCGTAGCCGGCCTTCCGGCTGTGCTTGAGGCGCTGGACGTTGCTGATAGGGTGTTGCTGGCCAACAAAGAAGCACTGGTCACCGGCGGGCAACTCGTGATGGACAAGGCGCGAAGGTTGGGCAAGCCGATCATTCCCGTAGACAGCGAACACTCGGCAATTTTTCAGTGTTTGCAAGGTGCGAATGGGAATCTTTTGAACCGTATTATTTTAACGGCATCTGGGGGTCCGTTTAGAACCTGGGACAAAGCCCGGATTGATGGCGCAACCGTTGAGCAGGCGCTGGGACATCCGACTTGGAAGATGGGCCCCAAAATAACGGTGGACTGCGCTTCTATGATGAACAAAGGGTTGGAAGTTATAGAGGCCAAGTGGTTGTTTGATTTACCTTTGGAGAAGATCAATGTGGTGGTGCACCCTCAAAGCGTGGTGCACTCCATGGTCGAGTATAAGGACGGGGCTGTAATGGCCCAAATGGGAACGCCGGATATGCGCGGGCCGATCGGTTATGCGCTGGGCTATCCGGAACGGATCGATTACCAGGGTGAGCGGCTTGATTTTGGCACGCTTTCCGGTTTAATTTTTGAAAATCCCGACACGGACAAATTTCCGTGCTTGACATATGCGTATAAGGCGCAGGAGCAGGGGGGAATTTACCCCACTGCGCTAAACGGAGCCAACGAAGAAGCCGTACAAAGCTTTTTGGAGGGCAGGATATGGTTTGGCGATATAGCCCGGGTGAATCGGTACGTGCTGGACAACGTCGTGCAGGCAGGCCAGCGTTCGCTCGAGGATGTTTACGAAGCAGACCGGCAAGGGCGCGTTTTGGCTCGGAGCTATATCGAAAAAACCAGATAAAACCTACATCACGGGCATGTTATATCGGCGCGCAAGCGCCTTTTTTTGAGGAGGGAAACCATGACGACGTTTTTTGGCATACTGATCGCCATTTTAATGTTGGGCGTATTGATTATTATCCACGAGATGGGCCATTTTTTTGTGGGCCGCTTGTGTGGTATTGGAATTGAGGAAGTTGGAATCGGTTTCGGCCCTAAACTGATACAGCGAACCACTAAAAAAGGTTTGCAGGTTACCTGGCGGTTGCTGCCCTTCGGTGCGTTTGTGCGATTTACCGGAGAAGACGAAAGCAGCGACAATCCCAAGGCTATGAACAACCAACCGGTGTGGAAGCGTTTGCTTACCGTGCTGGCCGGACCTATGACCAACATAGTGTTTGCCATGTTGATCATTATGGGCATGCTGATGGGCTATGGCATATTGTACAACACCACCGAGGTGGTAGGGTTGATGGAGGGGTTGCCGGCACAGTCGGCCGGCCTGCAAGTAGGCGACGTGATCACGGCTGTAGGGGGTGTGCAACTGGACTTGAGCAGATCCGATATGGCTCAGAAAGCGGTTGAACTGATACAGTCAGCGCCGGCAGGCCAACCGGTGGATGTGGCGGTGAAGCGCGGTAAGGAAGAAATAAAGCTGTCTATGGTTCCTCAAGAGAACGAGGAGGGGGAGATGCTGATAGGCATCTACTTGGGACAAGCAAGCTACAAGTTTAATGTGTTGGAAGCGGCACAAAATTCCGGCAAGGTTACCTGGAGCATGTTGGTTCAAATGTTGACCATGCTAAAAGATATGATTTTTGCCGGGCAAGGCCTGGACCAGGTGATGGGGCCAGTGGGAACCATCGGCTTTGTGAGCCAACAGGTGACGCAGGGTTTTCAAATGTTTTTGAACTTGACCTTTATCATTTCGCTAAACCTGGGGGTTATGAACCTGCTGCCCATTCCTGCACTGGACGGAGGCAGGATCCTGTTTTTGCTCGTGGAAGCGGTGCGCAGAAAGCCCATCAATCCCGACAAGGAAGGCCTTATTCATTTGATTGGCTTTGGGGTGTTGATCCTGATTATTTTGGGTTTTACTTTCCAAGATATTATGCGCTGGTTTAAAGGGTGATAGGGGGCAGAATATATGTCCAGGCAGATTATGGTGGGCAGTGTACCCATCGGTGGTGGTGCTCCAGTTTCGGTTCAGTCTATGACCAACACCGATACCAGGGATGTGGAGGCCACCCTCGCCCAAATTAAGGCTTTGGCGGTAGCAGGCTGCGAAATTGTTCGCGTTTCGGTGTACGACGAAGCGTGCGTTAAAGCAGTGCGCGCTCTGGTGGATGGCAGCCCAGTACCGTTGGTGGCAGACATCCATTTTGATTACAAGCTGGCCATCGGCGCGGTGGAAAATGGAATTTCCAAACTGCGTATAAATCCGGGCAACATCGGCAGCGAAGACAAGGTTAGGGTATTGGCCGATTGTTTAAAGAGGTACCGGATTCCGGTGCGCGTGGGCGTAAATTCGGGTTCGGTGGAAAAGCATATTTTGGCAAAGTATGGCGGCGCTACGCCCGAAGGTATGGTAGAGAGTGCGGTCAACCATGCGCGAATCTTAGAAAAATATGGGTTTGATGCTATTGCAATCTCCATAAAAGCTTCGGATGTGAGGCGCACAGTGGAGAGTTATCGGCTCATTTCCCGAATGGACGATTGGTCCCTGCATTTGGGCATTACCGAGGCCGGAACCCATGAGATGGGCGTGATCAAGTCGGCGGCGGGCATTGGAAGCTTGCTGCTGGACGGCATAGGGGATACGATACGGGTTTCGTTGACCGGAGATCCCGTTCAGGAAATCCCGGTAGCGATAAACATATTGCGAGCGGTCGGACTGCGTAACGATGCGATCAACATTGTTTCTTGTCCGACTTGCGGCAGAACCGAGATTCCCGTTGAACAGATTGTTGAACGGGTAAAGTCGCAACTTACAGATATTAAATTGCCGATCACTGTTGCAGTGATGGGGTGCGTGGTCAATGGCCCGGGAGAAGCCAGAGAGGCTGACATTGGAATTGCAGGCGGCAAGACGGGCAGCGTACTGTTTCGCAAGGGCGCTGCGCCGGTGACCGTTCGCGATAAGGATTTGGCACAGGTTTTGATAGATGAAATCAAAACAATGGCAGCGGCGCGAGGAGTGCACCATGATTGAATTGGATGAGCGCTTGGGTGCGATTGCCCAACTGATAGAGCCGTGCGCATGTGTGGCAGATATTGGAACCGACCACGGCAGGTTGGGCGCATTTTTGCTTCAGAGCCAACGGTGCCAAAAGGTGCAATTTTGCGACATATCCGACAGCTCTTTGGCCAAGGCCAGAGCGCTAATCAATCGTTTGGGTATGAGTGAGCGCGCATATTTTGGCGTGGGGGACGGACTGGATGCGGTAGTCGGCGAAGTGCAAAACGTTGTGGTTGCCGGGATGGGCGGACAAACGATTGCGGGAATTATTGAGCGGGGAAGGGATAAGTTGGGCAATGCGTCGCTAGTTTTGCAGCCCAATTGGGATTCTTACGATTTGCGGTTGACGCTTGCAAGAAATGGGTTTGCAATAGATGCGGAAAGTCTGGCGCGGGCAGCCAATCGATGGTATGTGATTATAAGGGCTAGGATCGCAGGGGAAATGGTAGAGTATTCACATCTGGAGTTGCTGGCAGGGCCGGCGCTCTTAAAGCGAAGGGATGCAAACCTTAAGGGGTATGCGGAATTTCGAAAGAAGGTGGCCCAAAAAGCACTGGATGGAGCCAAGCGCGGAGATGGCCAGAGGGCCGAAGCGCTATGGATACAGATACGGGATTGGGAGGAAATTATGAAATGGTTGTGACGGTGGAGAAAATATTATCCATTTTAAATGAGATGGCGCCTCCCGACTTGCAGGAAGATTACGATAATGTAGGACTGCTGGTGGGCGATCCTCAAGCCCGGGTGCCGCGCGTGTTGGTGGCGCTGGATGCCACTTTGGGTGCTGTTGAACAGGCTAAGGATCTGGGGGCAAACCTGCTGATTACGCATCACCCGGTTATGTTCCGGGGGCGCAAGGACATGCGCACCGACGACCCTGAAGCCCAGATAATAGCTCGGCTGATTAAGGAAGATATTTCGCTGATAGCGGCCCACACAAATTATGACAATGCGCCGCTGGGCGTTAACGATGCACTGGCAAAAGTGCTGGGGTTAACGCAAGTACAACCGCTGGACAATGGGTTGCGAATTAGCGAGTTATCGCCTGCTAGCGGCATTGAGGCTTTTGAACAAAGGGTGGGCGAGCAGCTTCGGACGGTGGTGCGTTCGTTTAAACCTGAACACGGACGGCCTGTAACTAAGGTAGCACTGTGCGGCGGGGCGGGCAGCGAATTTTGGCCGATAGCGCTCGCTGCCGGGGCGGACGTATTTATAACCGGAGAGGTGCGCCATCACGACGCGCTGGCTGCCGTTCAGTGTGGACTTACATTGCTTGAGGCTGGCCACTGGCATACCGAGCAGCCTGCCGTAAAACAACTGGCCATCGGTTTACAAAACAGGGCAAATGAGTTAAACTATAAAATAGTGATTTTTGATAGTGCGACCTGTCCGTTTGCATAGCACAGACGGTTCGCCGGGTAGACGAAGGAGGAGTACTGTGCAGCTGGATTTATTATGGGATTTTATGCAGACTGATATGGAGGCCGACAATTTCGAAAGCGCAATGCGTCAGGCACCCAATCGGGTAAAGCTTTTAAAACAACGGGATTTTTTGGTGGAGCAGCAAAACAACATCAAGAAGATCGAAGCCGACGTCGTCAACATGGCCGATCGTGTGGAAGCCGTGAAGGACGAGGCGCGTCGCCTTCAAGGCGTGCTGGATGCGTTGATCAAGCAGATTGATGAAAAACCGCCCGCAACCGATGAGGATATCAAAAAACAAATGGAAGCAGCGCAAAAACTGGTAGACGATTTGAGCGGATACGAGCAAGAACTGCAAAAAATGCGCAAGGATAGCGAAAGCCGCGATCGCCAGCAGAAGGAAATTCGGGTCCGCGCGGCTCGGATTAAAGCGGATTTTGATCAGCTCAAAATGGAGTATGATAAGGAATTCAAGCAGGACACTGCAAAGCTTAAAAAGCTCAAAGCGCAGGTTGAGCAGGAATCCAAGAAGATTGATCCCATTCTTTTGAAACGCTATATGCGGGTCAAATCCCACGCAATGCCGCCCATGGCCAAGCTGAATGATGAACGCTGCGGAGAATGCAATATGTCGTTGCCTTCGGCGGTGCTCCACAGGGTTCGCGCGGGGGAAGAGATCGTAGAATGTGACAACTGCGGCAGGATTTTGTACATGGCCTAACTGCTTAAAAAATAAGCGGAAGGATGCAGCTGTGGTCGACGGTGATCGTGCAGTTTGACAAATTCGCGACGGCTATGCTATCCTAACAAAGGTTGTGAGGTTGTCGGGCGGTCGCAGGCGCTTGTGCGCGTGAGGAAAGTCCGAGCTCCGTAGAGCAGGGTGCCGGGTAACTCCCGGTGGAGGCGACTCCAAGGAAAGTGCAACAGAAATATACCGCGGCTTCTTTTTGAAGGCGTAAGGGTGGAAAGGTGAGGTAAGAGCTCACCAGCGGCCTGGCGACTTGTCCGCTCTGTAAACCCCACCTGGTGCAAGATTGATATGGGAAGCGCATGTGGCTGCTCGTCACGCTTCCGGATAATCGCTGGAGCCCACTGGCAACTTTGGGCCTAGATAGATGGCCGTCTGAGACAGAACTCGGCTTACAGACATCGCTCACAACTATTTAAAAACGAAAAACATCCGCTAAGCCGGATGTTTTTTAGTTGAAATTAAAAATATTTTTTCTTCATCATAAAGCTGCGACATTGTAACGGGCAAAGACTGTTGGATATTCTGACAAGAGGCAGGTCGCAAGGATTTAAGTGGAACGCGTTATAAATTTTGAAAAGGGTAACCTGCTGAAGGGTACAGCAGGGCCATATGATTTGAAATTTTCTATTATTATGTAACGGCTATCGAATATTTTAATCAAGCCCCCTATCGTATTTTGCACACTACGATAGGGGGCTTGTGACATTTGGTTAGAACAGCGGCATATTATGCCAGAGGTTCACACTAGAGCTATTCATGTTGCCAAGGTCGCGCAAAGAGCTCCCGCGCAGCTTCTTCTAAAATATTTTTTGTCATATCAGGGGGAAGAATGTGGGGTGGAAAGCTTTGCAAAGAGTCAACCAGTTTTCGGAATTCTTCCATTCCTGTAGGAGAATTTTGAAAAGAATTTTTAGACTTTAAATCGTTGTACATTTTTTCAAACAACTGGAGCATTTTTTGATTAGTTGATTCCCTGGACTCTACGATTTTTGACAGTGCTTCACTAAATGTCCAGGGAGTATCGGTTGGCATTTCTTTAATGGTATTGATTGAGTCATAGATATATGCGGTGTCGTTTAAAATCTTGTCAATTCTCGAAAGCACGAATTCCATAGAGAGCTCTGGCGGCTTTCCTTGAGGTGGCTGTCCTTCTGCCTGTATTTGCGGCTTAGGCATTTCTGACTCGGGTGTTTGCAATTTGGTCTTCATCTTTTCGGCGGTATCATGGGCAAGTTCTTGCCGAATAATTTCACCGATATCTGCTTGTGGATCGTCCTGAAGTGCTTGATTGATTCTTTCGTGTATTTTTGTATTATCAAAATTCGAATGATTATTCACAATGTCATCCTCCAAAATTTTATTTGGCGGACACGCAAGGCATATTTTGTTTTCAGCTATAAAGCGTGCCCTGCCATTTTTAACGAGCCCTTTGGCTCTCTTTGGGTAGGTCGCTTCATACTCATTGCCCTGTTCATCGACAACAATAATGTTTTTTGCGATGGGTATCATCCCCTTTTTGTTCGATTTTCGGCAATTGTGGATGCTTTGTTTTTTTGTTATGGGGCACTCTCAAATCCACAATAATATTATAACAATAAATTATCAAAAATACAACTTATGTTTTGTTTATTGCAACGATGCGATTTTGAGATGCTGTGTCAACGGTTACGCATTGCCATTGACTTGTTTGTAGCCTTGTGATAGCTTTGCGATAGAACCTAGTCTCAAAACTTTTCGATGGCTTAAACAATTGTGTTGAGTCAACTGGCTAAAGGTTTGATGCCAAAGTGAATGGGGAGCTTATGTGGTGATTTTGATCACCCAACTGTAGGGTGTAACCGCGAGGTTTGACAGAAGCTATAAATGTTGGGCCAGGAGGACGACTTTAATGTGTTTTGGCGGATTTAGAGCAGCCATCGGGCGCGTAGATACTTGTGGTGAGTTTGCGTTCTGTGTTAATTCCGATAGAGGGCAAGAATATCGCTTGAA
This sequence comes from uncultured Oscillospiraceae bacterium, assembly GCA_964346145.1. Lineage (GTDB taxonomy): Bacteria > Bacillota > Clostridia > Christensenellales > Aristaeellaceae > CAYFTL01. Next base: position 1,162 of record CAYFTL010000016.1, on the reverse strand, counting down.
CATGACGGAGATTATGAAGCGAAGCGCCGGCTCATAAATTTATAAAGTGGTTTTTTGCGAAGGAGTTATTAAAACTCATGCAGCGCAATTTTTGGTGCAAACACACAAAATAATTGGTTGATATAGGTAGAGGAGATTTTTGCATGGCTAAGACGATTATGATTCAAGGGACTATGTCATCGGTAGGCAAGAGTCTGGTCACGGCGGGATTGTGCCGCGTTTTCCGCCAGGATGGGTATAGCGTTGCACCCTTCAAGTCCCAAAATATGTCCGGCAATTCTTTTGTGACCGATGACGGACTGGAGATGAGCTGCGCACAAGTCGTACAAGCGGAGGCGGCCGGTATTGCGCCCGATGTTTTGATGAACCCAATTCTGATCAAACCTATAGCCGATATGGGTTCTCAGATTATTGTGAACGGTGAGCTACGGGGGCATATGTACGCCGTGGACTATTTTAACCACAAGATTGACTTGGTTCCCAATGTCATGAAGGCGTTTGAAACGCTGGCGGCAAGGCATGATGTCGTCGTGATTGAAGGGGCCGGCAGTCCCGCAGAAATCAACCTGAAATCAAACGATATCGTAAATATGGGTCTTACCAAGCTGACCGACTCTCCGGTGCTTTTGGTTGGTGATATTGATTGCGGCGGTGTGTTTGCGCAAATTGTTGGGACACTTATGTTGCTGGAGGAGGACGAGCGCGCACGCGTTAAGGGAATTATCATCAATAAATTTCGAGGGGATATGAAATTTTTCCGCTCTGGGATCGAGATGCTGGAGGAGAAGAGCAAAAAAACGGTGGTAGGCGTGTTGCCTTATCTGGCGGTAGATATTGCCGAGGAGGACAGCTTCAGTAGAGGATCTATGGCAAAGACTAAGAACAATGTGGGAATGGACGAAGCGGCATACAAAGAAGCACAGTATGATTTGCTGGCCGCAGCTGTGCGTGAGCATCTGGATACGTTTGAGCATTTCGTGCACCCATTCGGGGTTTTCAAGCATGTCAAGGGCTAAATTCTGAGGATCGCGCAATGCTGCAATGTGATCGCCGCCGGGGTGAAAATCGGTCATTCCAACGATATAATCGCTTTGGCTAAGTTCCAGCAGCGATTCGGTGAATTCAATGGTTTTCTGAAAGAGTGGATGGGTAACGTCCAGAC
>CAYFTL010000015.1:0-46061 GCA_964346145.1 uncultured Oscillospiraceae bacterium | reverse complement strand
TATTTCATTACCCTAAGATGTCATTTGCGTACAAAGGAAACTGTTTGAGCATATTCAAAACCTGCTCGCGGATAGGTATAATGGCTTCCTCTCCTTCGCGAATAGCGCGATCGATCAGCTGGGCAATCAATACCATCTCTGCTTCCTTCATGCCTCGGCTGGTGACGGCGGGGGTTCCAATGCGGATTCCGCTGGTCACAAACGGGCTTAAAGTTTCGAAAGGTACTGTGTTTTTGTTGACTGTAATATTGGCTTCATCCAGCAATTTTTCTAAAGCTTTGCCAGTTACGCCGGTACCGGTTAAATTCAATAAGATTAAGTGATTGTCGGTGCCGCCAGATACCATGCGCACGCCCAAGCGCTCAAACTCTGCCGCCATGGCTTTAGCATTTGCAACGATTTGATGTTGGTACGTTTTAAAGGAAGGCTGCATGGCTTCCAGAAGACAAACGGCTTTAGCGGCAATGGTATGCATGAGCGGGCCGCCCTGGGTTCCGGGGAAAATGGCTTTGTCAATCGCCTTAGCATATTCTTCTTTGCACAAAATCATGCCGCCTCGGGGGCCGCGCAACGTTTTGTGGGTGGTTGTGGTTACAATGTCGGCATAGGGAACGGGGTTGGGGTGTTCTCCGGCGGCAACCAGACCGGCGATATGTGCCATATCGACCATCAAAGGTACACCCACTTCGTCGGCAATCGACCGGAACGCTTCAAAATCCAAAGCTCGGGGATAAGCGCTAGCGCCTGCGACGATGAGCTTAGGGGCGTTCTCCTTGGCGATACGCCGCAACTCCTCATAATCGATCTGCTCGTTATCTTCTCGCACGCCGTAGGGAACGATGTTGAAATATTTTCCCGACATATTTACAGGGCTTCCGTGGGTTAAGTGGCCGCCATGGTTAAGATTCATGCCCAAAATGGTGTCGCCGGGATTCAGGAGGGCGAAATAAACGGCCATGTTCGCTTGGGCGCCCGAGTGGGGCTGTACATTAGCGTGATCGGCGCCAAACAGTTCACAAGCCCTGTCCCGTGCAAGGTTTTCTACGATGTCGACAAATTCGCAGCCGCCGTAGTAACGCTTACCTGGATAGCCTTCGGCATACTTGTTGGTTAGATGGCTGCCCATAGCCGCCATCACCGCCGGACTCACAAAGTTTTCGGATGCAATCAACTCAATATGCTCTCGTTGACGTTCAAGCTCCAGTTCCATCGCTTTAGCGACCTCGGGATCCATTGCTTTTATGGTTTTAATGTCTATCATTTCGCCACTCCTTCTCTCGAAACAGTCATTTACGAACATATTTATTATATATCATATTATTGTTCGTTTGCAACGCCGTATATAGCGAACTATATGCAAATTTTCATGCCTATATATTAAGATTGCGCAATATACTCCGAACTTTTTTGAATAGGATCATGCAGACCACATCTACAGTTCGAAAATAAAAAAGTCCGTAGAGCTCAAGCCAAGCACCTCGCGGCGCACGCCAAAATCCGCTTATTGCTGCTGCCTTCCGGCCCTGACAAGATTCACGGCATGACGTCGCACAAGACCCAACTGTCATCGCTCTACAGACAAACTTTATTGTAACAGAAAACTGTATGTTTTGCAATCCATTTCATGTGAGTAGATGCGTTTATTTTAAATCCTCAACTCCAAGCAGTCGTTGTATGTTTTCATGCTTATGCGGATTTTTCAAATATAGAAGTGGTTGCAGCATCATGCTTTCTACTGTTGTTCAAAAATTCGATTCAAAATTTTGAGTAAAACCATTTTGGCCTCCGCGCTGGCTCCGGCCCCGATGCAGCTGGGGCAACCTTGTTCACAGGGACAGTTCTCAACCACATTGCGCGCCTGCACAAACAGCTCGCCACGCATTTCGTATACCTTATCGCTGAGCCCAATGCCGCCAGCTACCGTGTCATATAGGTACAGTGTGGGTTTGCCGGTAAACGGATCCTTTACATGGTAAACAACGGCGATATCCTTCGCGGCGCACATCAGGTACATCGGCGCGATGCTTTGAACGATGTTGGCTAGCCCTACCATGGCGCTTTGTAGTAAATCCTTGGGATGTTTTTCGGTGAGCGCTTCGGGCAACGTCCACCAACAGGCCGTGGTTTGCATTTCCAGTTCTGGAAGCGTAACCGGCCCCCAGCCCAAATTCTCATGGGTATCGAATTTAATCTTTTTAAATAAAGTGACGATCGAGCTGACTAAAACCTCGCCTCTAGCGCGAGTCACGGGCATATCATCGGCTTCGCTAAACACATCAAGCACTTTCATACTGGTTGTCAGGTCAGCATCGGTGTAGTAATCCACATCAACTTGGCGAATATAGGCTTTTTTATCGTCAAAATCCAGCTGCTCTACTTGGTATTGCTGCCCCTCGTGCATATAAATCGCATACTGATGCAGCAGCATGGGCACGGTGAAGCGATCCATTTCGCCGATTACCTTGTGTTTTTGTGGATTGGTGATATCGATGATCAAAAAGTTTTGATCCACCGCCGATCGCAGGTTAATGCCTGCTTGGGGGAACTCCTCGGCCATCCAATGATAACGCCCGCCCACTTTGTGCAGAACGTGTTCATCACACAGGTAGTCCAGCAGCTCTTCGGTGCTTTCTACGCTGCCAAATTGCTCATTTTCCAAGAAGGGCAGTTCATAGGCGGCGCATTTGACGTGGTTAAGCAAAATGTATAGGTTGTCCGGGTTCACTAGTGCATTTTCGGGCGATTGGCCAAAAAAGTAATCGGGGTGGTTCATCATAAACTGATCCAATGGCGCCGAACTGCCCACTAAAATCATTAGGGATTCGCTGCTGCGCCGGCCAGCGCGTCCGGCTTGTTGCCAAGTGCTGGCGATGGTACCGGGATATCCGCACATGACACAAGCGTCCAGCTGGCCGATGTCGATGCCCAGTTCCAGCGCATTGGTGGAGACCACGACGTCGATATTGCCTGCTCGCAATTCCCTTTCGATCTCCCGGCGCAGTGTGGGCAAATAGCCGCCGCGATAGCCCCGCACTCGCCCAGCACCGCCCAAGGGTTCGCGCACCATATCTTTCAGGTAGCGAACCAGCACTTCTACGACCAGCCGAGATTTAGCAAAGACAATGGTCTGGACGCTGTTTTTCAGCAGATCCTGGGTGATCCTTCGGGTTTCTCCAATGCTACCTGAGCGTATGCCCAGCTGTCGGTTGATTACCGGCGGATTGTAAAACACCACATGGCGAACGCCTGCCGGAGCGCCGTTGTCGTCCACTAGCGTTACAGACTCTCCAATCATTTGTTGCGCCAACTCTGCCGGGTTTTTGATGGTTGCCGAACAACAGATAAACTGCGGGTTGGATCCATAAAACGCGCATATGCGGCGCAAGCGGCGGATTACGTTGGCCAGATTGGAGCCAAAGACACCGCGATAAGCATGGATTTCATCAATGACCACATATTTTAAATTTTCAAACAGCTTTACCCACTTAGTGTGGTGAGGCAACACGCCGCTGTGGAGCATGTCCGGGTTGGTCACCACCACGTGCCCTGCCTGACGTATAGCGCGCCGTGCAGATGCGGGAGTGTCTCCGTCGTAGGTAAAGGTTTTGATGTCGGCTTCCAGTTGGTCCACCATACCGTACAGCTCGGCAACCTGATCGCTGGACAGCGCTTTGGTCGGAAATAGGTATAACGCCCGGGCTTCGGGGTTGTGCAAAATCTCGTTGAGTACCGGCAAATTGTAGCACAAGGTTTTGCCCGATGCGGTAGGCGTAACTACTACGATATCGTTGCCTTTCTTCAACTCATCCAACGCGTGGCGCTGGTGGCTGTACAACTTGTATATGCTCCGTTTGGCCAACGCTTGGACGATTGTTTGGTCCAAGTGCTCGGGGAACTCTGCGTAGGATGCTTCCCGTGCAGGAATTTCAGTCCAGTGAGCCACGTTTTCCATAAACGCAGAATTGCGCTTAAGGGTGTCCACATACTGAGATACATTCATTTTATATTAGCCTCCGATTTTGTCATTTGATTAATAAAAAACGTTGTTGACAACAATCTGTATCTGAATATCGTACTCCTAATATAGCACATCTGTTCCCCTTTGCTCAACGTATATGCAAAACTATCCATCATCAAATTTCTGCTAAGATTCCGGACATTTCTTGTAGAGAAATAGGGTGTGCTGTTTTTGGCGATGCACCGGCATTATCAATTTTTAAAAAGCAAATCAAAGTGAGGATTTGTGTCGCTTTATTTTTTGCGGGATAAAATGCAGCCGAGCAAGTTTCAATACGGAGTACAACATGTTATACTCATAGTGCTGACACTTAAAACCATGGGAATATGAAATTTTGAAACAGAAACGCTGATTATATACAAGATGAATGGAGGGCAATCGCCGTGACCACGATATTTTTTGTACGCCATGCCCAGTCCAACACAAACAACCACGATGATAGGGCGCGCGAGCTGACTGCAAAGGGGTTGGAAGACTCCAAACTGGTAACTGGGTTTTTATCCGATAAAGCCATCAATAAAGTTTTTTCGAGCCCCTATAAGCGCTCGGTAGACACGGTGAAAGATTTTGCGGACCGGTTTGGGCATCGGATCGAATGCGTGGAAGACTTTCGTGAACGCAAGATATCTGATGATTGGATAACAGATTTTGACAATTTCGTGAAAATGCAGTGGCAGAATTTTTCGTTCAAACTACCTGGTGGTGAAAGCTTAACCCAGGTGCAAGCCAGAAACGTTGCCGCACTGGAAAAGCTGCTCGCACAGTTTGCAGGCAGCAATATGGCGGTTGCAAGCCACGGAACCGCCATGAGCACTATTATAAATTACTATGATTCTTCCTTTGGCTATGCTGGATTTAAGCGTATCAAAGGGCTTATGCCTTGGATTGTGCAATTTATATTCGACGGTGGCGCGTGCGTGGAGATTCAGGAACACGATTTGTTTGTTTAAATCAAGCTATTGGAGCAATCGGTGATTCGCGCGAGGAGGATGGACTGTTATGGATGAAAAGATTAGGGCGGGCGTGTACCCTACAATGATCACCCCTTATAAGGACAACGATACCCTAGATATGGATGCGGTAGATGGCTTGGTGGAGTATTATGCCGCTTGCAAATGCGATGGGATTTTTGCGCTGTGCCAATCCAGCGAAATATTTTTTCTTTCGGAAGAAGAAAAAATTGCGCTTATGAAGCGAGTGTATGCAGCCAACCGAGGGCGTATGCAGTTGGTGGCATCCAGTCACACTGCAGACGACTTGCCCACCCAAATTAAGCAGCTGGGTACTATGGCCGAGTGGGGAGCGGATGCCTGCGTAATGATTTTGAACCGCATCGCGCGTCAGGAGGAATCTGAAGATGTGTGCAAGCGCAATATTGAAGCGATTCTAAACGCTTTGCCCGGTGTTTTGTTTGGAATTTATGAATCGCCCTATCCGTATAAGCGCTTGGCGTCGCCTGAGCTGCTCAAATGGTGCGCACAAACCGACCGAATTGTGTTTTTAAAAGATACGTCTTGCCGGGTGGACGACTTGCGCGCAAAGCAGGCTGCCGTAGAAGGGAGCAATCTGACCATCTACAACGCTAACACGGCTACGCTACTGGATTCCCTTCGGCTTGGGGTGTGCGGTTACAGCGGCGTCATGGGTAATTTCCATCCCGATTTATATGTACATCTGTTGCGGCTACACCATGAAAACAATCCTTTGGCCGATGAATTGCAGGCGTTTTTGACCATGGCCTCCTGGGCCGAAAAACAGCCTTATCCAGTCAATGCAAAGTATTATAGACAAATGCAGGGCATGGATATCCAAATTCATTCCCGCTCAAACGATGCTTCGCTGTGGAATCCAACTTTAGCATCGGAACTTCGGCAGATGCTTCTGCTTGAAAATCTTTGGCGCGATCGCCTTGGTCAACCTTAAAAACATTAGGATATAAAGAGCTCAAGCAGCTCATGCTATTAGATGGGCAATTTCTTTGCCGAAGTCGTACGCATATTCGAGGATATCCGGCCGCTGTGCCAAATCTTTTTCTGAATCGATTCCTTCGGCGGTAAAATGAGCGATTAAGGGAATATCCAGATGTCCAAAAAAGTGATCAATGGTATGTACAAGATTTATACTTTCGGCTTTTCCGCCGCCGGCTCTTACCGCGATGGCAATGCCTTTGGGTCTAGGTGAAACCGGAATTCTGGCGGGATTGGTGTTCGAATAGGGAGTACACCTATCGATAAAAACTTTCATTTGTCCGGTGACATCGCCCCAATAAGAGGGCGATGCGACGATCACGAGTTGGGCGCTAAACATATCGTTGACGATTTTTTCCACGTCGTCGGTTTGAACACATTTTTCGATGGCATTGCAAGATTTACATCCGGAACAGTAACCTATGTTCAATTCACCCAGATGATATAAAGATGCTTCAACATCGTGGGGTTTTAGGGCTCGGAGAATTTCAGAAACGATGGCCGAAGTATTTCCATTAGCCTTTGGGCTTCCTAAAATACAGACAATTTTCATATTAATACTCCTTATAAAATAGGTTGCGGATCAGTTTATTGCTTTGGATGGCATTTTAATTATATCCATTATGTGATTGAATTTGTTTAAGAACAAGACTGATGCTGTGAGCTTATTGCAATGTTGTGATATATTGTATCGAAATGCCGGTGGAAAAAATTGAAAAGGGATGTTGAGTTAGCGTTTGCTTTTAAACCACTGGAATCTGCCGGCTCTGATGTGTTTTTGTTTCATGATTTTGCCGATGGATAATAGGCCTGCTTTATCAGCTTGAGGGTGTAAACCACTGTTTGTAATGCTCATTAGGTTTTAAAATATTGCTCATTCTCTACACTAATATTAAAAGGGTATTTTGCTCCTATAGCCGGAGTCGATAGGTGCTTTGGCTTGCGTTGACAAATCCGTCGAGGCACTCTAAAATGATACAAATAGAAGTAATTTTGAAGGGAAGGGCTGACGTTGGCATCCAAATTGCGCAACAAACTGAATGCAATGCGCAGCAGGCAACAGGAAAAGCCTGCGGATTTGGTGCGACCGCAAATCTTAAAGGTGTGCGATTATGCTAGTACGCTGGATTCAAACCTGTTGGAGGTCAACGCACAGAGCCTGTCGCGCATGGGCATTGAATTGCCCGGATTTGATGTGCGTAAAGCATTATTTTTAGACACGGAAACTACAGGGCTATCTCGAGGAGCCGGAACGGTGGCCTTTTTAGTTGGGGTCGGCTGGGTGTCGGGCAACCGGTTTTTGGTGCGGCAGCTGCTGATGCCTGATTACAGCGTGGAACCACTGCTGCTCAGTACCCTTGCCGAAATTATGCGCCAATTTGAATATGTGGTTAGCTTTAATGGAAAAGCTTTTGACATGCCGCTGTTAGAAGTGCGTTTTACGATGAGCAGGATGGCCGAGCTTTATAAACCCATGCAACAGATTGACTTGTTGCACCCGGCCAGAAGGCTGTACAAACTCCGGCTGAATTCGTGCAAACTTTCCCGGCTGGAAAACCATATCTTGGATATCAATAGAGAAAACGATTTACCGGGCAGTGAGGTTCCGCAACGCTACTTTGACTACCTGAAAACTGGAGACGAACGGTTGTTGGACGATATACTGGAACACAATCGTCAAGATATCGTATCCTTGGGTACACTGTTGGGAGTGTTAAGCAGGGCATACCTGCGTCCGACAGACTTGCAAAGTGCGATGGATTTATATAGCGTTGGCCGGGCGCTAGAGCGTGGGGGCGAGAGACAAGCGGCGGTCGAGTGTTATACACTAGCGGCTAGATCTATGCCGGCTACTTCGTTGCAATCGCTCAGGGACAAGGCGGTCCAGCCCGATGCGCTATGGGCGCTGTCGATGATTCACAAACGCGCCGGTGATTACGAGCAAGCAGTTCAACAATGGCAGCAACTGATCAATTCGGAACAGTTGGGGCTGAAACCATATTTAGAAATGCTTAAACATTTAGAGCATAGGGAAAAAAACTTCGAGCAAGCTCTTAAGCTCTGCCAAGCGGCGCGCCGATGGGCACGATCCCCGGCAGAAATATCAGAACTTGAAAAAAGGGAGAATCGATTGCGGCTCAAAGCTGAGCGCAAGAGAGTTACTTTTACACAGATCAATTCGAGAGGATGAGAGGTTTGTCGATTAAAGCAGGTTTTTATGGACGCAGAGCCTATTTGGCCCACGTAAAGGGCAATCGTTTGTACGATGAAGGAAAAATTGCGGAGGCCAATGCGAGCCACCAAAAGGCGCTGGAATACTATGAAAAGTGCCACAAGGGAGGCAACAAAAAGCCAGGATATCATATGGCGTACGGCGTGTTGCTGTTGAGAGAGAGAGAATACCAAAAAGCCAAAGACATATTCTTGGAGGCTGAGAAATTGCCCGGTTTGACCAAGCAGGACCGCACGCAGTTGCGCATCAATTACTCCATATGCCAGTGGAAGTTGGGCAATCTTGACGCGGCGATAGATTTGATGCAGGAGGCGCGCAGGGAAGGCAATACGCTGATGATCTATGGATCGCTGGGGTATATGTTGATTGAGCGCGCCATACGAGAAAACGACTTTGACGAAGCGCTGGCGTTTAACAAGGAAGCGCTGGAGTACGATGAAGATGATGCTGTAGTACTGGACAACATGGGACAGCTCTATCTGGCCATGGGAGATAAGGGACAGGCACGTACATATTTCGAAAAGGCTCATGAACAAAAACCGAGGCAAGTAGATACGCTATATTACCTGGCCAAGCTGTATGCGGAAGCTGAAAAGACCGAAGAAGCGATTGATTTGCTAGAAACGGCGCTTAAAGGGAATTTTTCAGCGTTGTGCACGGTCAACAGGGAGCAAGCACAAGAATTGTACGACCAATTAAAACAAAAACAGCAATAAGAAGATTTTATGTTTACAGTGCGCTATAAATCCCCAAATACTTTACAGACAGTGTTTGAAAGCATAGCACAAATTTGGTATAATGTTTTTACAATGTGAGGAGGTGCTTGTTCGAATGAGTGATAACCTTTCGACCAATGTACAGCTCGAATCCAATGGAAAAGGAACGGTAAGCTTTGCAACCGAAGTCGTCGCGACCATTGCCGGCTTGGCCACCATCGAAGTGGAAGGTGTTGCCAGCATGTGGAGCCCGAGTGGCATTGCCGATATGTTGAGCTTTAAAAAACAACAAAGCCGCAATTTAACCCGCGGCGTAAGTGTGAATATAACCGAAAACATGGCGAAAATCGTTTTGACCATCGTTATTGATTACGGATTCACTGTGCCTGAGGTTGCCGGGGCCATACAGAAGAATGTTAAAAAGGCTGTGGAAACCATGAGTGGTTTAACAGTGGAGTCAGTGGATGTCCAAGTGCAGGCCATTAGTTTTGAGCGCGAACAACAGGCTGCTGCAGAACTGGAACAACAGCAAAGCTTGCTGCTCAAAGCGCAAAGCGATGCAAGCGATACCGCAGAAGAAGACTTGCCGGAAGCTGCCCCTGAGACGGAAGAGCAGCCCCAAGAACCACAAGAGAATACCGATCCAAATACCGAAGAATAGAAGCCTAATCAAGCCCCTGCGGATACCGCTTTTGGGGCTTGATTGAAATTAGTGCAAAGGTTGGTGAGTGTGTTATGAGGTTGCGTTTGGGCGACAAGATGGTTATGGCGCTTTGTGGATTTTTGTACGGATTGTTTGGCCTTGTGGCCATTGCAGCTATTTTGTTGAATTGGCTGGATCCGCAAACCTTCCACAATATTGGCGATATCCTGGCAAGTTGGGTTTTTCGGTATAAATTTGTCGTGTCACTGGTTGTTGTAGTGATTCTGGTCGGCTTATGGGTTGGCTCCATCCACTTGTTTCGCCTTGCTTTCAAACGCACACCCAAATCGGACAACACTTCGGTATCGATCCAGGATTCTGTAGAGGGTGAAGTGCGCATCAGCATATCGGCGCTAAACACACTGATCGCCCAAGCGATCGGCAGTCGGGATGAAATTGTAGAACTTGAAACAAAAGTCATCAATCATGACGATGCCATAACGGTTAAAGTGAGCATGGTGCTCAAGTCGTCGACACATATTCCAAACCTTACCTTGCTTTTGCAACGCAGCATCAAAAACTATGTGGAAGAGTATTCTGGAATAACGGTTCGGGAAGTTCGGATTCTGATCAGCGAATTGGAAGAAGATGAACGCCTTATTGCTCCGGTGGATGCCATTGCAGCGCCTGTTAGTGTTGCCTTTCCTGTAAAGCCCGAGCGGGTGGGCGAGTTTGAAAACGAAGTTGAAACAACAGAATTTGAAAGCTCTGGCGAAGCGAACGAAGATCAAGGCGATCAGGCGGCCGACGCTGCAACAAAAGACATGGTGACTGATGAAGAAAAACTTACCCAGGAGTAGCACACTGGCAGCGCGCCACATTGTTTGTGTGCGGGCGCAGGATCTGTGAAAGAAAGACCGTCCGGCGTTTTCGTTGGACGGTTTGGTGCTGTAGAGGGGAACACTGCAATGGAGGATTACGATGGATAGAATCACTGCGCGCGCAGCGGCAATGAAACTTATATATGAATGGGAAATGGGCGGAGACGGCGGCTCGGACACTCGTTCGGGCATGCTTGAAATTGAGCCTGGCGAGCTCGAAGTCGACTATATGGAAAAAATGGTTTCGGGCATTCAACAGCAGGTTGAAAAGATCGATGAGCTCATCGAAAAATATGCAGTGGGCTGGAAGCTGAACCGGATTACCAAAGTGGATCTGAGCATATTGCGCTTGGCAGTATTCGAGATACTGTTTACCGACCTACCTGATGCGGTGGCGATAAACGAAGCGATAGAACTTGCGCATGAGTACTCCACCCAAGATGCAGGCACTTTTATCAACGGAGTTTTAGGAAATCTGGCCAGGATGGAAAAATAAAAATGGGCAGAACACTTGGAATAGACACCAGCTGCTACACGACTTCAATCGCGCTGGTGGAAGGCGAAAAATTGGTTGTTCAAAAACGCAAATTGTTGACCGTTGCGCTGGGTGAACGGGGGCTACAGCAGTCTGAAGGTGTTTTCCAGCATGTGCGCAATCTGCCAATGCTTATGGAAGAACTCCAGGCCGACGTAGGCGAAATTAAGGCTGATGTGGTTTGTGCAAGCGATCGGCCTAGGGATGAAGAAAATAGCTATATGCCCGTGTTTTTAGTGGGCGCAGGTGCAGCGCGCACCCTGACGGCTAGCCTAGGAATTCCTCTGCGGCTGACCAGCCATCAACAGGGGCACGTACGCGCGGCCTTGACCCAAAGTGGGCTTAGTGGTGAGCAGCCGTTTCTGGCGGTGCACTTATCCGGTGGAACCACCGAAGTAGTGAAAGTGAAAAATATGCGTACGCAATTGGTGGGCGGCAGTGCAGATCTGCACGCAGGCCAATTTGTGGACAGGGTTGGAGTGGCGCTAGGGTTGCCCTTTCCGGCAGGACCTACACTGGAACTGTTGGCGGTTCGCGGCAACAGCCAATCCAGATTGGCAGGTTCGGTAAAGGGTTTGGAGTGCAGTTTTTCAGGTGCGGAATCCCAGGCACAGCGCTGGATCGAACAAGAAACGCTTACGCCCGAAGATGTTGCTGCTGAAGTGTATTCCTGTATTGCGCGCACACTGCTCAAGCTGATTTGCGCCGCGTCCAGCCAGGCAGGCATACGCGATGTGTTGGTGGCAGGGGGCGTGGCATCTTCTGCATTGCTGCGAACCCTAGCCGCGCAGCGGGTGCGTGATCGGCGGCTGCCGGTGCGCCTGTATTGGGGCCAACCTGAATTGTCTTCGGACAATGCGGTGGGTGTAGCCCAAATTGGCGCAGAATGGGACAAGTGGAATTTTTAAATACAAAATTGCAATAGATAAATTGGAGGTACCGCACATGGCAGCAAGACTGATAGATGGAAAAGCAATTAGCGCCCAGATTCGTCAGGAATTAGCGCAGCAGGTGAGCCAACTTAAGGAGCGGGGAATTACGCCCGGCCTTGCAGTGGTGTTGGTGGGGGAAGATCCGGCATCCCAGGTGTACGTCCGCAACAAGGCGCGTGGTTGCGAGCAACTGGGCATGTATTCTGAGGTTATCCGCATGCCGGAAGACACGCCAGAACAGAAAGTGTTGGATGTGGTCGTTAAGCTGAATCAAAACGACGCCATCCATGGTATTTTGGTGCAGATGCCATTGCCTAAACATATAGACGAATCCAAAGTGATTTCGATGATAGATCCTAAAAAAGACGTGGATGGTTTTACTGTAGCCAATGCGGGTGCTTTGTTTGTCGGACAGTCCAACCTGGTCGCCTGCACGCCTCAAGGGTGTATTGAATTGCTAAAGCGTTCGGGCGTGGAATTGTCCGGTGCGAACGCCGTGGTGGTTGGCCGCAGCAACATTGTGGGCAAGCCTATGGCGATGCTATTGCTCGAAAACAACTGCACAGTCAGCGTTTGCCATTCCCGTACCAAAGATTTATCTGCATTCACTAAAAATGCCGACGTGCTGGTCGTGGCCATCGGCAGGGCAAAATTCATTACGGCCGATATGGTAAAGCCGGGAGCGGCCGTAATTGATGTAGGCATGAACCGCGATGAAAACGGAAAGTTGTGCGGCGATGTGGATACGCAGCCGGTTTCGGAAGTTGCGGGCTGGATCACTCCTGTTCCAGGAGGCGTAGGTCCGATGACCATCACGATGCTGCTTAAAAATACGCTGGAGGCGGCAAGACGTTATGGCCGATGAGTGGATCCTTTCTGTCAGCCAGATAAACGAGTACGTTAGACGGCAGTTGGCGGCAGACCCTATGTTGCGTATGGTTCGCATACGCGGCGAAATATCCGGGTTAAAACGGCACTATAGCGGACACTGGTACTTTTCCTTAAAAGACGAAGAGGCGCGCATCCAATGCGTAATGTTTCGTCAGAATGCACAGCAGGTGAATTTCGACCCTCAGGATGGAATGCGCGTTATTCTGACGGGGAGTGTGTCGCTGTTTGTGCGGGACGGTGCTTACCAGTTTTATTGCGAACAAATGCGGGAAGATGGCGTAGGTGACCTGCATCAAAAGTTTGAAGAACTCAAACAAAAGCTGACTGAAGAAGGGCTATTTGATGCATCCCTAAAAAAGCAGCTGCCCTTGTTACCCAGGAGAATTGGGATAGTTACTTCGGAAAGCGGCGCAGTGCTGCGCGATATTGTGCAGGTGGTTCGCAGGCGTTTTCCACGAATGGATATTCTTGTGAGAACGGCGGCGGTGCAAGGCGAAGGAGCAGGTGTACAAATTGCCCAGGCCATAGAAGCTTTAAACGAAGAGGGATCTGTGGATATAATTTTGTGCGGCCGCGGGGGAGGCTCCATGGAAGATCTGTGGGCCTTTAACGAAGAGGTCGTGGCTCGCGCTATCTTTGCCAGCGACATCCCTGTGGTTTCCTGTGTAGGTCATGAAACAGATTTCACCATCGCCGATTTCGTGGCAGACATGCGCGCGCCCACTCCCTCTGCCGCTGCAGAGATATCGGTGCCGGTGTATCAAAATCTCAAAAATGAAATCGATCGAATCGCTGGCCAAGCGAAGCAACTACTAAACAACAAATTGGAAATCCTCAAAGTCAAATATGAGAGAGTTTCCAATGCGGCTGCACTCGCTCGTCCAATGCTTATGTTGATAGATGGCCCTCGGAAACGGCTTCAAAGGTTTGAGGAACGGGCACAGGCTGCGGTGCGTGCAAGGGTGCAGCAGGAACGCATGCGTCTGTTGTCGGTGCAGCACATGCTGAGTGGATTGGATCCAAAGGCGGTGCTGAACCGTGGCTATGCTTTTGTGGAAAAGCAAGGCGCGGTGGTGGAAAATATTTCTCAAATCAATCCGGGGGATGTGCTGACCCTGATTATGGCCGGTGGCCAAGCCGGTGTTCAGGTAAAAACAAAAAATATAGGCCCAAAAATGCAAGGGGGTACGGTCGGTGCCGACAAAGAAGAAAACATCAAAGGTTGAGTTTGAACATGGGTTGCAGCAGTTGACCGAACTGGTAGAAGCCCTTGAAGGAGGAGAACTGACGCTGGAGCAATCCTTAAAAACCTATGAACAAAGTGTCGAGTTGTCCAAACAATTGAAAGAGATACTGGATCAGGGGGAAGCAACGATCAAAAAACTAACCGGGGAACCCGGTTCCTTCAAACAAGAAGATATGGAAGGGGTGGATGTGTCGTGAACGAACGTTATAACAAATATATTGGTATGGTGGAGGCCGGGCTTGAAGCACTGCTGCCCGAACTTGAAAACCGAATCCCCCAGCTGGGCGAAATGCCCTGGATACTGAGTGAATCTATGCGCTACAGCGTGCTAGGAGGCGGAAAGCGGGTGCGCCCTGCATTATTGCTAGGTGTGGTGGACATGCTGCACGGGCCGCTGGATCAAGCCTTGCTGCCGGCGTGCGCTTTGGAAATGATACACAATTATTCGCTGGTACACGATGATCTGCCCGGAATGGACGACGATAAATTGCGCAGAGGCCGTGCGACAACCCATGTAGCCTTCGGTGAAGGACAGGCGATTTTGGCAGGCGATGGACTACTAAGCTTCGCCTTCGAATGTATGCTGAAAAATGCGCTGAGGCATCCGGCATATTTGGACAGACATGTTCTGGCCATCGATGAGATTGCCAGCAGCGCTGGTGTTACCGGAATCGTGGGCGGCCAAAGCATGGATTTGTACTGCGAAACGGAGAAGATCACCGAAGAAAATGCTTTGAGCTATATTCAATACAATAAGACCGCTCAGCTTTTCGTGGCAGGCATGCGCGCCGGCGGACGGTTGTGCGGTGCCAATGATCCCCAGCTGGAGGCCTTGACCGATTATGGTACCAAATTTGGTTTGCTTTTCCAAGTCGTGGATGACATTTTGGACGTGCAAGGCGATACGGAAACCATGGGCAAGCAGGCTGGCCGAGATCAAACGCGCGGCAAGCTTACAGCAGTATCGCGCTATGGCCTGGAGGGGGCCAAAGCCGAAGCGGCACGCTTGTCTAAAGAAGCAGCAGACGCGCTCAAGGTGTTTAACAAGCGAACCGAGTTTTTCGCGGATATGCTGGCGAATATGGAAAACCGGGTGCGGTAATTGCGGCTCAGAACAAACGACGATCTACTTCGTGGAAAAGAGGAACGGTAATTGCAAACAATTTCAGATTTTCTTTCCAATAAAGTGTTTTGGGTGGCCGTTTTGGGTTGGTTCGTGGCTCAATCTTTAAAAGTGCTCATAACTCTTTTGGTGGAACGCAAACTGCGGTTGAAGCGTTTCTTCGGATTGGGAGGAATGCCCAGTTCCCATTCAGCGGTCGTTTGTGGGTTGGCTGTATCCATCGGGATTTCCCATGGGTTTGATTCGGCCGTATTTGCCATCGCTGCCGTTTTAGCCATGGTGGTTATGACCGATGCGGCTGGCGTTCGCCGCGCAGCGGGCAAACAGGCAGCGACAATTAACCGAATGATCCAGAAGATGTTTTCTTCGGATCCCGATGTGGTGCACGAAACTTTGAAAGAATTGCTGGGACATTCGCCATTAGAAGTACTGATCGGTGGGCTATTGGGTGTAGCTTTAGCGTTCGTTGTAATGTAAATTTTGTGACAGGGGTTAGCAATGTTAGAAAATATAAACTCTGCGGTAGAGATTAAAAAACTAAACGCGCAGCAGCGCAAATTGCTATGCGCAGACATTCGAGAAATGCTTATTCAAACGGTGGCTGAGCGCGGGGGACACCTGGCCTCTAATCTTGGGGTGGTGGAGCTCAGCGTGGCGCTTCACACGGTGTTTGATACACCGGAGGATAAGCTTATCTTTGATGTAGGCCATCAGGCCTATGTGCACAAAATATTGACGGGACGAAAAGAGCAATTCACTACGCTGCGCACCAAAGGCGGCATCAGTGGGTTTCCGCGCAATAAAGAAAGTGTGCACGATGCGTTTGATACCGGCCATGCAGGCACTGCTATATCTGTAGCGCTTGGCATGGCGCGCTCCCGCGATTTGCAAAAACAAAAGCATTCGGTGGTGGCCATCGTGGGCGATGGCGCATTGACTAACGGCATGTGCTATGAGGCGCTGGACGATGCGGGAAACACGGAAACGCCGCTGATTGTAATTTTAAACGATAACGAAATGTCGATTGCGCCTAACGTGGGCGCCATGTCCGGTCATTTGACCAAGATGCGTCAAAGCAATGCTTACCGAAGGGCAAAATTTGTGGTGCGCGGAGCATTGAACAGGATTCCTGCAGTCGGAAAGCCGCTAGCCAATGGAGTAGAACACATTAAAGACGCAATCAAGAGTTTTTTTGTGAACGACCATTTCTTCGAAGCGCTCGGATTTGAATATCAAGGCCCCATCGACGGACACGATACCGAGCTGTTAATCGATGTACTTAACAGTGCAAAAAAGGCCGAAGGGCCTGTGCTGCTCCACGTCGTTACTCAAAAAGGGAAAGGCTATTCTTTAGCAGAAAAGCATCCCGAAAATTTTCACGGAGTAGCCCCGTTCCTTGTCGAAGATGGACAGCTGGTACAAAATGCCGACCGGACCAATGCCGAAGTGATGGTGCAGGAGTTGATTCGCCTGGCCAAGCAAAATAGCAAAATTGTTGCAATTACGGCGGCCATGCCCGGAGGCACCGGCCTCGCCGAATATGCAGCTTTGTTTGGTGATAGGTATTTTGATGTGGGCATTGCCGAGGAACATGCCGTAACGATGGCTGCGTCGATGGCGATGAGTGGATTGCGCCCCTATTTTGCGGTGTACGCCACTTTTTTGCAGCGCGGATACGACCAGATTTTGCACGACGTATGCCTGAACAACCTGCCGGTGACCTTCCTAGTGGATAGGACAGGGCTCAACGGAGAAGATGGAGCAACCCATCAAGGGATTTACGCGTTTAGCTTCTTGCGCCACATGCCGAATTTAACCGTAGTTGCCCCGAGGGATGCCCATGATTTGGAGCGCATTATGCAAATGAGCGCTCAAACGCAAGGGCCGTTGGCCATCTGCTATGCAAAAAAGGCCAACGATCTGGGACACAGCATGTGGTCAGATCAGCCATTCGTGTTGGGCAAGTGGGAGACGCTTACCCAGGGAAGCGATGTGATGGTGTTGGCCGTTGGTAACATGGTTAAATACGCTTTGCGTTCGTCCATTGATTTGGCGGGCAGAGGGATATCCTGCGGCGTGGTGGATGCGCGCTTTATTAAGCCGCTGGATACCGAATTGCTGGATCAGCTCGTAAGGCAAAATGTTGCATTGGTGACGCTGGAAGACAACGCGGTAGAGGGAGGCTTCGGCTCGGCAGTGCTTGAATATCTGACGGAACGCGGAGCAGACAACAAAGTACTCAATTTGGGCGTGCCCGATTGCTTTATTGAACACGCTACACGCTACCAACAGCTGGAAGAATGTGGACTTACGCCCGAGCACATCCTGAAATCAATCTCCGATTTTTTTGAAAAGGTTCAACGCAGACCCAAAGAGTGATGGTGAATAAACCACAAGGATGTAGCTGTCGCGTGCATGAAAGCTTTATGGCTTTGTGTGCGCGATTTTTTTACCAAAAAAATAGTCCAATCAAGGAAATGCTTGCTTGTATATTTATGCGTCTCTGGTATACTTATTAAGTGAAAGGCGTTGAGTGCAGTGATGAAAATAAACAAAGTGGGTATTTGGTGGAATCCTACAAAACCCAACTCGATTTCGGTGGCTAAATCTGTGGTAGGTTCTTTTGAAAAACGCGGAATTCGAGTCTGTACTGACGAACTTTTGGCGCAAGCTTTGGGGAGATCGAACGCAAATATAGAGTTTGGTTTTTCTGAGTGCGATCTGTTGGTGGTTTTGGGTGGCGATGGAACCCTCCTTTCGGGGCTGGATATAGCCCTGCCCAACGCACTCCCGATCTTGGGCATAAACGTGGGGCGGTTGGGTTTTTTGTGCGAGATCGATTCCGTTGATATAGACGAACAGATTCATAAGCTGTTGACCCAAGATGTATTTATTGAAAATAGAATGATTTTGGAAGCGCGCGCTCCAGGGCAAGAACCCAAATTTGCATTGAATGAAGTCACTTTTACGCGTAGCCAAGCTGTCATTCGTGCGATTGGCGTAGAGATTAAAATGGCGGGCATGCAAGTAGCCAGGCTGGTGGGCGACGGCGTCATTTTGGCCAGTCCAACCGGTTCTACTGCCTATTCCTTTTCGGCCGGGGGTCCGGTGGTTGCGCC
Source organism: uncultured Oscillospiraceae bacterium (assembly GCA_964346145.1). Taxonomy (GTDB): domain Bacteria; phylum Bacillota; class Clostridia; order Christensenellales; family Aristaeellaceae; genus CAYFTL01. Next base: position 27,757 of record CAYFTL010000015.1, on the reverse strand, counting down.
CCAAATGGAGTGCATTATCGTCACGCCTATTTGTCCGCACACCTTGGGCACAAGGCCAATCGTGTTGCCGGCGGATCAGCCCATAACAGTGAATATGTTGGGGGATCCCAGAGAAATACAGATGGCGGTCGACGGAAGGCATGCCATTCAGATGAGTGAACAAACGCGTACGGTGCGCATTCTTCGATCGCAAAAGAATGCGCAGTTTGTCCGTCTGCAACCCCATAATTTTTTTGAAATTTTGCGCGGCAAATTAGCCGAGTGGACGCATTGACATAGGAGGTAAAACATGAAGTCTCAACGACATACAATCATACTAGACATTATCGGCAACAAAGATATTGAGACCCAAGAAGAGTTGGCCGAAGAACTGCGCCGCCACGGTGTAAATGTTACTCAGGCCACGGTTTCCAGGGACATAAAAGAGTTGCGTTTGCTTAAAGTTTTATCGGAAAAAGGTGGATATAAGTACGCCACAGCAGACCTTGCAGAAAAAGGTTTGAGCGATCGTTTTATAAGGATTTTTAGCGAGTCGGTGCTGTCTATGACCAGCGCAAACAATCTGATTGTAATCAAGACCCTATCGGGCAGCGCCAATGCCGCTTGTGAAGCGGTGGACGGTTTAAGGTGGCCTGAGGTTGTGGGCACTTTGGCGGGGGATAACACGCTGCTGGTTATTGCAAAAAGCGAAGATGTTGTGGGCGAAGTGATGACGCGTTTCCGCTCCATGATCCGGTAAAATTCAGGCATCCGGGGAGGGAAAGATAATGTTACTTGAAATCAACATACGCAACATTGCGTTAATTGAACAACTGCATATGGAATTGGGCAGCGGGTTGAACGTATTAACCGGCGAAACCGGGGCCGGCAAGTCCATCGTGGTGGATTCGGTGAACTTGGCACTTGGCGGCCGGGCAGACAGGGATCTAATCCGGACCGGTTCGGATAAGGCCACGGTTCAAGCAGTGTTTGACATAGCGGGCAATGAAAAGGTTTGTGAATATTTGGCGGATATTGGCCTTGAAGATGAGGACGGCATGTTGGTGATCAGCAGGGAACTGTCGGCATCTGGGCGTAATATCTGCCGTGTATCTGGGAGTGTGGTGCCCCTGGCCCAGCTAAAACAGCTGACCACATTGCTGGTGGACATGCACGGCCAGCACGAGCATCAATCCTTGCTGTCGGCAGGCAACCACTTAAACTACTTGGACAACTTCGGCGGCGCAGAGCACGCACAGAAGATGCAAATGGTCAAGGCTGTATACCTCGAATACAAATCTACTCAAAAACAGCTTAAGAAGCTTTCTGAAGATAAGGCCGACAGGGAGCGGCGACTGGATCTGATTCGTTTTCAGTTGGAAGAGATTGAAGTGGTTCGCTTAAAGCCGGACGAAGACTCAAAGCTGGAAAAACAAAATAGGCTGTTGGAAAATGCGGAAAAGATAGCCGACAGCGTAAATAGCGCGTATAATCTTGTATACATGGGCAGCGACAGATCGCCGAGCGCTCAGGAATCCCTTCGCAGCGCTGCGGATTCGTTGAGCTTGATTGCTGAAGTCGACGAGCGCTACAACGATCTGTACAGGCGGCTGGATGAAGCCTATTATTTGGTTCAAGATATTGGATATGAACTGCAAAACGCAAGGGACGGCATTGAGTACGATCCGGATCGGGCGGAAAAAGTTGCGGCCAGGTTGGATACAATAAATCGGTTAAAGAAAAAATACGGTCCAGATTTAGGCGATGTCATTGCCTTTCGTGAAACTTTAAAGCGCGATCTTGAGATGATAGAAGAAGGCGATGAAGCGCTGGAGCGCTTAAGCAAAAAGCTTGAGGAAGATAAAAAGAAACTGGTTGCGGCCAACAAAGATTTAAGCGAAAGCCGGCGGGCTTTAGCGTGCAAGTTCGTAGAAAAAATGCTGGTACAGCTTCAGGATTTGGGCATGGAACGTGTTCGCTTTCAGGTGCATTTTGAGCCGAATACCGATGAGGAAAGCGCGTTCACCGAACGGGGCAATGACGTGGTAGAATTTTTAATATCGCCTAACCCTGGAGAGCCTGTAAAACCTTTGGCCAATGTGGCATCGGGCGGCGAACTTTCCCGGATTATGTTGGCGCTAAAGGTAATTGCGGCCGACCAAGAGGGTGTCGACTGCATGATTTTTGACGAAATTGATACCGGAATTAGCGGTCGCATGGCCCAAGTTGTAGGCGAAAAGATGGCGGCAATTGCCGCCAAACGCCAGGTGATTTGCGTTACCCACTTGCCTCAGATTGCAGCGCTGGGGGATGAGCAATTTGTGGTGGAAAAACAGATTCAATCTGAGCGAACCGACAGCTCGGTACATAGGCTGGATCGGGCAGGACGGATATCCGAACTGGCACGGATGGTAGGCGGGGCGGATCAAGGCGAAAGCGGACTGATCCACGCCGAAAACATGTTAGATTCTGCTCAAAAACGGGTAGAAGAGATACGGAGTTCTACCAATATTGATGGCTAATTGATGTGTGCCGAATATAGCACATGGTTTTCATATATGCTATACTAAAATATAGAGAGAGTTTGAAGCTAAAGGATAAAGGGGAGTCGTTAATTGATGAGGACAAAAACCTTTTCGGGTGGTTTGCATCCGCGGGAAATTGGCAACGGAAAACGGACAACGGGCCCTATGTCTATTACCCAAATCGCACCGCCCGACACTGTAGTGATATTGATGTCCCAAAACATTGGGTCGGCGTGTGAACCATTGGTAAAAAAAGGTGACAGAGTGTTGATGGGCCAAAAGGTGGGAGAACCCACCGGGTTTGTCGGCGCCCCGGTACATTCCAGCGTGTCGGGGATTGTGACAAGCATGGAAACCAGCATGTCGCCGGACGGTAATTCTTCCCAGGCGGTGACCATTCAAAACGATTTCAAGGATGAATGGGTTACAGATATTAAAGGCGTTAGCGATCCTCTGCAGTTAAGCAACGAAGAAATACTGTCCCGCATTCGCGAGGCGGGCATTGTCGGCATGGGTGGTGCGGGTTTTCCTACTCAGGTAAAATTAATGCCGCCTAAGGACAAAAAGATTGATACGATCATATTAAACGGTTCCGAGTGTGAGCCCTATTTGACCGCAGATCATCGAGTGATGGTTGAAGACAGCGAAGCGGTCTTGCAGGGCTTGTTGATTGCTATGAAAGCGGTGGGGGCGCAAAACGGCTATATTGCTATTGAGGACAACAAACCCGATGCCATAGCTGCAATGCAAAAAGTTTGTGCTGGCAAGGGGGTTCATGTGGCGCCTCTTAAAACCAAGTATCCCCAAGGTGGTGAAAAGCTTCTAATCACCAGCGTAACTAAGCGTCAGGTCCCGGATGGCGGCTTGCCCATGGATGTGGGAACGGTAGTATTTAATGTGTCCACGGCTGCAGCGATTTATCATGCCCTTAAAACCGGCAAACCTCTGATCGAACGCGTCATTACTGTTACCGGAGAAGTTGGCAAGCCCTGCAATCTACGGGTGCGCGTAGGCACCCAGGTAGGGCACGTGATTGAGGAGTGCGGCGGTCTTGCACCTACTGTAAACAAAATGATTAACGGTGGCCCTATGATGGGCAATCAGATGTATAGGCTAGATGCACCTGTTGTAAAAGGCACTTGTGGATTGTTGTTTTTGACCGACAATACGCCGGAGCGTTTTGTGAGCAATTGCATTCGTTGCTCCGGATGCGTGAATGTATGTCCGATACGCCTGGTGCCTTTTGAGTTGCATCAGCTGTCCCAGCGGGCTATGTTTGATCGCGCCGAGCAACAAAATGCAATGAGCTGTTTTGAATGCGGCGCATGTAGCTACACTTGCCCGGCTCGGTTGCCGCTGGTTCAGTCGATTCGCGTGGCCAAGCGCGAAATTAACAAACGGAACAGATTGAAATAGGGGGAAGACACCATGCAACAGAACGAACAAGATCAAGCAACCATGCGCTGGCGGGTGACTTCTTCGCCCCATCTACGCACCAAGCGAACCACTCAGCGGATCATGCTGCACGTTATTATCGCTCTAGCACCTGCGGGGATTGCCGGCATCATTTTCTTTGGATGGCGCGCCGCGGCGATTATTGCCTTGTCGGTTTTTTCCGCCGTCATGTGGGAGGCAATCGCTCAGAAGGCTATGAAGCGCCCGGTAACAGTCAACGATTGCAGCGCGATTGTAACCGGTTTGCTGTTGGCCTACAACCTGCCGGTAACGGTACCGTTTTGGATACCGATTGTGGGTAGCGCCATAGCCATTGTGTTGGTCAAGCAAATATTTGGCGGGTTGGGACAAAACTTTATGAACCCTGCATTGGCAGCCCGGGCGATCCTGCTGGTGTCTTGGGGCGGACTCATGAGCGGTGCCGCCTTTAATGTGCCCATCATGGGATCAGATGCCATTGCCTCGGCAACGCCGTTAGCGGCAGCTGCCCAGGCAGCCGATTTTCCGCTATGGAATTTGTTTTTAGGTAACGTACCTGGCGTCATTGGGGAAACCAGCAAGTTGGCGCTTTTGATTGGCGGCATCTATTTAATGGTCACCAAGGTCATCTCCTGGCGCGTTCCGGTTGCTTTCTTGGGCACCGTATTCATACTTTCGTGGATTTTTTCGGGCAATCTTATGGATAGCACCGATTCGGCCCTTTATCAGCTGCTTAGCGGTGGATTGTTCCTGGCGGCTTTCTTTATGGCCACAGATTACGCATCTTCCCCGGTAATGCCTGTAGGCAGGCTGATTATGGGGGTTGGTTGCGGCGTATTGACCTTCATTATCCGCAGGTACAACCCGGCATATCCTGAAGGAGCATCCTACGCTATCTTGATTATGAACCTGGCAGTGCCACTGATCGATCGTTATACCAAACCGCGGCTTTACGGAAGGAGGAAGCTAAATGCGTGATATTGCCAAGTCTGCCATTCGCTTGCTGTTATTTACAGTAGTGGCTGCGATTTGTTTGGGTGTCACCAACGAGCTGACCAAAGGGCCGATAGCCGAGCGTCAACAAATGATTTTGAACGAGTCTAAATTGCGCGTGCTTCCCCAGGCTGAAAGCTTTGATGAAATGGAGTTAAGCAACGCTCAACAGTATCCGTCTATTCGCTCGGTATTTGATGCAAAATTTGGGGAGGATACACTGGGCTACGTGTTTGCGCTTAGCTCTCAAGGCTACAAAGGCTCCATAGAGATGACGCTGGGAATCAATTCTGCCGGTGCAGTTACCGATTTGGTTATAAACGAACAGAGCGAGACTGCCGGGCTGGGCAGCAAGATTACCGAAGAGCCGTTTTTGAGCCAGTTTTGGGGAATTGCCGCCGGCCCGGAGAATGTGGATAGCGAGGTCGATACCATTGGCGGTGCGACGGTCTCCACATCTTCTGTAAAAAATGCGGTGCGCGATGCAACCCAGTATGCGGTAAACGAGTTGGGGATTATACCCACTGAAGATGTGTCTCTAGCGGTAAAAACCGAACCCACCAAAGAAGAAGCTCAAATGCTTAGTATGTTTGAAAACGGTTTGACCATTCAAGCGCTGGCTCCCTTTGAACTCCTGGGATATGATACGATACGCCAAGTGTATTTGGTCAATATGCGCGATGGAATTGGCTATGTGTTTGACGTGCTAACCCCGTCCAGCCGGAGCGATATTCACATGAATGTCGCCATCAGTTCCGATGGCAAGATCGTCCAGGTTGCGGTTGTGGAGCACAACGAAACGGAAGGCTACGGTTCCAAGATAACCGAACCAGATTTTTTAGGGCAGTTTTCTGGAATGCTGGCCGACGAAGGTTCAGTTAATCAGGCTGATACCATTAGCGGCGCGACCAACTCGGCTAATGCGGCAATGCGCGGAATCGCTCAGGCTGCCGATTATTTCGACAAATTCTTAAAGGATGGCTTGCCTGAAAAATCCGATGCTGTGAGCAGTGCAACCACCGAATCGGATGCCACATCCAGCGCTACGGAAGCTGCAGGCGAATCCGAAACCGATGGGACCAGCAGTGCAACCTCGGAATCTGCGGCGGAGACCCAGACGTCAGAGAAGGACACTGATTCCAGTGTCGATGCGGCCAGCAGTGCGACCGAAGCACAAAGTCCGGAATCTACAGGGGAAACCGATGCAGATTCTTCGGCTACTGTTGAAGGCGATCAACAGCAGAAAGGAGCATAACCATGAAGCTGAGAAAAGTATTTTTAAATGGGATTTTAAACGAAAACCCAACTTTCCGTTTGGTTCTGGGCATGTGTCCTACGCTGGCTGTTACCACGATGGCAAGCAACGGAATTGCAATGGGGCTGGCAACTACTTTTGTGTTGATGGGTTCTAACTTGGCAATTTCTCTGCTGCGTAAGGCGATCCCGGAAGAAATTCGAATTCCTGCCTTTGTCGTGATTATTGCGACCTTTGTGACCATCGTCCAAATGTTAATCAAGGGTTTCTTGCCTGCGTTGGATGCTTCGTTGGGCATTTATATTCCGCTGATCGTGGTCAACTGTATTATATTGGCGCGCGCCGAATCCTTTGCGTTTAAGAACTCGCCATTGTCCTCATTGCTAGATGGACTGGGATCAGGGATAGGGTTTACGCTGGCGATCACTTTGCTGGCCAGCGTACGCGAGCTGATAGGCGCGGGAAGCTTGTTTGGCGTTCGAATTATTTCGGAGACTTATCAGCCGATGACGATTGCAACCCAAGCACCCGGAGGGTTTATCATCCTAGGATTGCTTATGGCAATCGTGAACACAATCATAAATCGCGTTCAAAAATCGGTTTAAAGGGGGAGAAAGTTGATGAATAATTTGATAATTATTTTCTTGGGTGGAATATTCGTTAACAACTTTGTTCTGTCCCAGTTTCTCGGCATTTGTCCGTTCCTTGGGGTTTCTAGAAAGCTAGAAACTGCTGTAGGTATGGGCGTTGCGGTTACGTTCGTTATGGGGGTAGCTTCGCTAGCTACGTACCTGGTGCAGCAATATATTTTGGTACCCATGGGCATAGAGTATATGCAAACCATAGCCTTTATCGTGGTTATTGCGGTGCTGGTGCAGCTGGTGGAAATGGTGCTGCGCAGGGTTAGCTACTCGCTTTACCAGGCTTTGGGCGTCTATTTGCCCTTGATTACCACCAACTGCGCGGTGCTGGGTGTTACGATTCTGAATGTGACCAGCAGCTATAACTTGATTGAATCGGTGGTTAACGGAGTTAGCGGTGGTTTGGGCTTTATGCTGGCGATTGTGTTGTTCGCCGGAATTCGCGAAAAAATGGAGCTGATGGATCTGCCTAGCTGGATGGAAGGATTTCCCGGCAGCCTGGTTACGGCTGGCCTAATGTCCGTAGCTTTTATGGGATTCACCGGCTTAATTCAATAAAGAGGAGGGGGAGTGCACAATATGAGTCCGATTTTGATCGCAGCTTTGGCGCTGGGAGCGATGGGGCTGGTGTTCGGGGCGTTGTTGGGCGTAGCCAACAAAAAATTGGCCTTGCCCCAAAATCCGCTAAAGGATGCGGTACGGGAAGCCCTGCCCGGTGCAAACTGTGGCGGATGTGGATATCCGGGCTGTGATGCCTATGCGGAAGCGGTGGCTGAAGGCGGAGTTTCGGTAGAACTCTGCCCCGTTGGTGGCAATAAAACCATTCAAAAACTTGGCGAACTTATGGGCGTTTCGGTCGCTCCCCAAGTACGCAAGGTAGCAGAAGTGCGCTGCAGGGGCGGGTTGGACCGCTGTGGCGTTCGCTTTCAATACGAAGGTCCGCAGGATTGCCGTAGCGCTTCGTTGGTAGGCAACGGCGATAAGGCCTGCCGGCACGCTTGCCTAGGCTTAGGAAACTGCGAAAAAGCCTGCCCCTTCGGTGCAATAACCATTAGCGAAAACCGGTTGGCTGAAGTAGATCCCGAAAAGTGTCAGTCTTGCGGGCTGTGCATAGAAGCCTGCCCTCGGGATGTGCTGGAACTGATTCCAGTAAACCTACCAGTTATCCGCGACTGCAACGCTATGGAACGAGGCAAAATTGTGCGCAATCGTTGTACTGCAGGCTGTATAGGTTGCGGTAAATGTGCGCGTAGTTGCAAATTTGGTGCCATTACAATGAAAGACAACCTGCCGATTATTGACTACGACCAATGCGTAGGGTGCATGAGCTGTGCGGACAACTGTCCTACTGGGTCTTTGCAGGCCAACGATTCCTTGCGCCAACGTGCTTTGATCGACATGGATAAATGTGTTTCCTGTGGCGCATGCAAGAAAGCTTGCCAATTTGATGCTATCGCCGTTTTTGAATCGGTAGGCAACAAAAAAGGTGCTTACACGGTTATCGACTGGAACTGTGTGGGTTGCGGCCAGTGTGTAGATGCGTGCAAATTTGATTCGATCGAGATGGTCCAGGGCGCTAAATACAGACAATCCTAATGTGCTTGTAGAATATAGGATCAATTAACTCGTAGAATATAGGATCAATATAATAAGGCGGAAGGTTTGGCAAAATACCAAACCTTCCGCCTTATTAATTGATCGTCAAAAAGTATGGAGCGAGTATTAGGGTTATGTCAAAATAAAATGGCGTGGTTTGATTCTGATAAGCGGTGTGGTATAATAATATGTATTTGAATGTTCATTTTATTTTTGGGGGATGTTGTATTGCAACTTGACATTGTTCTGGCATCCGGTTCGCCAAGGCGTAGGCAGCTGCTCAGCCGAATGGGGCTTGAATACAGTGTGGTTGTCCCCGAAGTGGATGAAGAGGTTGCTGGGCGTGCCCAGGATGTGGTTATGGAACTGTGCAAACGCAAGGCGCGAGCGGTCGCCCAAATGGAAGCCTATAGGAACAAACCGGCTTTAATCATTGCGGCAGATACTTTGGTGGAAATCGATGGCGAGGTTTTGGGGAAACCCAAAAGTGAAGAGCATGCCTATATAACCCTGAGAAAGCTTAGTGGGAACGAGCACAGGGTGCTCACAGGCGTATGCTTGTTGCAACCGATCTTCAAGAAAGAACACGCCTTTTTAGAAAGAACAGCAGTTGTTTTTAATCAACTTAGCGATGAGCAGATACGGGCATATATTTCTACCGGCGAACCGATGGACAAGGCGGGGGCTTATGGAATTCAAGGCGCAGGAGGCGCATTTGTTCAAAAGATTGAAGGCTCTTTTGAGAATGTGATGGGATTGCCTGTTCAAAGGCTGGCAGAGGAACTAAGGCAATTTGGTTTTGATATAGAGTAAAGGCGGGAGCGAAATGGCTTTTTTTTCGACGACAGGACTGGCGATAGATTTGGGTACTGCTTTCACGTCTATCTTTGTAGAAGGGCGCGGCATGGTGCTCCGAGAGCCCAGCAAGATTCTGGTAAACCGTGAAAATGCTAAAGATGTGTTGGCGGTAGGCAGCCAAGCCAATGCGCTGCTTGGCCGCACGGCGGAAGAAGTATCTCTAGTTTCTCCGGTGGTGGATGGCACCATAACCGATACCGAGCTGGCAGCGTTGACCATGCTGGTGTTGGCTGAGCGTGCTACCGGCAAACGCAAGCCCATGGAAAAAGTTCGTTTGGTGGTAAACCTATGCCAGGGTGCAACCAAGATTGAGCAACAGGCACTCTTTCAGGCAATGCAGGCGAGCGGGGCGAAGCGTCCTGTAGTGCTGCGCACGCCGATGGCTGCCGCACTCGGATCAGGCATTGATGTGGCGCCGGCTAAGGGAGTTATGGTGGTGGATATTGGTGCAGGGGCAACCGAGATTGCCGTATTGTCCATGAATGGGCTGGTGGCGACGCGTTGTATGCGCTTGGGCGGCTTAAGTCTGGATGAGGCGATCGTGCGTTATTTCCGCAGGGAACATGGGCTGATTATCGGTCTTAGGACTGCAGAGGATTTGAAAATCGATATTGGCACGGCTTTACCCTATGCAGAAGACGAAGGGGATAAGGTGATGCTAAAGGGGCGTAATGCACAGACAGGCAAGCCAGAAGCTTTGGAGGTTTCTTCTGAAGATGTGCGAAAGGCGCTGGAAGACCCGCTTTGCCAGTTAGTGGATGCCCTTCAAAGTGCATTTGAAAATACGCCGGCGGAATTGGCTGGCGATGTGTTGGAATCGGGGATTCATTTGACCGGTGGCGGCGCCAACCTGCATGGGCTAGATCGCAGAATTCAGCAGCAGACAGGGGTTCCGGTTACGGTTTGTGAATATGCGGAAGAAACTGTAATTACAGGTTTGGGGCGTGTAGCAACAGACCCTAAATTGCTGGCTGAACTTATCAAAAGTGGCGCGGCAGAAGAGTAGAAAAAATAGGCAAATGTTTGGAGGAGTGATTATCTTTGGCTGTAAGAAAAAGAAAGCGAAAAGCGGGGAAAATTATTTTTGGATTGCTGGCATTGGCGGCAGTTGTTGCGGTCGTTTTTTTGCTTTTCGTGCGCAGTCGAGGAAATATATCTGTGAGCGAAAATGCGCTGGGCTCTATATTTTCGCCGATACAAAATGGGATTACTTCTTCTATTAATTGGGTTAAAAGCGGCGTTCAGGGGATTCGAGACTACAGCAGGCTGCAAGAGGATCATAGTATTTTGGAAGAAGAGTTGGCAAATGCCAAATTGGAAATATCTCAGATGGAGGAGATGTCCAGGGAAAATGCGCGGCTGAACGAGGCATTAAACACGCAGGGACGCTACGGGAACTTGAATCCGCTTTTTGCTTCCGTTATAGCTAAGGAAGCCAGCGTATGGTTTAATGCGTTTTCCATCAATCGGGGATCGCTAAATGGAATAGAAGTTGGCATGGCGGTCGTCGACAAATCGGGAAACCTGGTAGGGCACATTTATGAGGTGGGTCTTAATTACGCCAAAGTAATTACGCTGATCGATACGCAAAGTGCGGTATCGTGCATTGTGGAGCGAACTCGGGATCAGGGCGTGATCCGCGGAGTGGAATCGGGAGCAAGCCCAAACGATGGAAACAAAATGTACTATATTGAGTCGGTAAACAATATTGCCCCTGGGGACAGGGTGTTAACCTCGGGAACCGATAGAATGTATCCTAAGGGGTTGCCCGTGGGTACGGTGCGCGAAATTAGCCGTCAATCGGATGGGTCTCGCCCGTATGTTGTGATTACGCCGTTTGCTGATTTTTTAAGGCTGGAAGAAGTATTGGTTTTGCGCGTTCAGGTAGAAACCGATACCGAAGTACTTCCCAAATTGCCGCAGGCCACCCAAGCTCCGACTCCGGAGCCTACCATCGCGCCAGCGACGACCGAACAGCCACTGCAGACTTTTTCTCCTGAGGGAGAGGAGGGATTTTGGGAATATCCCACGACTGGTATGCCTTCTGAAGAAGGCGATCAAGATTCCAATGAACAGCCGGACGATGTAGACCAACCGGAGACCTCACTGCCCGAAGACAACTGGGCGAAACAAGAATAGAATGGCGGGGGGATGCATATGCGGCGGATCTTATCGGGTTTGATTCTGCTAGTTGCAGTGTTGTTGGATGTGACAATACTCCCTTTGTTTATACATAGTCAATACTTACCAAACTTTACTTTGCTGATGGTAGTATCGTTGGGCCTGCGCTTGGGCAAAACGCGTGGAACGCTATATGGATTGACAACTGGCCTGTTGGTCGATGTATCGGTGGGAGCGGCGATGGGGCTTAACACGTTGACGCTAATACTGATCGGATATGGGTGCGGCTATTTGGGAAGGCTGCGCAAACATGCGCTACAAAATGGAGTGTTGGGGTATTTGTTGGGCGTGATGTTGTATGAAATTGTACACATTGCGTACCTGTACTTGGCTGGCGGATATGTGGTTGGAGCGGTACTGCTCAGCACGTTATGGCGAGTTTTGATCAGCGTTGCATGTGGAGGCCTTTTGTATTTTTTATCAGGACTATGGACGAGGCCAGTGCGCAGCTAGCAGGTTGTAGGCAGATTCGAACCGGGGGAGGTTTACTTAAATGAAGAAATTTAAAGGCCGATATTTGATTTTTGGGTTAGTAATGGCGATTATTTTTTCGGCATTTACGTTTCGGCTATACAACTTACAAGTAGTAAATGAACAGACATACGCCGAACAGGCGGACAAAAAAAAGACCAAGACCATTACGCTTACCGGATCCAGAGGCAAGATACTGGATTCAAAGGGCTCGCCCTTGGCTTACAGTCGTAGATGTTTTAACGTGCAAATCTATAGAGACCCATCCCATAAAAGCACTGAACAAAAGAAAGCTTATACAAACTCCATATTGGAAGTTATTCGCGCAGTGGAAAAACGCGGAAAATCTACCATTGATGGTTTTTGGCTTAAGCGGGATTCCAACGGTAATTGGGTTTTTGATACCGGTACCACAAATGCTAAGGTGGCCGAAAAACGGGAAAAACAATGGCGGGCAAATTTTGTGCTGAACAAAACGGCTGTAAAAGACTTGTTTAACGCCTTGTGTAAAAACTACTCTGTTCCGGAAGAATTGCCGGAAGAAGATAAAATTAAAATATTGACGGTGTGGCAGGAGATACAGATGAACGCGTATATCTCTAAGCCGGTAACGATTGCCGAAGATGTGGATTTTGAAACGGTGGCCGAGCTTGAAGCGCGTTCTATGGAATTGACGGGCATCAGCATCGGCGAGAGTACCCAACGCGTATATCCCCGCGGCTCTTTGGCTGCCCATGCGATAGGGTATGTAGGCAAGATTTCTGACGATGCAACTATGGAATACTATAAAGAACGAGGCTATAGCACCGATGCTATAGTAGGACAAACCGGTATAGAGCTGTCCATGGAAGATCATCTCACCCCGTTTATTGAGTATCGTCAAGGCAAACAAGAAGTGGAAATTGACCGCCGCGGCAAGATCATTCGCCAGCTGTCTTATATTGAGCCAATGGATGGAAACGACGTGCAGCTGACCATTGACAGCGATTTGCAGGCGGTGGCCGAAAAAGCGCTGGAGGAAAACATCAAAGAAATCAACGAAGCGCAGCAGGCCGAGATCGAAAAAGAAAGCTGGCAACGGCGCTATCGCCGCGTGCTGGATGCCTATGAAGAAAACAATATCGACATTGAGCTTGCAGAAACTGGCGCGGTTGCGGTGATCGAGGTAAATACGGGAAGGATATTGGCTTTGGCCAGCTACCCCTCCTTTGACCTAAGCTTGTTGACCGGCCCTATTGATCCGCAGGTTTGGAATAGCCTGGTGACCGACGAGCGCTACCCAATGTTTAACCGTGCGGTGAGCACCAAGGACGCCCCAGGTTCAACTTTTAAGATGGTTACTGCATTGGCGGGACTTATGGAAGGCAAAGTCACGCCGGAAGAGACAATATATGATCAAGTCGAATACAAGGGTGAAGGCATTGATACGGCTCGACCGCCCAAATGTTGGAGTTCGCACGGGCATGGCAATATGGATGTAATCAGTGCGATCAGCAACTCGTGTAACTATTATTTTTATGAGGTTGGTTACCGATTAGGTTCAACGACACTGAGCAAATGGGCTGCGCAATTGGGGCTTACATCCAGCACTGGGATTGAACTCAGGGAAGAAAGCAGCTTTGTAGGCAACCAAAGCATGTTGTACGATAGCAGCCGAGCCATTAATGATCAACAAACCTCTAAACCCTATTATGCAGCCAAAGTTATCAAAAAAGAGCTACAGAAAATCGGCGAGGATAGAGGGATTACCTATGACGAGGAACGCTTAGATCGCGTGACCAAGTCGCTTTTGGATATTGTAACCACGACTGAAACCAAGAGTGAATGGCCCAGCAGAATCCACGATATATTGCTGACGGATATGAATTTGCCCAGCGAGTATATATCCAACAATTTCTTGGCCAACACGTTTCAAAGTTATTTAAACGATTTGAAGTGGACAGCCAACGAGACGGTCATGACGGCTATCGGCCAGTCTATCACTCAAACTACGCCGGTGGCGCTGGCCAGATATATTGCTGCAATTGCTAACGGAGGCACCGTATATAATGCGCAAATAGTAGACAAGATCATTTCGCCCACTGGTGAGGTAGTGCTGGAAAAGGAACCTTCTATCGCCAACAAAATCGAAGGGGCAGATGGGTATTTTGCTTACATTCAAGAGGGGATGCGTAGGGTGACCAGTACGGAAAACGATGGTACTGCAGCAAAATACTATAAAAACACTAAGTACCCAATGGCTGCAAAAACAGGAACATCGACCATTACAAAAGTGCGGGCCGGCAACTTGGATGTGGAAAATAACTCATGGCACGTGGCTTACGGGCCTGCGGATAACCCTGAAATTGCTGTGGTGGTGTACATCCAAAACGGTTTTGCCGGAGGGCGCTCGTCGCCCACGGCAATCAAGATTATCACCAGTTACTTAGATGCAAAGAATCAGACCGAAGACATACGGATTGAACAGTCCAATGCCTTGGCGGATTAGGTGAGGCTTGCTTTAAGGGAATGCATGCAGATAAGGCCGTTATACAGTGGTTTCTGGAAAGTGCGATGCAGGCAAATTTACACCGACTGTCAACTTGAGCGTAGGGTTAGCGCTACAAGGTCAATCTTATGTGTCGTGTCGGCTTGTGTGGTATGGATGATAAGATATATTTGATCTTTAGCGTAATTTTTCCTTGCTATGTATGCTGTGTCCCTTATTTAGAAACGCAGCGGACTGAATATAAAACTGTGCATTAGTGAAGGTAAAGAGTGATCCGGTTTTGTGTGTTTGGATTGGCCTTTGAGTGGCAACAGCTGCCAAATCGTTATTGAGAGAATCATAGCTTTTGACGATAAGAATTAGTAATATATATATTTATTGGCTGATGAGTATCATGTTAAAAATGGAAAAAGCGTTTGAGGAGTACATATAAGGAGCGACGATGCTACAGACTGAAAGACTGATCCTGCGCCGCTGGGAGGAAAGCGATGCAGAGAGCCTATATGAATATGCCAGCGATCCTAGCATAGGTCCCATTGCCGGGCGGCCTCCCCATCAGAGCATTGATGAGAGCAGAGATATTATCAAGAACATTTTTTGCGGTAGAGAGGCATATGCTGTATGCCTAAAATTGGATAACAAAGCGATTGGTGCAATTGAGTTAAAGTTAAACGGCCATACGGATATGATCGAAAGAGACGATGAGTGTGAGCTTGGATACTGGATTGGGAAACCATTCCGGGGGCAGGGATTGATGCCGGAAGCGGTACGGGAAATGCTTCGCCATGCTTTTGAAGATATCGCTATGAAGAAAGTCTGGTGCGGATACTATGATGGAAACGCCAAATCAAAACGAGTGCAGGAGAAATGCGGATTCCGTTATCAATGGACAACCGAGGGTGTAGAGGTTCCGCTTATGCGTGAAAAACGAACCGGTCATGTAAACTGCATTACGAAAGAAGAATGGGAAGAGGGCTTATAAAATACAACATTGGGCGATACGGTTGCTCTCCAGCAGGAATGCCGTATCCTATGTTTCTTTTCTATATTTTTCCGCAATGTTTGGCTAAAAATGCAAAGGCGGAGAATACTACATTGTAACACGCGCCGAATGAAACCACGGAGATAACAAGGGGAGTACCTATGCAAAAGAATATTCACAAGGCAGTCAACTATGTGCGCCTTCATCGCTTTGACAGGCGGCTGATCCGCCATTTCGATTGGATTTTGTTCCTGACGGTCTGCGCTTTGGTTCTGTTTGGTGCATTGAGCATATACAGCGCTACATCCATACCGGTTAATCAAGAGATTAACAGTTGGTTGGAGATGATTCGTTATCAGCCTTTTACCTACCTTCGCCTACAGGTAATCTGGTTTGTAGCAGGACTCATATTAATGTCGGCAGTGTTATATTTTCACTATGACTTGTACGCGCGCATGGCGACGCTGATTTATTGGGGAAACATTGCGCTGCTGGTTTTGGTGCTGTTTATGGAACGAGGCCGCGGCAATATGGCCGGCTGGTTTGCCTGGGGATCCGGGCGTACCTTCCAACCTTCTGAAATTGGAAAGTTGGCCATTATTATAGCGATGGCCAAAGTCTTCGCCGATAGGAAAGAGCCGATCAAAACGGTAAAAGAACTGATACCGGTGTTGGCCTATATTGGCTTGCCCCTGATACTGATTGTGTTGCAGCCAGACGTAGGAACAGCTTTGGTGTATGTTGCAATTTTTGCAGGCATGATGTTTCTTTCCGGGACTAGCCCCAAGCTTTTGTTTGGCATGATCTGTCTGGCTGTGATCCTCGCGATCTTGCTATTGCAGCTGATGAGTTCTTCTGGGGACAGTTTTCGCTATGACCGGATTTTGGTGTTTTTAAATCCAGATTTGGACCCCAACGGTGCAGGTCTCAACGCGATCAACAGCCGAATTGCCATCGGTTCCGGTGGTTTTTGGGGTAAAGGATTATTTGCCGAAGGCAGCTTTGCAGCGCTAAACTATATTCCCGAAGATCATACCGACTTTATATTTGCGATCGTGTGCGAAACCTTTGGGTTTGTGGGCGCTATGGTGATGGTTGGTTTATTTGGAGTGTTACTTTTTCGAATGCTCTGGTTTACTAAGGTAGTTACAGACCCTTTTGGCCGGTATGTAATTGTGGGTGTAATGAGCATGATCCTATTCCACGTATTAGAGAATATAGGCATGGTTATAGGTCTTTTGCCGATTACCGGAATACCGCTTCCATTTGTCAGCTACGGAGGCTCAAATATGTTGACTAACATGGCAGGTGTCGGTCTTGTGCTCAACGTAATCATGCGTGAAAAGGCAAAGGTACATCAACCTGCCCGGCGGCGAATAGGAGCGTCGCTATAAGAAACTTATTTGAGGTTGTTTCTGAATAAAAAATACGGTTCTCTGCAGATATCTGCAGAGAACCGTATTTTGATTATATCGTTTATTCTTGTTCTGTTTTTTCGGGAAAGACTCTAAGCAATCCTTTGACGACCAAATAGAATACCATCAGCACCAGAAATACGCCGCCCATGCCAATGCCCATGGTTTTTAAAGACTCCCAAACCATATCGCGAGCAACAATATTTTCTCCAATAGAGGCTATGAACCCAATGATTTTTTCAAAAAAGATACCCATAAACCGTTTTCCTCCTTAAGCTAGAAGTGCCAATATGATGGAACCGGCGATGATAGAGCCGATTTGTCCAGCAACGTTGGCGCCGATAGCCTGCATCAAAATAAAGTTGGTAGGATCTTCCTTTTGCGCCATTTTTTGGACAATACGGGCAGACATGGGAAAGGCCGAAATTCCACAACCACCGATCATCGGGTTGATTTTGCGTTTGGAGAATAGGTTGATAAACTTAGCAAACAACACGCCAAATCCGGTATCAAATACAAACGCCAAGAGGCCAATAGTTAAAATAAGCAGAGTTTCCAGCGTTAGAAAATCAGCTGCTTTCATGGTAGAGCCGATTGTGATGCCCAGAAGCAGTGTAACCAAGTTTCCAAGCTCATTTTGGGCGGTGCTAGACAAGCGTTCCAATACGCCGCATTCGCGGATCAAGTTGCCGAACATTAGCGAACCGATGAGGGGCACCGAAATGGGTGCGACAAAGCCTGCTATGACGGTTACAATGATGGGGAAGAGGATTTTAACCTTTTTGGAGGCCTCAAATCCATAGTCGGCATCCATGCGAATCATGCGCTCTTTTTTGGTGGTCAACGCGCGTATGATGGGCGGCTGAATCATGGGCACCAGCGCCATATAGGAGTAAGCGGCCACAGCGATAGCGCCCATGTATCTAGGTGCAAATAAATTGCCTACATAAATCGAAGTCGGACCATCTGCAGCGCCGATAATTCCGATGGCTGCAGCTTCTTTCAAGCTGAAGATATCGGGGAAAATAAAGTTCATTCCTGCAGCAGTTAACATCGCTGCGAAGATACCAAACTGTGCTGCTGCTCCAAAGAACAACATAACCGGCTGCTTCAGCAGCGGACCAAAATCGATCATTGCACCCACCGCAATAAAAATAAGGATGGGGAACAGTTCGTTGCTGATACCGGCATTATAAAGCACGGTTAGAAAGCCGGTATCTGCCACTGCCTCCGAAAGAGGGATGTTGGTCAAAATAGCACCAAAGCCCATGGGCAATAGCAACATAGGTTCATATTCACGCGTGATGGCGAGATAAATGAGAACTCCGCCAATCAACAACATGACGAGATTTTGCCAGGTGCAACTTTGGAAGCCTGCAAGCAGCTTTGACATAGTTTCTTCCATACAGACGATCCTTTCTTGTTTGAGAAATTTTTAAAATAGAACCGAAGCCATTATATCACTTATCATCGATTTTGGGAAGGAAAACAACGAGAATAAGCGTTATAAGCTAATAGAAAACAAATTGCAATTGACTTGAAATATCGTTGACAGAATGGGCATTTATGTGTATAATATTTTATGTTCGTGCAACGCAAGAACGTTTAGGGGTATGGTGTAATGGTAACACGTGGGTCTCCAAAACCTTTGTTGAGGGTTCGAGTCCTTCTACCCCTGCCACAAGAACTTTTCCTTTACAGGAAAAGTTCTTTCTTTTTGTATAAGTACAGTTGAACCAGGACGAGAAAAGACTAGCGCATATCAAGCATTGAGAAAAGTAGCTATTGATACTCAAGAAGATGGCGGATATTTACAACGGCAGGATACAAATACAAGGCTGTGTACGCCAGTTATGGGTGCGCCGTTGTTTATATGTAGAAAACGGTTGATTCTATTAAAACACGCCTCTATTGTCTATTAAAAGCTGTATAGACTATAATTTCATTATCAGCTGATGAATAAAGTCAGGAGGATAATGCTATGGACATCGGAAAACAGATACGTCATTATAGGTTGTCGCGTTCGGCACGCCAGGAGGAACTGGCTGATTTTGTGGGCGTTAGCGCTCAGGCCGTATCAAAATGGGAAACGGGAGCAAGCCTTCCCGATATTTCGCTACTGCCTCGGATTGCAACGTATTTGGGTATTGCAATTGATGCGTTGTTTCAGGTGGCCGACAGCGATCAAATGATCCGCATAAAAAATGCTATTTATAATCAGAAGCGCATTGACGATGAGGATTTCAGATATTACAGCGATTTTCTAATGAAACGTCGCGAGACAGATCCTGGAGGCGTAGACGCTTATATATTGTTGGCTCAGCTATATAACCATCGGGCATACGCAGATCACAAAACTGCTGATGGATTTGCCAAAGAGGCGGTTGCGATCTCGCCGGATAGCCATTTAGGTTGGGCGGCGTTGATTGAAGCCAATGGCGGGATATGCGGAGATGGTTGGCTAGACAACCATTTTTCGTTAATAGAATTCGCGAAAGAATTTTATCGCAAACATTCCGGTAGCTTTCATGCGCTGCGTGCTGTCGTATTGAATATGATAGCGGATGGCAGGTTAGAAGAAGCGGAAGGGTATATTGATATTTTCCTAGAGGTGCCGGGAAGAGAATATATGGCTATGATTCTGAAAGGGGATATATTTGCGCTGCGAGGAGACATGGAGAGTGCGCTAAACATCTGGAATGTGGCCGTTGACCAGTACGCTGATATATGGCAGGTGTGGTGTGATCGCGCGGACCGCATGAGAACTTTGGGACGATATGCGGAAGCGCTTGAGGATTATGAATCCTGTTATCGCTTGCAGCAAAAGCCGCGCCTTTTAGATGGGCTTCATTCGAAAGCGCGGCTCTTTGAACAGATTGGCATGTATGTAGAGGCGATTGCCGAGCGAGAACGGATTATTGCCAACCTTTCCGAGGATTATGGTATAGTTGATGGACAGTCGGTGGACGATCAAGAGAATAAAATAGCCAGATTAAAGTCGCTCATTGCACTTAAACGGTAAAAAGGCAAAGATCTGCTGGTTGAGAAATTGGAGTATTTTTCAAATTAAAGTATCGTTAGTGTAGAGAGGACGAGATAAGGCGGCAACGATAATCGGCTTGCGGTATACAAACATGGCTAACCAACTGTACGAAGAGGGTCAAGAAAAGCTTCATACTAAAGATAGAAAGGGATAATAATATTATGGTCCACCCCAGAAGCGCATTGAATATCGGATTGAAAACAGTGTTGGTTGATGAATTTTTTGTTTTTAAAATAACGGTGTAGACTGATTTTCTATTATGCTTCTCTTTTAGCGTATTGTAATAAATTGGCAGATTATTGTAGCTGAACATTAATAAAAAGAACGAGCCGATGGCATAATACCATCGGCTCGTTTAAATGGAGATTAGATTATTTGGTCACGACCACATCGGTCAGGATAACCTTAGAGTTGGAGTTAACGCGTACGTTGGAAACAACATTTTCATCGTACAGCATCTTGTAAGAAGAGTGATATAGGGGAATGATGCCCATATCTTCTGCAACCAAGGTGTTTTCAACGATGTGTAGTTTCTCCATGCGTTCTGCTTTATCCATGGTGACCAGAGCTTCTTCAAAGGTCTTGTCGTAAATCTCGTTAGAGTAACGGCCGCCATTGATGAAGTTGCCGGTTACAAAGATGGAGAGCATGTTGCTTACGTCAACATAGTCTGCACCCCAGCCTTGGGGAGTGATGTCAAACTTGCCAGCATCGCGTTGTTCGGCCATAGCAGCATTTTCCATGGGGGTGAGTTGAACCTTGATGCCCAGCTCTTCTTCCCAAACGGCCTGCATGTACTCAAACAACACTTTGAAGTCGGCGTTGGAGTTGGAGAAGGCGATCTCCAATACCGGGAAGTTCTCGCCGTTTTCGTAGCCTGCTTCTTTCAGCAATTTGCGAGCGCCTTCCGGATCGTAGCTCAACAAATCGCCGCCTTCGCTGCGGAAGTCTTTCTCATCGCTTGCGCCGGGGAAGCCGTGACCGATATAGCCGGTTGCGGGATCCTTGGTGTTCATGAACAGCACTTCGCAGACAAATTCGCGATCAATGGTCATGGACAGCGCTTTGCGGACGCGGGGATCGTTGTAGGGCTCTTTGGTGTTGTTCACCAACAAGAAGTTGGTGGCCAGGTTGGGGTAGCTGTGGAATAGGCCTTGTTCAGCCATCGTTTCGGTTTCTTCAGAAGGATAGTCAAAGACCAGGTCTGCTTCGCCGGTGGTCAACAGGCTCAGCACGGTGTTGGTGTCGTCGACCAATTTAACGGTCAATTTGTCCAACTTAATGTTGTCTTTGTTCCAATAGTTTTCATTTTTGTCGAAAACCATTTCCTGCTCTTCATCGCAAGCGATCATTTTGAGCGGGCCGTTGGTAACCAGCTTACTTACATCCCATGCCCAGTTGCCCAAACCGTCTTCTTCGAAGGTGTCTGTACGCAGAGGATAGAAAGTGGAGTAGCACAACAAGGCATCAAAGAAAGCACAAACATTTTCCAGCTGGATTTCCAGCGTATAATCGTCGATTGCTTTTACGCCCAGCTCTTCTACTTTCATCTCTCCCTTGGAAATGGCAGGGCCATTCTTCAGGAACTGACCATAGTCGTTCATGTAGATGGTGCTGATTTCCGGATCGACCAGACGACGCATGCTGTTTACATAGTCCTGTGCAACAACGGGCTTTCCATCGCTCCACTTGGCGTCTTCGCGGAGTTTGAACGTCCAGGTCATGCCATCCTCAGAAACGTTTACTTCGGTGGCACCGGCCAGCTCAAAACCGGTTTCGGTGTAATTGTACAGACCTTCGTAGATTTGGTTCATCAACAGAGCACCGGTTGAACCGGCATTCCAGTGAGGGTCCAGGTTGGGACGGGTCCCAAGTACGATGGTCAGTTCGTTTGGCTGCTGTGCTTCTGCAAACGCGGCAACGGATCCGGTCAGCAGCATTAAGGCAACCAACACAAGTGAGAGAACCTTACGCATAGATATACTTCCTCCTCGGATAATTTTTTATATTAGCGGCGGTGCCGCCAAATATACTTTAACTATAAACGATCGGCGAAATGGCATGCCACCATGTGTCCGCCGCCCATGTCTTTATATTTGGGCTTTTGATCGGCACAAATAGCTTTTGCTTTCGGGCAACGAGTGCGGAATACACACCCGGATGGGGGATTAACCGGGCTGGGTACATCCCCCTGGAGCACGATGCGCTTGCTGTTGCGGCTGGTGTTGGGATCAGGCACCGGGATGGCACTGAGCAACGCCTGTGTGTAGGGGTGCAGCGGATGGGAATACAGCTCTTCGGAACCGCAACTTTCCATGATATGGCCCAGATACATAACCACAATTCGGTTGGAAATATGGCGGACGACCGACAAATCGTGGGCGATAAATAGGTACGCCATGCCGGTTTGTTCTTGCAAGTCCATCAGCATATTGATGATTTGCGCCTGGATGGATACGTCCAGTGCCGAAACCGGTTCGTCACAAATCAAAAAATCAAGATCAGTGACCATAGCACGGGCGATGGAAATACGTTGGCGCTGGCCGCCCGAAAATTCGTGAGGAAAGCGCTGTAGATGTTCGCTGTTCAGTCCAACCAGTTGGATCTGCTCTAAAACGCGCTGATTCCGTTCGCTCCGGGGCATGTTGGGAAACTGAATGTCTAACGGCTCGCCGACAATGTCATTTACCGACATACGCGGATTTAATGAAGAATACGGATCCTGAAATACCATTTGCATCCGTGTGCGGTACGGCGCCATATCGGCAGTGGTGATGTCATCGCCATCGAAAATCATTTTGCCTTCGGTAGGGTTATAAAAACGCATGATGGTGCGTCCTACAGTGGATTTCCCGCAACCGGACTCTCCGACTAATCCCAGCGTTTCACCTCGTTTTACCACGAAGGAAACGCCGTCCACGGCTTTTACTACATGCTTTTTCCGGCCTTTGTTCACCGGAAAGTGCATTTTTAAATTTTGAACTTCCAGGATATTGGCTCTGTTGTCTATGTTCATGAAATCAATTCTCCTGCCCTTCTGTCGACAGCATGGATAACCAGCATTTGGAGTAATGGTTGGGACCCACCTGATGGAGTTTGGGCCGGCGACTCAAACAAACGTTCATGCAGCTGGGACAGCGGGAAGCAAAGGCACAGCCTTGAGGCAGCATCATTAGGTCAACCGGCGCACCCAATATGGGGGTCAGGCGGCGCGCACCGCTCATGACAGCCACGTCGGGCAAGCATTTGAGCAAAGCCTGGGTATAGGGATGAGCTGTCCGATAAAACAGGTCGTCCACGTTGCCGGTTTCCATCAGCTGGCTTCCGTACATTACATTCACGCGGTCGCAGATATCCGAAACGATGCCTAAGTCATGGGTGATCATGATGATGGAAGCATCAATTTTATCTTTTAGGTCCCTTAAGAGTTCTAAAATTTGAGCTTGTATTGTAACGTCTAAAGCGGTGGTGGGCTCGTCGGCGATCAATATGGAGGGATTGCACGACAAGGCCATGGCGATCATAACGCGCTGACGCATTCCACCGGAAAACTCATGGGGATACTGTTTCAAGCGAAGTTCGGGCTGGGGAATACTGACCAAGTCTAGCAGTTCCAACGCCCGCTTCTTGGCTGCATCGCCGCGAAGCCCCATGTGTAGGCTTAAGGTTTCTGTCAATTGGTTGCCCACGGTATACAACGGGTTCAGTGAAGTCATGGGATCCTGAAAAATCATGGCGACATCTTTACCGCGGATTTTGTTCATGTCTTTGGTTCTCATATTGACGACATCGTGTCCCAGCAAGTCGATCTTTCCGGTTACCTTGGCTGTGTTGGGCAGCAATTTGATTAATGAGTTGGCAGTTACCGATTTTCCAGAACCGGATTCGCCTACGATGCCCAACACTTCGCCGCGGTGTAGCTCAAAGGATACATCGCTCACTGCATGCACAATGCCGTTTGCCGTATGAAAGTCGACACTCATATTTTCTACAGAAAGCACTAATTCATTTTGATTTTGCATATTCATATCATCCAATCTTTGGCGTACTTTGGTATTACTTGCGCATGCGCGGATCGAGTGCGTCACGAAGAGCATCCCCAAGCACGTTAAAGCACAATATAATCAAGCTAATGATTATGGCAGGATAGATCATATTCATGGGGAAACTTTGGATACCGTTTAATGCATCGCTGGCCATGGAACCCAAAGAGGGAACGGGAGCCGAAACGCCCAGCCCCAAAAAGCTCAGAAAAGATTCAGTCATGATGGCGCTTGGAACGATGCCAGTAGCGTTGATGATGATTACGCCGATGGAGTTGGGCAGCAGATGCTTGGTGATAATCCACTTGGACTTGGCCCCCATGGCTTCTGAAGCCATAACGTACTCCTGATTGCGGTTGGTCAACAGTGCACCGCGCACTGCCCGGGCCATGCCTACCCAATTAAACAATGCAAGCACGATGAAAATGGAGATTAAGCCTGAGCCCATGGAAGCGAAACTCGAAAAGTTGGGGTTCTTTAAAAGTTCTTGCATGGGTTCCCGCATGGCGACCGAAAGTATGATAATGATCAACATGGAAGGAACGGTCATCATCAGGTCGACAAAGCGCATCATAATGTTGTCCCACCATCCACCGACGAAGGCCGCGATGGCACCGTAGGATATGCCGATAAAGCCTACCAGCAGCATGGTGACAAAGCCAACCAACAAGGAGATTCGGGTGCCGAACATCACACGGACAAAAATATCGCGGCCCAGCTTATCGGTGCCAAATGGGTGCTCAAAGGAAGGACCTTGTCGAACATCTCTGGATTGGCCTTTGTAAGTATAGGGGGAGAGGATAGGGCCAAATATTGAGGCCAGCACAATAATCATCAACAAAATGAACATAAAGATGGCCAGTTTGTTGCGGGAGAACCGTTGAAACGCATCCTTCCAGTAGGAAATTGATGGACGCATATGGTCTATTGAGTGTTTATCGTCGCTGGAAGCAGGCTCTATGTCTTGGGCGGTTAAGCCATATTTCTGGACCAAAGTTGGATCAGGTGTATAGTTCATGAATATACCTCCGGTTACATTTTGATGCGGGGATCGATAATTCCATACAGCAGGTCTACTATGTAGTTGCAAAGGATCAGCAACACGGCAAAGAAAATTGTAGTACCCATAATGAGGGAATAGTCGCGGGAACTAATGGAACCGATAAAATACTTTCCGATACCGGAGATGGCAAACACTTTTTCTACCACGAAAGATCCGGTAAGGATTCCGGCTACCATGGGGCCCAGCGCAGTGATGACCGGCAATATTGCATTGCGCAGCGCATGTTTAAACATAACTTTAAAAGTAGATAATCCCTTGGCGCGGGCGGTCTTGATGTAGTCTTGCCCGGTTACGTCCAGCATGGTCGTGCGGGTGAGGCGGGCCAGGTTGCACATCGGGTAAATCGCCATGCCAAATACGGGCATGATGTAGGACTGCCAATCGTTGAGTTGGGCGACCGGTAATATGGCTAGCCATGTTCCGAAGACCAGCATTAGAGCGATCGACATGATAAAACTGGGCACCGATACAAATAGAGAAGATAAAAATACAAAAAACTTATCGAAAAGCGTGCCATGCTTCATTGAGGCCAGTATTCCCAGCGGGATGCCGATCAACATGGCAATACCAAGCGCCATCAACCCCAACTTCATTGAAGTGGGGAAATATCTTGCAATAACGGAATTTACCGAATCGCCGGCTTTTTCGATCATGGAGTATCCCAAATCGCCACGGAACAGATCACGCATATAGCGTCCGTATTGCACCATGATGGGCTGATCATAACCATATTTGGCCATGATACGATCGCGCATTTCTTCTGTCACGCGCTCGCCCAAGAAAGGCTCTCCTGGAACGGCTTGCATTAGAAAAAATGTAAGCGTGATTACAAGGAACAGCGTAATGAGCGAGGTAATAAATCGACGTACTGCATAACGAAACATACACTTCACCATCTACCTTTATTAATTTACCAAACTAAATAATACCAAGAAAACTATAGGACTGTCAACATACATTTGAGTTGAGAGGGCTAGAAAGCGGGCAATCATACCGGTTTAATCATATGATTGTGTTGATAAAAAATCACAAAACGAATATAAATAATAGGAAGTAACACGGTACATGTTCGTAATCATCATCCAACTGCATGGCGTTTAGCGGTTATCACAAGCACGACGAGTACGCCTGCAATTCCGCCACACAATTTGGATAAGATCATAGGCACCACCATGTTGGGCTCTGCAGCGGCCGTAAAACCTAAATGGGCAGCCAGCACTGCTGAACCGCTGACCATAAACGCAATGTTGAGCACTTTTCCTCTGTTGTCCATATCCTTGAGCATGGTTAACGTCGGGATAACGCTTACCATGGACATCAAAATGCCGGTCACGCTGGTTTCATTAATTTCTAATTTACCGCCCAGCCAGGCAAAAGGTTTTTTAAGTAGGCGCTGCAACATTTCTGCGACCGGTAGGCTACCCAACATCATCACGCCTATGGATGCGGCTACTGCCATAGCATCTTCAAGAGGAGTCATGTTGGGAATAATCTCAATATTAAGCATATATCTGATGGCAGCAGCGCTCAAACCGACGGTGGTCACTATTTTAAGCGTTGCGGCAAGCAGCGAAAAGAATTTCACCATGGTCGAAGGGAGTTTCCACAACCCCAAGGTGAAAATTAGTGCCAAGATAAACACAAACATGTTTTGATGCAAAACTTGCAAAATATTCAATCCGGACAAAAACCCACCAATCACAAGAGCAACGGGCATTGTAATCAAACCGACCATGATCCCTTTTGCAAAGAAGGGATGATCTTCAACCTTTATGATGCCCATCCCCACGGGTATGGTGAAAACGACTGTGCACCCCAAAATCGCTGCCACCACAATGCCCGAAAAGCGGCCGATGGCAAGGTCTTTACATAAACCCATGGCCAACTGGTAACCGCCCATGTCGATGGCAAAAACGCTGCCGCACATTCCTGGGTCTATTCCAAACCATGAATATATGGGCTCTGCAATCCATATTAAAGCTGAGGAAATAAGAGGAGCAAGGCAAATGATACCGACCATAGAAAGTGCGGTGGGGCCTATGTATAAAAATCCTTCCTCGAAACGTTTTCCGAAACCAAGTCGGTTTTTGAATATTCGGTCAACTCCACCTATTAATACGCCGAAGGCCATAACACACATAACTGCTTTATTCATTGTTGTTCCTCGTTTAACGATTTTTTGGGACTTGAATATATTAAAACTGTTTTGTTTCATGGATAATCTTGATATGCAAAAAAACATCTTTCCCGGATGGATTATATCACAAAACATAATTTTTTTAAGCCTTATTGCAAAATCAACTTTGCCTTTGAGGCTACAATTTTTGAAATATGTGGTTTTTTTCGGCGATGCTATATTTATAAGCTAAAAAACTGTGCATCAACCAGGAATAGTGCTTTGTACTATCATAATAAAATCAATAAGTATTGTAATGTAATTGTTGGTATTGTATTATGATTTGCATAAGCTATTTATATAGGGAAGCAATTTATAGAATTTTTAGAAAGGACAGCGTGAGTATGTATGAAGACCGAAGACTTAGCAACACGAGCATTGTGGAGTTATGCTAAAAAGTATCTTCCGTTGAGCATAGCTTCCTTTGTAATCGTATTGCTTTCGCAAGGCATTTTGCTGATTCCATCGTTGATCATGAGACGCGTGCTGGACGAATATATTCCAACGGGAGATATTCATCAAATTGTGATCAGTACAATATTTTTTGTTGCAATTCCGCGGGCTGCTGCGGTAGGTCAGGCCTTTTATCAATATTATTCTGCCGTGAAAGGAAG